>JAPLGZ010000163.1 GCA_026389895.1 Chloroflexota bacterium | reverse complement strand
CGCCACCGGTGGGGGGACCATCTTAGGGATCTTTCTTGCGCTGCTCGTCGCCACGCCGATCTTTGGCGTCGGCTTTTATGTCTTCCGTAAAGGCACTTCCGAAAAAGCCGAGTTTGATATCGTGACGCAAGAGAAGAAGATACTCAACATGGTGTTGACGCAAGGCCAAGTAAACATTAGCCAATTAGTGGCCGAATTGCAATTGCCGCGCGATGCCATTGAGGATATGATTCGCGATTTAGTGGGCAAACAACTGTTCAGTGGCGCTATCAATTGGGAAAAAGGCGTTTTCTACAGTGTTGAAAGTCAGGCACTGGCTGCTGGCAAAAAATGCCCCAACTGCGGTGGAGAGTTGGTCTTTGCTGGCAAAGGTCTGATCAAATGCCCTTTTTGTGGCAGTGAAGTATTTCTGACTAAGCGAGCCGCCGCATCGACTACGGCGGGCGCCAATGTAACAACCGCGACGCCCGCACCCACCGGTGCGCCCGCATCTACTGGTGCGCCCGCATCTACGGATACGTCTACCTAAGCGAGCTGCCAATGACTGTTCAATTCACAAAGGAGAGCTAAACAGATGAGTGATCAATTTGTAGAGGCTGCAAAGGCCAATATGGGGGCGCTTGAGCGCCTTTTAAAGGGACTACCAGGAATCCGCGGCTATGTAGACAAAGACCTGCGCCGCGATGCAGACAAACATTTGCGCACGTTAATTGCCGGTCAACTCGAACAACAAAAACAAGCGTTGCTCGACATTCAAAATAAGTTACTTAAAGGCGGTGGTTTAGCGCTACTGGACGATGTAGACGGCGCCATTCAAAAGTTACAGACATTGGTTGATCGAGTGAAGACCGCAAGTTACGGTTATGCTGGACTCTTTGACGCGATTAAAATTCGTGAAGAGCAATTAGATGCACTCAATAAGTTTGACATTGCTTTGGCCGGACGCGTCGTTGCGGTCGAAAACGCAGTTAAGGCGCTGGCCGATGGGGTGACGAATAAACAGAACGTTCCACCGTTGATTGACCAGCTCACCAGCATCATCACCGAATTGCGCACCATGTTCGATAAGCGCAGTCAAGCGGTGATCTCGCCAGAAATGTTGATGGACGCCACGGCTGTGCCAGCGATCGACATGAGTTCGTTATCGCCCAAGCTAGAAGAAATTCCAACATCACCGGCGCCCGAGTCAAATCCGGCGCCAGATGAACCTAAAGCGTAATCGTTGTCTATTTCGCAGGCATAAAATAAACACCTATTAGGTCGGGTAGCGGCCATTCTATAAATTTTCAAAATAGAGGAGAGAAATCTAATGCCAAGTATTATTGATGTGGTTGAAGCCCCGAATATGGGGCCGAATGATCTGGTTTCACGCGTTCCTGAAAATAGCGCGGGCAATTTTAAGTTTGGGAGCCAAGTCATCGTTCGCGAAAGCCAGCGCGCGATCTTCTATCGAGATGGTAAATCGCTGGACACGTTTGAGCCAGGTCGCCATACGATCACAACCATGAATTTGCCAATTCTCTCGGGCTTGTTGCGACTGGTAACCGGCGGCAATGATGTCTTTACGGCCGAAGTTTATTTTGTCAACATGCGCGAGATCACGGATATGAAGTGGGGCACGCCGCAACCAATTAGCTTGCGTGATACCGATCTTGGGTTGGTGCGCCTCCGGGCTTTTGGGCAATATACCATGCAAATTGCCGACCCGAAGCGCTTCGTAGACCAAATTGTGGGGACACAAGGGCTCTATACGACATCACAGATCGAAGATTATTTGCGGGGCGCAGTTCTTGCCCGTTTGACAGACGTGCTGGGCGAAAATATGACCAGCATCTTCGATCTGCCAAAATTGTTTGATGAAATCAGCGCGGGGATGAAGGCCAAGGTGCAAGAAGATTTCTTGGCTCTCGGCATCAATCTTAAGCAATTTATGATCGTCTCGATCAGCCCAACCGACGAAACGGCCAAGGCAATTGACGAACGCTCTAGCATGGGCGCGATTGGGAATCTTGATAATTACATGAAATATAAAACTGCAGGGGCCATTGGCGACGCGGCCAAACAACCTGGTGGTGGTACAGGCGAAGGTCTCGGGTTAGGCGCCGGGATTGGGATGGGCGCTGGCATGGCTGGGATGATCTCCAATGCGATGTCAAATGCGCAGCAGTCCTCACAGCAGCAACCCGCCCAGGCAGCAGCGAGTGCGGCTACACCTGGGATCATGACGTTAGAAGAAGCCGCGGCCTATTTAAAAGTAAAACCGGCTGATGTGCAGGCAGCAATTGACAGTGGCGATCTCAAGGCCAGAAAAATTGGGGCTGAATATCGAATCAGCAAAGACGCCATCGATACCTATTTGAAGGGTTAAGCCTCTCATTTTCCTAACATCAAAATGCAGCGCACCACCAGAGCTATCTTGATGGTGCGATGCATTTTGATGTTAGCTTTATCCACTAGTTTGCATACTGGTAGAGGGTTTCGCGACGTCTTCTCAGCAACCCTTCCGCCGAATAGATCGCAAGTGCGGCCCAAATAAACCCAAAACCAACCAAGCTTGCCAGTGTGAGCGGTTCTCCATACAGAAACACCCCTAACAGAAATTGAATGGTCGGCGCAATATATTGGATGATCCCCAGGGTGGATAGTGGCACACGGCGCGCACCAGCCGCGAATAAGAGCAATGGCACCGCCGTAATCACGCCCGCAAATGCCAACATAATCGAGATGTTCAGTTTGGCGTGCCCAAATGAGCCCGCGCCCATTCGATCTTGATAGAATACATAGAGCAAGGCTGGCCCAACCAACAGTGCTGTTTCTAAGGCTAAGCCTTCAAGCGAATTTAAAGCTGCCGTTTTTCTCAGCAAACCATACAACCCAAAACTCAATGCGAGTGTTAAGCCGATCCAGGGCAGCGCCCCCAAACTAATGGTAAGGTAAATAACGCCCAAAGCGGCGATGCCAATCGCAATCACTTGCCTGTGGCGCAATCGCTCCCGTAAAAAGATGACGCCCAACAAGACATTCACCAAAGGGTTGATAAAATACCCTAAACTGCTTTCCACCACATGGTTCGCTTTCACCGCCCAAATGTAGACGAGCCAGTTAATCCCCAACATCATGGTAGCCGCACAAAAAGTCAACACGATTCGCCGGTTGCGTAGCGCAGGTGTAATCCATTGCCAGTGATTTTTGTACGCGAGCACGATCATGAGAAAAAGAAATGACCAAATCACCCGGTGCGACAAAATTTCTAAAGCAGATACGCCCGGTAATGCCTTCCAGTAGATCGGCAAGAAACCCCAAATGACGTATGCAATAAATGCATACAGAATGCCTTTTTTCATATGAATAATAACTTTGGCTTTGACCCTGAATGTAAATGATGATTTTTTTGAAAAAGATAATTATTGTACAATCGCCAGTGCGTTTTAGCGAATCGGTCTGCCGCATGTAAGGCGCAAATAGAATTTGTCCCTCGCAGCTTCCACCTAAAATACTTTAGGACTCGCTATTTTTTCCAGACGCAGGGCTAAAACCGCGCCCAGTGGGCCCCCGTGACAAGCTCAGAAAGTGCCTTCAGACACAAGTAGTTTTGTCGCCGCGCCTAATAAGGAACCGCCTTTCGGCGCTACTTTTTGGGCTGTCAACGGACCATAAAAATGGTTCGCACCAAAGTGTCCTGTCCTAGAAAAGCAATTTACGTTTGACGCTCACCGCTTCTCCAAGTATACTTAGTTTCTCGTGCCGCTTTACTCATGAAATTATTGATGTAATTGGAAATTGTTTCTATTTTTATTCGTATCTCCCCATTTCTAGGCCATTTGTGCTGAAGAAAATGCTAAGCAGGAGGATGAGTTTCGATGACGAACAACCGAGTCGCTCTGGTTACTGGGTCGCGTCGCGGGATAGGGCGTGCAATCGCGTTAACTTTAGCGCGTGATGGTTATGATATTGTGGTAAATGATTATGAAATTGACGATAATGCGCAACAAACCGCGGCGGCGATTGAGGCACAGGGCCGACAGGCGCTAGTGCTGCAAGCAGACATGGGTAGTCCAACTTCGATTAAGGCTCTTTTTCAACAAATTGAGCAACGCTTTGGCCGTTTGGATGTGCTAGTCAACAATGCCGCAACCTGGTCTTGGCACGACTTCTTAGATATACCAGAAGAAGATTGGGACACGATGTTGAATGTCGATCTCAAAGGGCCTTTTCTCTGCTCACAAGCGGCGGCTCGCTTGATGATCGCCAACCAAGACAACAACCCGCGCATCAAAGGCGCGATTATTAACATTAGTTCTGTACATCGTAGCCGGTGTTGGCCACAGGATACGGTCTATGGTATTTGCAAGGCTGGTATTATGCGTCTAACCGAGAGTATGGCCTACGAGTTGGGGCCGCAGGGCATACGGGTCAACGCGATTGCGCCTGGTTACATCGATAGCCGCGTCCCCCATCCTAATGAACCACCGATTGGTCAACCAACCTACGCTGAACCAGTCGTCCCCGTAACGCCACTTCGTCGCATTGGAGTGCCAGAAGACATTGCCGAAGCGGCCGCTTTTCTAGTCTCTGAGCGAGCTTCATTTATCACCGGCCAATGTCTTACGGTCGATGGTGGCTTTTTATTGGGAGGAACACCTGCCACTTAACCAAATCCAGCGCAAAATATCAATATCCGCGCTTACCTTATTCACGTAATTACAGAGAGGAAACAATGACTACAGCAAACTTGGATCAATTGCGCGAGCGTGCGCAGTTTATCCGCACCGAGACGGTCCGCCTGATCGAAATTGCCAAAAGTGGGCACTATACCTCGGTCTTTTCGGCGGCAGAGATTCTATCAACCTTGTATTATCACACCATGAGCATCTCTAGTGATCCTAAATGGGTCGATCGCGATCGGCTTATTTTGTCCAAAGGCCACTGTGCGGTTGGCGTCTATCCCATTCTAGCGGATAAAGGCTATTTCCCCACCGCTTGGCTAGATAATTATGCCCGGATTGGCTCACCACTCGGTGACCATCCAGATATGCGCAAAGTGCCAGGGATTGACTTTAGCTCTGGTTCCCTGGGCCATGGCCTCTCCATCGGCTTGGGTATGGCCATGGGTCTGAAGCAACAAAAATCACCCGGACGCGCTTTTGTCTTATTAGGTGACGGCGAGTTGAACGAAGGGCAAATTTGGGAAGCGGCACAGGCGGCCGCGCATTTTCAGGCCGGCAACTTGATTGCTATCGTAGATCGCAATGGCATGGGGCTAGATGCACGCACCGAAGAGACCATGCGCATTGAACCGTTGGCCGATAAATGGACAGCGTTCAACTGGCAAGTTCACGAGTGTGATGGCCACAATCTAAGCGAACTGGTCAATACCTTTGATAATTTACCTAGCAACAGCGACAAACCCCAGGTGGTCATTGCACACACGATCAAAGGTAAGGGCGTAAAATACATGGAAAATTCACGACTCTGGCATCTCGGTTATTTACATGGTGCCGATGCCCAAGCGACCATCGAGGAGATCATTCATTATGAGCACGCCTGAACAACTTATTCCTGCGGACATTGATCTACAGGAGACAGAATCCTGGCATTTGGGGATGTTGCGCACCCAGGCACACTCGGCAATTGCGGCGCGTGTGCTAGCTGATCTAGCAGATCAGAACGACCGCTTGATGGTGTTAACGGCTGATTTAGGCTTTAGCAACCGAACCATCGAATTTTCCTATCGCCATCCTGATCGCTTCTTTAACCTGGGCATCGCCGAGCAGAATATGGTAAGTGTGGCCGCTGGTTTGGCCACAACGGGCGCCATCCCCTATGTGGCGACCTTTGCCTCGTTTCTGGGGTTGCTCTGTTGTGAACATATCCGCACCGATCTGGCTTACCCTAATTTGCCGGTGCGCCTTTTAGGGCATCATGCTGGCATTTCACTCGGTTATTATGGCACATCGCACCATGCCACGGAAGACATCGGCATTATGCGTTCGATTGCCAACTTAAAAATTGTCTGTCCTGCCGATGCGTATAGCCTCGAACAAGCACTGCGTCAGACGGTAGATGTTGAAGGGCCAATTTATTTCCGCCTTGGTCGTGGGCGCGAAGCCGATGCGTATCTGCCAGGTGAAGCGTGGGAATATGGCAAAATCAGCGTCCTACGCAAAGGCACCGATGGTGTCTTGTTTGCGAACGGGATTATGGTGAGCGCAGCCCGGCAAGCGGCGGAGTCACTAGCCAGTGAAGGGATTAGTCTAACCGTGGCTGATTTGCACACCATTCAACCCTTTGACACCGAGGGCGTGCTCTCCTTAATTGAAGAATCACGCAATGTCTTTGTGGCAGAGGAACACAATACTCGTGGTGGTGTCGCCACGGCGGTCGCCGATGCAATTATTGATGCACGGGTCGATGGGGTCAAGCTCGTCCGCATTGGTTTCCCACCCGACGAGTATTCAGTCATTGCTTCACCATACCAACTCTATCAATATTATGGATTGGACGCGGCTGGTGTTGCAGAACGAGTGCGTACTTCTATGAAAGCGTAAAGGAAATCCCTAGCAGTTAAGTAAAACAGCCGGTATGCCCGCAAAGCTACTAAGAAGCTGTTTAAAAAGCAGCGAATGAATTCGCCGCCTGATAGGAAAAACGGGTTAAAACACGCTAGGTCAAGGGATCAACCCGTTTCGCGCCCTAAGGGCACCCGCCATTGGGCGCGGTTTTTCATACCCGACGCTGAATCGGGAACCCCGCTGGGTGCAGCGGGCTTTTTAAACAGTCTCTAAGATCGCAAAGAAGAACCAACGAAACTTAGTGGGCTTTGCGGGCATAAGTTCAGACCGACAAGGAGGCTCACATGGACGTATTTGATGCGATGAAAACCCTATTGGCCGTACGCGAATATGTGCAACAGCCAGTGCCTACTGATGTCGTACGCCGGATTCTTGATGCCGGCCGCTTAACCGGTAGCGCCATGAATCGACAACACTGGGATTTCGTTGTGGTACGCCAACCAGAAAATTTACAGCAGTTGGGACAATTAGCGCCGCACGGGCCTTATATTGCCCAAGCGGCACTGGCGATTGCGGTTGTGGTGCCCGAAGGTCCATTAGGTTACATTGATGGGGCGCGGGCCGTTCAAGACATGATGTTAGTCGCCTGGGAAGCTGGCGTAGGTTCAAACTGGGTGGGCAATGTGAATAGTGCAGCGATTAAAGAATTGCTCAATATTCCTCAGGATCGAATGGTGTTGACCATTATCCCGTTTGGATATCCAGCAAAATCAATAGGCATTGGGATAAAAAAACGCAAACCGCTGGGTGAGGTTGCCCATGCTGAAAAGTTTGGCCAACCGTTTTCTAGTTAAAAGATTTTGTTCGTTGAAACCTAGCATTGTAAACTGAACATAGTACAGTAGGGTTCAGGCATGCCTGAACCCTACTCTTATCCTAGCTTTGATTGATCAACCACTGAGCAAGGAATCGGCGGATCTAGAGCGGCTTTATCGTCTGACAGACGTGGTTTGGGGGCGCGACGAACCGATGCCGGATGAATTATTTGCCCAAGCCAAAGACGATGCCTTTGCCATCGTAACAGGTCGCTGGCGTCATGGCTCAGTTCATGAAATGCCCAATTTGCGCGCCATTCTAGAAGTCGGGGGACGCCACCCGAGTCCGCAAGTTTTAGACTATCAAAGTTGCTTTGCACGTAACATTCGAGTGTTAAGCTGTGCACCAGCCTTCGGACCCATGGTGGCTGAAATGGCGCTTGGGATGGCATTGGCTGCGTCACGAGAGATTGTCGACGGTCATAATGCCTTTGCAACGGGCGAAGAACGTTGGCTCCATGCGGGCAATGTTGGCACTTTTACAATCTATAATCAACCTGTCGGCTTAATCGGCTTTGGCGGCTTGGCGCGGGCGTTAAAACCCTTACTCGCGCCCTTCCAGTGTAAGCTTCAAGTCTACGATCCTTGGCTGCCTGCAACCTATTTGGCCAGCCAGGGGATGACCCCGGTTGAACTCAAGCCCTTATTAGAAACGTGCAAAGTGATCTTCGTGCTCGCTATTCCGTCTATCGCCAACAAAGCGTTATTGGATTATGAACATCTGGCGCTAATCCAGCCAGGAGCCGTTTTTGTTCTGATCAGTCGTTCTCATTTGGTTGATTTTGCGGCCTTAACCGAACTGGTCAGCGCAGGTCGATTTAAAGCAGCGATTGATGTTTTCCCAGAGGAGCCACTGCCCAAAGATCACCCGATTCGTCATGCACCGGGTGTTATCCTTTCGGCGCACCGAGCGGGCAGCGTCCCCAGAGATTTGCGCCATATCGGGCGCATGGTGGTCAACGACTTGGAAGCAATGTTAGCGGGTCTGCCGCCACTGGAGATGCAGACGGCGCAACCCGAGCTTGTGTACCGGCTGGAATAAACGTATTTTGTAGAACACAAAAAGTTAAATGGGGCTTATGTATAAACGGATTGTTGTTAAGTTGGGCACTAGTGTGCTCACCGGTGGTGGACGCAACCTTGACCATCCGCGCATGGTCGAATTAGTCCGCCAGTGCGCTGAACTCTATCATCAAAATCACGATATCATTTTGTGTACATCTGGTGCGATTGCCGTGGGTCGTGCGCGGCTCAATTTCCCAGAGTTGCCGCCGACAATTGCCAGCAAACAGCTGCTAGCTGCGGTCGGGCAAAGCCGGCTGATGCTTACCTGGGAGCGTTTCTTTGAGATTTATGGCATTCATGTCGGTCAGATTCTGCTCACGCGAGCCGATGTAGAGAATCGCCAGCGTTTTCTTAATGCACGCGATGCCTTTTCGGCCCTGTTAGATCATCGTATTGTTCCGGTTGTCAATGAAAACGATGCGCTTGCCACTGAAGAGATCAAGGTTGGCGATAATGACAATTTGTCGGCGTTGGTGGCCACATTGGTCAATGCCGATCTGTTAATTTTGCTCACGGACCAGTCGGGGCTGTTTACGGCGGATCCACGCACGAATCCCGATGCGCAATTGATTGCAGAGGTACGCCATATCGACGAAACTTTACGTGCCCAAGCGGGTGGCAGTGTCAGCGGACTAGGTGTGGGCGGGATGACGACCAAAGTGCAGGCAGCCAACATTGCCCGACGAGCCGGCACAGATGTGGTAATTACCTCGGGCCGCGAGCCGAACGTAATCAACCGCGTGGTCGCCGGTGAGGCGCTGGGAACGCGTTTTCCTGCGCTAGAGACACGTCTGGAAAGTCGCAAGAGTTGGATCTTGGCGGGCCCTAAACCCGCTGGCCGGTTGTTGATTGATGCTGGCGCCGCCCGCGCCTTGTGCGAGAAAGGGCGCAGCCTTTTACCAGCAGGGATTGTCCATGTCGAAGGTGAATTTCTGCGCGGCGACACCGTAATGATTATGAATCTCGAACGCCACGAACTTGCACGCGGTCTGACGGCTTATGCCAGTAGCGACATGCGCCAAATTGCTGGCCGCCAGTCTGAACTAATTGCCGAGCGTCTCGGTTATACCTATGGTCCGGCGGCTGTCCACCGTAACGACATGATTTTGTTAAACGATTAGGACGAGCAAGATTCCATAAATCGTCTCGCCTCGTTGCTTTTATCATCAGCTGATGCGGCTCTGCTCGTTTAGGGGTAAGGTTGGAAGCAACTTGTTGGGGGGAGCCTTGGTCTCGGCTTTGGCATGGTCTGCTGGGCGTATGGCCCCAATAGTTTCTTGCTCACTGGCAAAAACGCAGACTTGATTGCGGCCATTCATCTTAGCTTGGTAGACAGCAACATCCGCCCGATAGATGAGGGCATCGACCGATTGATCTTTCGCTTGCCATTCTGCAATGCCAAAACTCATCGTCACCTTAAGTGGTGTGGTGTTGGTAGAGACAGAGAATTCGGCACATTCGATCAAAGACCGCATCTCCTCTACAAAGATTTGGGCCTCTAACACAGATGTTTCTGGCATCAAAATCGAAAATTCCTCGCCGCCAAAACGCGCAACCAACTCATAATCTCGGCTGGATGATTTTAGAATATCCGCAACCCCTTTCAAGACAATATCTCCAGCCAGATGACCATAACGATTATTGACTTCGCGCAGTAGGTCGAGATCAGCCATGACAAGCGTCAGCGGACGGTTAAAACGTTGCGCACGGGCTAACTCTTCGTTTAACTTCGCTGTAAAATAACGCGTATTGAACAGACCTGTTTTGGGATCGGTTTCGGCCTGTCTTTGCAAGGCAGGTACGCGCAGCCCGCTATGGAGTAGATAGGCAACAAAACAGACAAGCACAATTGCATACGGATTCACTAACCAAAGTAAGGCGGCGACGGCGCCTAGGCTTAATGCGCCTGAATCGATGAGCAAGGTCATCCGGCCAAACACACCGGATTCGACCAAGCTCTGACCGCGTGCCAGTTGAATGACAAAACCGATCAACAAATGATTGAGACCCGTAAATAACGCCATAGCCAACAGGATGGCCACAGTGCCGCGCAACGTGAGCGGCGTCCAACTCGGATTGAGAAGTTGATAGAGCAGACCGACAATCGTGATCACAATTGCGAAGGAAGCAATGTTGAAGGTTTGGATATACCAGGCATAGTGATACCACACCCATTCGACTAGATGCGCAAAGAGGATAACCAGCAGGGTAGCCGGTGTACCGAGCAAGACAAAAGCAAACCCGTAAACAATCCAACTCAAATTATAGCTTGTACGCTTTGTGGCGCCTACAATCTTTAAAGACTGCAAAAACGCCGCAACCGCACAGCTAAATAACAGCGTCCATGGATTTTCGTGATAGTTATGGCTTAATTGCCAGCCCAACAGCCCAAAGCCACAGATCAGGATAGCCAGGATATAAATTTGCGCACCACGGGAAAGCGATTTCATATTGAACTCTTAGTTATCCCAGTTGACAGAGTTCCAGTTCACAGAGTTCCAGTTAACACTATTCCAGTTGACACTGTTCCAGTTGACAGAATTCCAGTTGACACTGTTCCAGTTCACACTACCCCATGTGATAGTGTTAGTGCCAGTCCAAAGCAAATGGCTGGCGGCAAGATTGGTATTCGCACTTTGTAGGGTGGTTCCATTCACCGCGGCATAAATATCCAGATAACCAGCGCCAGCCTTTTGCGCCGTGTATCCATTCCAATTTTTATTGGCGGTTGCTTTCAAGCGATATTTAACTTGGTCTGGCGTCAGGTTGGGCTCATCTTGTAGCAAAAGCGCAACAGCCCCCGCAGCGACGGCCGAGGCCATTGATGTACCTGACATACGGAAATAACGCGCGCCAGACGAACCCGTAACGGCAAAAGAGGGATGATTCAAGATAAGATTGCTATCATCGCTGGCCAGCAAACTCACGATGTTCTTGCCCGGCGCAATCAGATCTGGCTTCGCAAAGTCGTCACTCGTCGTGCCAAAGGCAGAAAAAACAGGGATGAGATCATCTGTAATGGCGGCTGTACCCCTGTCATCCGCTGCGCCTATCGTAATAACAAAAGGATCATTGGCGGGTGGATAGAGAATGCCATTCGAGGTCGTGCCATTATTGCCCGCAGATACGACAACAACGATGCCATTAAACCAAAGCACTTCCAAAGCTGCGTCCAAAGCACTCGTCTGATAGGATTCCGCCACCGCGCTATTGAGCGACAAATTAACCACACGAATATTATAGGCCTTTTTGTTCTCATAAATCCATTGTAAGCCCGCCACGACATCAGACGTTGTGCTACGCCCTAGATCGTCGGTTACTTTAACATCGAGTAGATTGGCTTTGGGCGCTACGCCTATATAAGCGCCATTTGATGTAACACCGTTGCCGCTGATAATACCCGCAATATGGCTACCGTGACCATTGGAATCATCTGGTGAAGTCTGTGCGCTGCCAAAGTGTACCTCTTTCAATACACGATTGCTTTGGAGATTGCTCAGAATGTCACGGTTGGGCGCAATCCCGCTATCGACCACGGCGACTGTCACCCCTTGTCCCTGTACACGTGGACTACTGTTCCAGAGCCGGTCTGCGCCAATACTTTTTACGTAACTGTTGCCCAGATTCGCAGTATTAATGCAGTCACTACAATTCGTGCTACCGCCGATGCCTAGATCAAAGCTAATATCTGCGTTGTTCGCCGAAGCTTGATGAATTTCGACGGCAAGCACATTCTCGCCATTGACCAATAAGCTACTAGGAATATTTGTGCTCACCCAGCTATCTTGAATGGCAGTGGTAGCATAGGTATTATAATTAATCACGCCTGTTGGCAGGTTGTAACGATAGACTTCAACGCCGTTCAAATAAACCACCGCGCCATCATTCACCAACATCCAGAGATTTGCGCCAGCAAGGTTCGATGCGTTGACAACATTAAAGGAGCGGCGAAAATAAGTGGTCGGATATTTGAGATTCGGATTGGGGCCATAGCCAACAACGGTCACTTCATCACCGTCGCCATAGCCTAGTGGACCGGCGCCTTCATGCCAACTGCTGTCGTTGAACGTTGGTTGTCGCCAGGCGGTGCCCAGGTTAGAGCCATTATCCCAATATTTCCAAGTGCTACCATCAGGGGCTAAGGTAACCCATGTCAACCCGCTGCTAATGCGGTCATAATCGATGCGCACATCATGCAGTTCGAAGAACTCATCGGCTCCCCCATAGTTCGCTGCGACGCGAAAACGAATCATCGTATTGGCCGAGATAAAACGAGAAATATCGTAACTACGCGGCTGACGGGTTGCCCCGGTGATCCCGGTTAGCATTTCGATGGTCGTATACGTTAGGCCACCATCGTGCGAGAGTTCAACGGCTACCGCATCACTAGCGTCTACACCAGCCGAGGTCGAAAACTGAAGGTTGAGCTTAGCAGTAGCTGCGCCATTGAGGTTTACTTTTCGGGCAACGCTCGGTTGGCCGCCAGTATCGGGCGAATCGGTCATGCGCAGCGACCAGCCGGTTAATTGCACGCGGCCCGTATTGGGGCCGCTCCCCCAAGGGGCAGGATCATTTTCAATCCAATTGCTTGCCCAGTTTTCCGTTCCATCGTTCTCAGAAAAAGAGCCTGGGTAAAACCAGTCAACGACACTTTGTAATGCGGTTACACTAGCCGGTCTCACGTTGGGTAGATCGAGTTCCGTCGCGGTCAGATTTGTGTCACTCAGGCCATTGCTAATCATCGGCAAAAATATTTTTTGCGGAGCGGTTGCTACACCTCTTTCTTGTTCAGGCTTGGATGTATATTCGATTTGTACATAGTCGATATAGAACTTGGCAGAATTGGGAAACGAGTCTGAGGTGACAAAGCGGATGGCCGTGTTGCCAGTTGTATATTGAGCAATATCGTAACTCGCCACTTGTAGATCAGCGTCTGTGAAGGGGCCGGTTAGACGACCTAACGGGACCCAGGTTGCGCCGTTGTCAGGCGAAATTTCGACAACCACTGCGGTTGAACTGTCTTCCCAATTTTTGCGGCGATAGGTAAAAGTGAGGGTGGCCGTGGCGGCTTCGGCTAAATTAGCGAAGCTTTGAATCCCTTTGTTGGCGTTCTGAAGACGCACCCCTTGCGCAGTGCCTCCTAAAAATGGCGTCAGGGCCACGTCACCGGCATCAGGCCCATCGGTTTCACCGATCTCTTGCCAGGCTCGGCCTGCCCAAGTGCCGCTGTCTGTCCATGTTGTACTGTCAAAGTCTTCACGCAACACCACTGCATCTTCACTAGCACTCTTAAAGACAGGAGCATCCAACGATATCCAACTCACACTCGCGATTTGCCCGAGATCATTGACTGCTTTACCCGGAATTTCGGCTGCGAACGCGTTAATGATCGACAAATCTTTGGTAACTTTCCCCCCCAACTGGGTAACTAGCGCTTCCGCAGCTTTGTCCTTAGTTGCTTTCTGAACAATGATATTGACAACCTGGTCGGGCTCTTCCGCGGCCATTCGCAAAAGAGCAGTCTGAATCTTGCTAGCAGTTTCTGCTAGTGAAGTCCCCATCGTCGGCGTTGCACCAGCCAGCAGGCCCAGAATCAGGAGAATATTGAACACCCTATTGATAGACAGACGAGGATGTGCACTTGGTTGGCGAACGGATTGACGAATCACAAGTAATCTCCCATAAAAAAGTAAGTAGATGTAGGGAATAGTCTAGGGCGATGCAGGCTTCACTATCCCAGCTTATACCGGTCCAATGGATTAAAATACGATTGCTTGCGCTACCCTGTACAGCGATTTTTCTGGTAAGGAGAATCGCTGCTCGTGCATTCTCCGCGATGAACGAATGCTAGCGCGCCAAACAATGCCAGCGGCATGCCAATTTAGGGTGTACCAGCCGAGTAGATTTCAGCAAACAGTGTAATGGCCAAATCGTCTGCGGCTAGTTTGCTATGGGCTTGTTGGGCAGCCACGGTGCGCGCCGAGTTCACGACAAATCGTGTACCCTCTCGTTCTGCAATGCGGACGAAAGCTTCTACTACGGCTGGCTCGAATTGGCTACCTGCACAACGCTGAACTTCTGTGATAATCTCGTGGAGCGACATTGCTCGATGATACGGGCGATCCGAGGCCATCGCCTCCACCGAATCAGAGATATTCAAGATGCGCGCTTCCAGCGGGATCTCTTCCCCCATCAACCCGGCAGGGTAACCGCGCCCATCCCAACGCTCGTGATGATACCGGATCAATGGCGCTAAATGGTGAAGACATTGGCTGCTCGCAACCAAATCCGCCCCAATATCGGGATGGCGTTTGATAAATTGAAACTCTGCATCGGTCAGTTTGCTGGGTTTGTGCAAAATGGTATCTGGAATAGCAATTTTGCCAATATCGTGCAGATAGCCGCTTTGGCGGATGATCTTGATGCGCTCTGGCGCCAGACCTAACTCGCTCGCAATTGCCACCGCATAGGCTGCTACCTGGGCTGCATGACCACCGACATAAGGATCACGGGCGTCAAAGACTTTGGCTAGCGTGGAGAACAATTCGTCATTGAGTTGCCGAATAGCTTCATTCGCGATCGTCAACTCATGATTGATCTTCTCCAGCGATTGCAGATGTTCGTCTTGCAGTTTGGGTAACATAAAGCCTTGGTAGATCAGCACAATTGGAGCCAGTACGAAGAGCCCCAGGAACGGACTGTACTGTAATAAGACGACCGTTACGTAGCCAATACAGGCCAACGGCGCCTCTACCAACAATCCATCACGCGCAAGGCCAGCCTCATGGAAGGGGATCCGACGGGCCAGAAAGAGAACGGTTCCCAAAAGCAATTGGTTGATAGCGACATAGAGGATGACAATGAGCAAGCAGGTGAGCAGGGCGGCGAAAGTTTGCGGCGCCCCCCAATCTACCTGAGTCAGCCGAATCACAGCATAGACACCCATGCCACTAATGATTGTTTTAGCCATATTAAAGGGCTGGATATACCAGTTGCGCAGCAATTTACTCTGTATCCAGTGTTCTTTCGCCCATTCGACCAGGTGAGAGATGATGACAACTAGCACAAAGAGAAAAGGTGGCAACAGTAAGATGCTTGCCACAAAACAGATGGTAGACCCCTCGTACGAGCGATAGCGCGGGGCTTCAATGACAAACACGCGCATCAATGACGCAACCAGCGTTAGGATCAGAAACAACCCAAATGTCTGAGGCGAAGGTAAGTATGCGATAAAAGTAGCAACACTCAGTGCGCTAGCAAGCACAATCATCCCCAAAACGTAGAGCCAAGCAATCGGTCGCATCTAATTCAACTCCATTTCATCGGGTGGAGTGTTTTCGTAAAGGATGATACAACTCTCATAGGTTATTCCTGCCTCTATCTATTTGCCTTGCGGAATGCTCGCGTACGATTTAAGAATTTATGGCTATACGCGACGACGAAAGTGTTAAAGTTTCATTTTCAACGGCTAATGATGGGCAAGAAGATTGAATTTTGAGAGATGCCTGTTGGCCCAACCACCGGTGTATTGATTGTCGCAGGCGCGGCATCACTCTCTGTTGTAGACTGTGGCGCCGCAGTGCTCATTCCGTTGATGTCATCACCCCAATAGTCACTGCTCCAGTTGACGCTACTCCAATTCACGCTACTCCAGTTGACGCTGCTCCAGTTGACGCTGCTCCAGTTGACGCTGCTCCAATTCACGCTACTCCAGTTCACCGTTGATGAAAAGATGCCCTTCGGACCAGTTATCAACAGATTACTAACTGGAATCCCTATATTGGCTGACTTTGTCGTTGTGCTATGCACCGCGGCATAAATGTCCAATGTGCCGGCCCCGGCCCGAGCAGCATCATAGCCTGGCCAATTCTTGTTGGCCGTCTTCTGCAAACGCGATTTTACTTGATCGGGGTTAAGGTTAGGCTCGTCTTGTAATAGCAACGCCACTGCACCACTCACAACCGCCGTTGCGACAGATGTACCTGACATCAGAAAATAGTTGCCATCGATCCGATTGTTAGGATGCGCCACACCGATGGTCAACTGTTTATTCTCAGGGAGCAATGCAATAATGAAGCGGCCAGGCGCGACTATTTCTGGCTTGAACAGGCCATTTTCAATTTTGCCATAGGCCGAAAAAGGGGCAATTTTGTCATCAGCCAGACTGACTGTGGCATTGTCATCACTGGCACCAACCGTGATAACGAACGGGTCATTGGCGGGCGGGTAAAGTTCAGCTGTGCCACTGTTGCCAGCCGCAGCGACGACCACGATGCCATTAAACCAGAGCAGTTCACAGGCGGCATTGAGTGGGCTGGTTTGATAGGATTGCTTGATAGTGGAATTAAGCGAAAGGTTGACCACACGGATATTAAATTTAGTCTTATTGTTATATATCCATTGCAGCGCGTTGATCACATCCGATTCGGTGGATACGCCCTGGTCGTCGCTGATCCGAACATTCAGTAAATTCACCTTAGGTGCAATGCCGATATACTTGCCGCCTGAATCCACCCCATTGCCACCGATAACATCGGCGATGAAGGTGCCGTGGCCAAAGCGATCGGCGGCATTATGAGAAGCGCTATTAAAGTTGACCTGGCCAATGAGGCGCTTATCCAGGTTTTTGGTTTTGAAGATACCACTATCCACCACGGCCACCGTCATACCCTGACCTTGCAGATAGGCTGGCGCCTCGCTCCACACATCCGGCGCACGGACAACTTGGTCGTAAACATTGAGTAACTTACTACTATCGACGGCAAGCTTGGGCAACAAGGTGGGTGCTGTGCCGCCAGTCGGATCTGAACCCAGCGTGCTGGTCACCCGCAGCCCGATGGCATCGTAACCAACGATGCTCGTTAGCTGAAACATCTTCTGGTCGAGCGTTACTTCCACTGCTTGGTCAAAATCACCCCACCGCCAGGGACGGAGATTCGTGATATCGACATAAATCGGGCCGGCATTGTCCGCGCCGATGTGGGGATCAAAGAGATGATGATCAAGTGGCAACGTAGAGGTATTCTTACCGCCAACCAATAGGGTCAGGAGAGCGTCATCGCCGTTTCGCAGAGAGGTGAGGGCATAAGCGTGAAGCACCAGCTCGACTTTGCTAATAATATGACCGGGGGTGACTTCAGCGGCGAATCCACCAAAAGACTCTTTGGTTCGGCCACCGTACGCATAGGTGCCATTTGGCCCCAACGCCGAGTCAAAAATATTGTTGGGCGTAATAAAACTTGTGTAAGCTGTCGTGACCGCTGAGGCGCTACAAAGTCCTGGATAGTTCGAGGGACTACCGCAGGCACCCCCAATAACCAATGCCTTTGTATTTTCTGGCGTGCCCACAGGATCGCTATTTTTGTACTGACTGCTGGTAGCGGAACTCACCGGCTTGATCCCCAGGGTTGTATAATCTGTGCTAAATGTTTTGTCGTAGACAGTAGCGCCCCAGTTCCAGTTGATACCTAGACCTGGGATATCCGATTGGAATTGTCCCTGCCAGGTGACGTTGCTGATGTTGCCGGGTAGATTGGCCGTCACCGGAAAAGTCAGACCGGCCAAAAAGATCGGACCTATCTTACTCATAGGCGCCATTGTGACCCAGCGGTTTGTCAATGAGTCATAGCTGGTTGAGGCAGTTGTGGCCCACGGCAAGAAGAAGATGACAGCGTCTGGTACAGCCTGATTATAGGTTATGCCATCGACGGTAAACTGAACAGTTGCGTTGTTAAGATAAACAATAGATGGCGCATTCCCCAGGCCGCTGACTGTCAAATTGCTATTGAACCAGATGTAATTGCCGGCAGCAATTGGGGCCGCGCCAAAGTTTGCCTGAAGCGAACTTTGGCCATTTGTTGTGCCGAGTTTGGTAGCCCAGGTAGTAAACATCGTTGCGCCAGCCGTTTGAGACTGGTTGACCGGGGCGTCTAGCGAAACCCAACGCACCTGCTCAGACTGCGCCAACGCCAACACGGCCTTGGCCGGTAGTTCGGTAACAAACGCATGGATCAGGCTAAGGTCTTTCGTAATCTTGCCGCCGAGGCCAACGACCTGTGACTCAACCTGCGGCTCATTGGTCGTTTTCTGGACAATGATACTGACTTTTTGATAAGGATGCTCTGTTGCCACTTGCAAAAGGAGGGGTTGGATTTTGCTCTGCCCATCGGATGTAGCGTGCGCAGCAGCGGGAATACTGCCGGCTAGGAAAAGGAGCAGCAAAACCAATGTCTTTAGGCTCGAGGGCGCATTGTTTCTGCTGGAAACCCTCGGTTGCTTACTCATGAACAGGCTCCTGTTTTTAGCGTACGGGCTACCAGCGGACTGGTCTGGTCGGCCGCCATCCTTAACCCGGTTAGTGGTTGAGGGGTAGATTGAGGTTATACAAGGATTCATTGTGTTTTGCGGCTAGATTTTATCACGCTGGATTTCGCTTTTATGTTGCAGTCGGCTTACAGTTCGTCAAATTATCTTTACTTACTTTACAAAGTTGATCTGACAAAGTTCCTCATCGTCAAGTGCGGTCCCAAAGTGCGACCACCTTCGCCGAAAAATTATAAAACCGCATTAGGGCGGCCATAACGAAATTGGCACCGGACCCTGATGTACTGATTGTGTTCACTTATGCGCTGCTGTTACAATAGAGTGGCTCTATTGATCAAGGCTACGCTCTACTATAAATTGAGGCTCGTTTTGGAAGCAATCATCCGCATCGAACATCTCCACCACACTTATCAGCCTGAAAGCTCTCAACCCGTTCAAGCACTGCGTGATGTCAATTTGACGATTGGCAAAGGTGAATACATCGCGATCTTGGGCCACAACGGCTCAGGAAAATCGACATTGGCCAGACATCTTAATGGCCTCCTGTTGCCAACCCAAGGTGATGTTTGGATAAAAACCTGGAACACAAAAGTACGCGCTCAGATGCGTGATATTCGCGCAACGGTCGGCATGGTTTTCCAAGTACCCGATAATCAGCTCGTTGCAACCATTGTGGAAGAAGATGTAGCCTTTGGTCCGGAAAATTTTGGCGTTCCCCATGCGGAACTAGTGCGACGGGTTGATTGGGCGCTAGAACAAGTAAATATGCTGCCCTTTCGCCATCGTGCGCCCCATTTGCTTTCGGGTGGGCAGAAGCAGCGAATTTGTATTGCGGGTGTACTTGCCATGCAGCCAGCCGTGTTGGTCTTAGATGAAGCCACGGCCATGCTCGACCCATTAGGCCGTCAAGAGGTGCTACAGACGGCCAAACGACTGAACCAAGAGCAAGGGGTGACCGTGGTCGCTATTACCCATTTTATGCACGAAGCGATCCAGGCGGATCGCATTGTCGTCATGGCCGAAGGGCAGGTTGTTCTCGAGAACACACCACGCGCGCTCTTTCAGCAAGTGGACAAATTACGCGCTTTGCATTTGGATGTGCCCCAAGTAACTGAGTTGGCGCTTGCCCTTCAGCAACAATTTCCCGATTTTCCCAGTGATCTGCTCAGTGTGGAAGAGATGGTGGCAGCTGTACAACAAAATTTGGCGCGTAACAGCCGGTTGTCATCCACTATTGTTCAGGAACCAGCCCAGCAACCACCCAGTGCACAAGCTGTTATCACTGTCCGCAACCTGGGTCATGATTATATGCGCGGTACACCATTGGCCGTCAAGGCGATCCACGATGTCAACCTGGACATTTACAAAAATGAGATTGTCGGGATCATTGGCCATACCGGTTCGGGGAAGTCTACTGTGGTGCAGCACTTTAACGCGCTGATGCGGGCGCACGAAGGTAGCGTAATCGTGCTGGGTGAAAATTTGGGCAATCCTAAGCTCGATGTGCAGACCATCCGCCGCCGTGTGGGCCTGGTCTTTCAGATGCCCGAAGCACAACTCTTTGAGCAATACGTGGGCGATGATGTGGCCTATGGTCCCCGTAATTTGAAGCTGAGCCGCGAAGAAGTGCGCGCGCGGGTGCGTAAAGCGATGGAAGCGGTAGGGCTGGGATTTGAAGCCTTCAAAGATCGCCTGACCTTCAGCCTGAGCGGGGGTCAGATGCGACGGGTGGCACTGGCGGGTGTATTGGCATTGGAGCCGGAAATCCTGGTCTTAGATGAACCGACTGCTGGCCTCGACCCCGAAGGGCGACGTCAGTTGCTCGATCATATTCTCGCCTTGCATCAGCAGGGCGTCACTTTAGTGATCATTTCGCACAACATGGCCGAATTAGCCACCGTCTGTGATCGGTTATATGTGATCGCCGATGGTCAGACTGTTATGGCCGGAACACCGGGTGAAATATTCGGGCAGCCAGACAAATTGCACACCCTGGGGTTGGGCGTGCCCGATGTAACAGCTGTGATCGACGCATTAGTCAAGGCCGAGTGGCTCGCTCCTGGCGCCACTGTTTATACGTTGGAACAAGCCATCGCCCGTTTAAGCGCGTGCTAAGAATGGGGCTGACTCCTCGCTTGCGTTCACCAATCGGAGGAAATCTGGCGATTGTGTAAGATTTATTTCTGTGCTACAATAGCCCGTGAATTCTCGAGTTTCTTGTGCCATCCCTGTTTTACCATCCACGCGTTCGATTTTGCAATCAATTTTACAAAATTCAGTAAAACATTCTAAGAAAAACAAGCTGTAAAAGAAAATTCCAAACGGAGGTTGACCCAACCATGAAAAGAGGAGACATTTCCATGCAAAGTAAGCGATTGATGTTGCTTGTATCCGTAATGCTCGTGGCTATGTTTGCGCTGGTCGCTTGTGGCCCACGCGCGGGCGGCGGGGCATTGGCGGCGAATTCCAAGGCCGAAGATTTGGTTGTTGATTTGCCTGCGATTTATATTGATTTTGATAACGACGGCACGCCCAGCATCGGCGGCCAACCAGTAGCGCAATTGGCGGCACTGGCCGGTCAGAATCTCTCGGCCCTTAAGATTGATAAACAGTGGATTCAATACTTAACTGCTACCAATATCCAGCACATTCATATCGATAACACGCCTGAAGGGATCTTGATCCTCGTCAACGGCGAACCAATTCCGTCATTAGGTTGGGACGGCAAGTCACTTACCTCGACGGGGTCCACATTAACGATGTTGTCGCCTGCCGTACCCCCCATCTTGGAAAAATTGTTGCCCCTGGTCACACAACTGGGCATTGGGGCTGTAATCCGTTTCCCCATTGCGGATGGCGCCGCAGCGATTCCGCTTGTGGTAGAGGGTGATAAGACCGCCGCCGCCGTCGCCGTCGCCGCCCAAGAAGATTATCTGAAGTCGGTTGGCACCCCCCCGCAGATTAGCCTGACGGTGAACTATGAGACCGACGGCACCTGGAAGGTAGAAGGGATGAGCGCCGACGAATGGCAAGCATCGGTCCCCAATTTCAACTGGAAACAGTTGAATTTGCCGCCGACCCTCATTCAAAGTGCGAGTGCGGCAGGGATCAGCAAGGTCGGCCTGATGACGAATCAAGATGGCGTCTTTATCTCGATCAATGGCAATAGCCTACCCCACATTACCTGGGGCAATGGTGAGATCAACCATGTTTTGGATCTGGCCGCACAAATGGGCTTGCTCCAAATGTTACCCGGTGGCAATGGTCCCCAAATGCAGACCATGCTCGACACTGTCAAGAGCCTGTTGCCTGCAGTGCAGACCTCAAATGTGAATTTGACCGTAAACTTCCCACAATAAAGCTTTCTGTCATTGGCCTGTTGGCGTATGGCCATGACACAATGTGAATGGTAGGTAAAAAGTGAGGCAAGGGTGCATGCCCTGCCTCACTTTTTATTACGCGGTTGCTGGCCAACACACGGTGATTCCCCTGGCGCTGAATTGAATGTGGGAAAAAATCATGCTATGATTTGGAACGGATCTTGAGTTTGTTGCGCTGACGCCAGCACCCTATTCCCTCAGATCAACCGGGACTTAGGCCAACTGACAATAGATTCGATAGGGATGATTTTGATTGCTCTAGCTATTTCTAAACAGAAAGTGTAAAAAGTGTATGCAGTTATCAGGGAAAGTGGCAGTGGTCACCGGCGCGGGATCGGGCATTGGTCGCGCCGCGGCGCGCCTCTTGGCCAAGGAAGGCGCCAAAGTAGCTGCGGTCGAGTTACTAGCAGAACGGGCGCAGGCCATTGCCGCCGAAATTGAGCAGGACGGCGGTGAGGCCATTGGTGTCGTCGCCGATGTTGCGCAAGCCGAGCAAATGCAGGCGGCCATCGAACAAATTGCGGAGCGCTGGGGCCGTATCGATATTGTCTTTGCCAATGCGGGCATCAACGGCGTCTGGGCGCCCATTGAAGAAATCACGCCCGAAGAATGGGATCGCACGCTCAATGTGAATCTAAAGGGTACGTTTCTGGCTGTGAAATACGCCGTCCCCTATTTAAAAAAGCAGGGCGGTGCGATTGTCGTCACCTCTTCCGTCAATGGCACGCGTGTCTTTAGCAACACAGGCGCCACCGCCTATTCTTGCGCCAAAGCTGGCCAGCTTGTGATGGCCAAAATGTTGGCGCCCGAATTAGCGCCGCATGGCGTACGCATTAACGCAATCTGCCCCGGCGGGGTTAAAACAAATATTAACGAAAACACCGAACAACGCAACCGTGATAACATCCGCTGGCCGGTGAACTATCCCAAAGGCACCATTCCATTAACGGGCCACCAACCAGCCGAGCCTGAACAGATCGCCCAGTTGGTGCTTTTTCTTGTATCAGACAATGCTTCGCACATCACCGGCACCGAACTATGGATCGACGGCGCACAATCGCT
The DNA here is from genome assembly GCA_026389895.1 of Chloroflexota bacterium. Lineage (GTDB taxonomy): Bacteria > Chloroflexota > Anaerolineae > Caldilineales > Caldilineaceae > JAPLGZ01. The sequence continues at coordinate 3,147 of JAPLGZ010000163.1, read as the reverse complement.
GGTGCTCGGATAAAATGATTTACGATTTACGAAGTGGTCTCGTAGCCTAGATTTTTCCGCTTTCAACGAAGTATGATCGAAAGCAGAGGCATCGTCACCGTCGAGACTACCTCGTAAATCGTAAATCAAAAATCGCAAATCCCACTTTCAAGGAGGAATTCCCATGAACTACGTCCAATTCGGCGCGACTGGCCAACAAGTTTCCGAAATGTGCCTGGGCACCATGATGTTTGGTGATCGCTGCGATCAAGCTGAATCTGACCGCATTCTGGCGACGGCCATTGATCATGGCATCAACTTTGTCGACACGGCCGCCTCATACGTCAATGGCCGCACCGAAGAGATTCTCGGCGAGATTCTCAAAGGGCGGCGCGACAAACTTTTTATTGCCACCAAGGTAAATAATATCGATCCACAGGTGATCCGCACCAGTATTGATGAAAGCTTGAAGCGTTTACAACTCGATGCGGTCGATCTTTATTTGTTACACTGGCCGAAAGCTGGCATGAATCCAACCGAAATGATGTCCGCCTTAAATGATGTGGTCAAAGCGGGCAAAGCGCGTTTTGTCGGCTGTTGTAATTTCCCCGCCTGGTTGCTTGCGCATTTTAATGCCGTTGCTGCGCAAAATAACTGGCCAAGTCTGGTCTGCAATCAGATTCCCTACAACCCAATCGAGCGCGGTGTCGAGGTGGAAGTGTTGCCTTCGGCGCTGGCCAATCACATTGCGATCACCGTCTATCGCCCGCTGATCTTTGGCATTTTGGCCGGCAAATACAGACCAGGTGAAGCGATCCCCGAAGATTCGCGCGGCAACACCGATCCACGCATTCCACGCTGGTTGGAAAAATATGGCGAAGGCATCACACACTTTAACCAATTCGCCGCCGATCATAAACTGCATCCCGCCCAACTGGCCGTTGCCTGGCTGCGCTATTCGCCAGCCGTGACCACACCGATCATTGGGGTCAGCTCAGCCCGCCAGCTAGAAGCGAGCTTCCCAGGTTTTGAGGCCAATTTAAGCGACGCCGAATACGCGGAAGTCACCGCGATGTTCGATACCGCCGTGAAAGAGGAAGCCGGTGGGGCGTTCGTTGGCTTGCGCCGTGACCTGAATTTGGTTGCCTAACGAGAAAAATCTCACGCAAAGCCGCGAAGAAAAGCTTATCAAGCGCCTCTACGCCTTTGCGTGAGGGCAATTTATTCGTAGATGTGTGCAAAGTCAGACCAGGAAACAATGATGACCCATCAAGCCACTTACTTTCCGCCGCCAGAAGCACAAGGTGGCTGGCGTTATCTCAAAACGCCGGCCGAAGTCCATACGTTGGCCCAAATGGACCCGAATAAGCTGAACGATCTCCGCCAATTCCATGAATACTTGTATGGCGGTGCCTCTTGGGGCATTGTCATTATTCGGCATGGTTATCTTGTTCGGGAATTTTATACCTTCAATGTCGTCGCGCCGACGCGCTTTGATGTCTGGTCTTGTACAAAGACCTTGACGGGTACAGCCTGGGGTTTATTATTGGAAGAGAGCCGACAAGGCAAATTGCCCAACCAACCATTGGTGACGTTGGATAGCCCGGCTTATGCCTATATTCCTGACGGGTATCCGCTAACGGATGAGCGTAAGAAACAGATCACAATTGGGCACTTGTTGTCCATGACCTCTGGCATTGCTGGCGAAAATGAAGGGCTATTTGCGACCCCAACCGCGAGCGATCAGGGGCCATTTGAATATGCTTTGGGGCGCGCGCCAAACCGTTTTGGAAAATGGGTTGACAAACTTGTGGCTGAACCGGGTACGGTGTGGAATTACAGTGATCCGGCCTTTGCCCATCTGTCGCTGGCTTTCGCCAAGCTGGCAGGAGTAGAGCTAAGCGCATTCTTAGAAGAAAGACTCTTAAAGCCAATTGGCATCGAGAATCTCAGCTGGGATCAACACGGCGGCAGCGGCTTTCTGGGTCCGCACACGGCTCCCCATACGGGCGCCCATATCTCTGCCAGAGAATTAGCGCGTTTTGGTTATCTGGCGTTACATCATGGTGTTTGGAATGAGCAACAGATTATCCCCCGTTGGTGGCAAGCGTTGGCGACAAACTCTTCGCAACCGCTGAACCCCAGTTATGGTTATACCTGGTGGACCAACGCCAAAGGCACCCAATGGCCCAGCCTGCCGAAAGACGCGTTCGGCTTGGCCGGTTATGCATCCAATCGCTGTTATGTGATTCCTTCGTTGGATCTGGTGGTGGCGCGGGTCGGTACGGGCCCATCCACCTGGGATGAACCTGGCTTTATTGGCAGTGTTGTCGGTGCAATTTTACCCGAAGCGTAAGCTTACCATCGTATAGAAAGTCAAAGCATGCGTCAATCTTTACAACTATTCGACTTGACTGGCCGCGTAGCCTTGGTCACCGGCGCTGGCCGCGGTCTCGGCAAAGCGATGGCATTGGCCCTCGCCGACGCTGGCGCAGATATCGCCATTCTGTACAATACAAATTACCAAGAGACACAGCGAGAAGTAACGGCGCGCGGCCGGCGTTTCTTACCCATTCAGCTTGACCTAAGCACCGCCACGCCGGAGCAACTGGCCGCCACGGTGCAACGCGTGGTCGACGAGTTTGGCCGGTTGGATGTCCTGGTCAATAACGCTGGCATTATCCGGCGCACCAAGGCGGTCGATTACAGCGCAGAAGATTGGCGCGCCACCCTGCAAGTGAATTTGGACAGCGTCTTCTTTCTCTCGCAGGCTGCGGCGCGCGCGATGATCAATCAGCCGGTGCAAAATGGCTTTCGGGGCAAGATTATTCAGGTGGGATCGGTGCTCTCATTTCAAGGTGGCATCCTTGTGCCCGCCTATGCTGCGGCAAAACATGGGCTGGAAGGGTTGACCAAAGCGCTGGCTAACGAATGGGCATCCCAGCAAATTAATGTCAACGTGATCGCGCCTGGTTACATGACCACCGACAATACCGAAAATCTGCGCAACGATCCAGCGCGTTATCAGGCCATCGTGGCGCGCATTCCCGCCGGTCACTGGGGTGAACCCGATGACCTGGCTGGTGTGACGCTCTTTCTGGCGTCGGCGGCGTCGAATTATGTGCATGGGGCAACGATTGTGGTCGATGGTGGCTGGCTAGGGCGATA
>JAPLGZ010000201.1 GCA_026389895.1 Chloroflexota bacterium | reverse complement strand
TTGGCTGAGCAGCAGCCGAACTTCGCCACACTGGAAAAAAGCTAGCCCTGGCGCATTAAAAAGAAAAGGCAAGGCCAAAATATCGCGATAAAAGGCGATGGCCCTCTCCAAATCCTGGACGTTGATCGCAATTTGGCCGATCTGCGAAATGCCAATGGTAGTCGGCGTAGACATGTTTGTGAAACTCCTTATGAACTTGGTTGGGTCATTGGTCGATGGTATTTTACTCGTTCAATACACCGTATGCCTAACCTAGTATACAGAAGGGGCCATCCCTTTGCTTCTTCAAAATCACCTTTTTGCGCGGCGATATTGTTCTGGCGAGCAGCCAACGTGGCGGCGAAACAACCAACTAAACGAGCCTAAGCTTTCAAAACCCACGGCGTAACAGATCTCGGTGATTGATTGATCGCTGGTGAGTAGATATTTTTTTGCTTGGTTCAGGCGTTGCTGGGTGAGGTATTGATGGGGCGTCTGGTGGAAAAGCTGCTTAAACGTGCGCAGAAAGTGCGTGGGGGATAGACAGGCGATGCGTGCCAGCGTTTCCAGCGTGGTTGGCTGGCTATAAGCCGAGGCTATGTAATCACGCGCCCAGTGCAGACGGCGATAGAGTTCTTCACGGGTCGCCGCACGCAACGCCGGTAAAGTTTCGATCTCGTGGTAGGTAGCGCGGTGAATGGCCAAGAGCCGTTGCATGATCGCATGAAATTGTTCTTGTTCCCAGCCGCGCTCTGTTTGGCGGGCAGAAAACCGGCCGCGCAACTGCGCCAACTGGTTCGCAAGCAATGGATCGTGGGGATAGGTTTTTTCAAAAAAATTCAGCGGCGTCATGCGCGATGGTGTTGGATTGTCCAATAAAATGGCTGATTGGGTGGTGCTACTATAATCCACTTCTTCGGCAAAACCCGGCGCAAAAAAGAGACAAAATGAGGTTAATGGCGTAGGGGCGTCAACCGTAATTGTGTACGTCTGACCCTGATTTAAGATCAGATAGTTGCTCTCATCCACCAGATAGCGCTGAGCGCCCACGGTATAATAAGCCTGCCCCTGGCTAAATGTTTTCAGCGATAAGGCGCCTTCACCCGACCAGGTATGTTGTCTGCTGCGGGCCGCTAAGATCTCATTCGCTGGCATGTGCATCTTCCACATAGGTATTGAGCAGCATTTGTGTGGCGGCTTCCACCGATGCCATCCGTCCCGTAGCGACCAAGGCCAAGGCTAATAAACCTAATAATGTATCCTCGCTCGACGCACAGAGTCGATACTCGGCTTGAAATTCACGTTGGATGATCGCCCGCAATTCGCCAATCTTCTGCGCCAGGCCCCCAGAAAAGACCAGTTGCTGCCAAGTGGCTTCCGGCGAAATCCGGTGGGCGCTACTGATATAGTTCTCGGCCATATTTTCAAACGCCGCGCGAAAAAGATGGCCGATGCTCAAATTATCTTCGCGAATCTGTGTAATATGGCCATGTTTGCCACCCGCGCTGTCAAAAAAGGCCAAATTCACATTCAAATCCGTCGCCTCAACCGCGCGGACCGCCTCTGTAATATAACGCCAGGGATCGGCGAGGGCAATGTTCTGGGCGCGTGCCAGTTCAGTCAGCAAATTGACCAGATGGTTGAGCGCGCGCCCCGCTGGTACACCGGTAATTGTGTTCAGAAAGCGGCCAAAAAATGGCCGCGTTTGATAGTTGCCCAATTGTAATGGCGACGTGAGCAAACTCACTTGCGAACCGGTCGAAATGTTGAGCGAAAGCTCGTCGCTGCTCAGGAACGCGCCCACTAGCGCGCATTGATGATCGCCCACTGGCGTGTACATAGGCAAAGTTTTGCCATCAATCTCAAGCATACCGGCCACTTCGCCAAAGGCGCGCACGCGTGGCCAATCCAAATGAGCCAGACCCAAACGTTCGATCACCGCATAGTGCCAATTCATCGTGGTCAGATTGAAAGCGCAATGCGCCGCTGCGCCGGTCGATTCTTTGGTGGGGATCACGTTACAGAGATTGGCGATCACAAAATCGGGAATGCCAGCGGGGATCGCCGTAGTCTGAGGCAGTTGTCCCTGTTCGGCCATCCAATAGAGAAAACAGAGTGGGCGACTAGGCTGTAATTCATTGCCCATCTGTTGGCGCTCGGGCTGGCTGATCAAGCTTGTCAATTGCTCAAAATATGTGCCTTTCCCGGCCTTTCCCGTTGGGATGCCCCCCTAGAATCCGTTGATCCTGCCAGGTGATCACGTTGGAGATGGCTTGGCCGCTGGGTGTACAAAGCACCAGACCATGCATCTGCGTACACATGACGATCCCTTCGCAGTCCGGCGCATGGATGAGTAAATTGGCGATCAAGGCCCGAATCGTGCTGATTAGTTTGCCCGGATCCACTTCATAAAAAAGCGGCGGTAGATTGGGCAGCGGATCGGGAAAGGGTAGCCGCTGGATGTGGTGCAGGCGCAAATGGTCCAGATCCAACACTGCGCCTTTAATGAATGTGGTGCCTAGGTCTAGGGCAATTATTGACATAATTGTGTGGTAGCAGAGACTAATATTGGGGTTGGAAAGTTGCCGGCGAATGCATCGTACAGATCAGCTGATAATTTCTTTTGGGCAGATGAATTTGACCCGTACAACAAACTCATGCTTCTCGTTTATTGGGCCAACAAGGCCAGCAAGGCGGGATGGACGGCGCTGGTTGCGCCGAGAATGCTGCTGTTGACCAAGGCCAGGGGTTGTCCGTTCAATGTGCTGGTAAGCCCGCCGGCTTCTTTAATTAAGACATAGCCCGCCGCGAAATCCCAGGGGCTCAGATAAAAATTCAGGTAAGCGTCGATGCGGCCTGTCGCCACCCAGGCCAAGGCTAGCGCTGCTGAACCAATCGCCCGCACCGAGCGCACCGCATGGACAAATTGACCTAACGCGCTAAACATGGTCTGGCGGATTTCATATTCACGCCCCCAATCCAGACTCACAATCGCATCGTCGGGCGTCGCCGTCGGGCTCACTTGGATCGGCTGCCCATTGAGCGTGCAACCTTGGCCGTGCGCTGCGCTAAACAACTCTTCACGCATCGGATCATAAATCACGCCGACCACAAGCTCGCTTTCGAAGGCAACCGCAATCGACACGCAAAAGATCGGGATGCCGCGGCTGTAATTGCTGGTGCCGTCGACTGGATCGATGATCCAGCGCACCGGGCCGGTCGTGGGCAAACTGCTGTTGGCCTCCTCGGCCAGAAAGCCATGATCCGGAAAGCGTTGCTGGATCAGGTTGGTGATCAGCTGTTGCTACGCGAAATCGGCATCGGTCACGGGGTCGCGGAAGCCTTTGAAGGCTAATTCACGCGGTTCAGTCAATTTGCGGCGAATCAAGGCTCCGGCTTCTAAAGCGGCCGTCTCCGCCACCGCGCGCCATTCCTGGAGTGCTACTTGTGTAAAATTCATGTTCGACCAATCAGGCTGGATTAACTCGGGCGTTGCCAAAGTTTGCGTATAGAGCTTGCATCATTGTAGATTATAGCATTGAGCACACTGTGTCACCGAATGAATTCGGTGGCTGGCATACAAAACCTGTTGAAACAGGTTGAGAGCCTTGCTTGTCAACTTGTTTCACGTCTCCCCTGGGCGTGGTTTTGCGCAGCTGTGAATGTATTGCCGCGAAATGGGTGATCTGATATTCACCGCGGCCCCCGCAACGGCGCCCAACTGCGCACCAACGGAGCGCCATCCGCATCAAAAAATGTGTGACTGGGCACAATATTTGGTGTCACCGTCAAGAAGATCAATAATGGCTCGTCGCCAGCATTTTCGATAATATGCCATTCGTCTGGCGCCGTATAGACAATCGTGCCAGCGGGACAAAGCACGGGGCCATCTGCCGTTGTCACGCGACAGCTGCCCTGGAAGAACCAGAAAATCTCATCGGCGTTTTGATGGAAATGTTTGTCGGCGGCAAAATGGGGCGCAAAATTCAGCACACCGCCACGCACATAATCCGTATAGACCAACCACTGATCGGCGCCAATCTCGAATGGATGCACATGCGCCAACGGTTCCATCAACGCCTGCTCTGGAATCAAGGCCGGATGGAAACTATCCACCTGTAACACTTTAGTCGGGTGCGCCGTGGCCTGGGCCGTCCAAGCGTGACCGGCAGGGATTTGCACGCCTTGCATGGCGGTCAGGTGCAACGATTCCCCGTTGATCAGCACTGTCAATTGCCCATCAATGACACACAACACAGTTTCTACTGGCGGTGTTGCTGCTGCGCCTAACTGCTCGTTCCTTGTTACTTGGCGCACTTCGGCATGGCACAGCGGCGTGTCGCAGAGCAGCGCATATTCATCAGCCATCAAAAATAGT
>JAPLGZ010000599.1 GCA_026389895.1 Chloroflexota bacterium | reverse complement strand
AACGAACAAATGATGGCTGTGGTCAATCGCCTTGGCCTGGTTAGTCTAAATATAGAGACGCTCACTTCTCTGGACGAACTGCCAGACCGCTGCCTGACGCTATTACGACAGCAGCTTTGAATGCCTGTCTAGCGCCGATACCTTTTTGGCTGGGTCATGTAAAGAGCCGGCTGCGGCGTGATCGGGAAGCCCGATGAACCCGGTTTCAATCCGGCACGGAGCAGTATTCGCTACACCAACCCAAGTTGCCGCGCCATTTCAATTGCGGCGATGCGATTGTGGACACCTAGCTTGTGGTAGATGCTCTGCACTTGCGTGCGAATGGTGTTGACGGAGACAATGAGCGTGCGTGCAATCTCGGCATTGGCGCGCCCGGCGGCCAGTTGCTGCAAGACGCGCGCTTCTTGCGCTGTGAGAGGCTCAATCAGGAACAACGAATTTGCTGCGCTAGTGGGCATCGTCGGCTCGTGGGCGAAGGCGCGTAAAAGTGTTTGAACATAGGTGCGTAGATGGGGCGCTTGTAAACTTGGCCGCAGGGTGTGCAGCAAAGGCGCCAACGCGTTGCCTTCGTCGAGAAAAAGCCGCAGATACCCCTGGGGCGCGGTAGACTCGATCACAGCTTGTAAAGTTGCTGTGGCTTCGGCTCGTTGCTTGGCGGCCGCCTGGGCTAGAGCCACCACCATTTGGATTTTTAGGGCATTGCCGGTGCGTTGTCCCTGTTGCGCCTGGGCCTGCCAGCGTGCAAGCCACGCCAATGCCTCGGCAGGTTTGTCTTGCGCCAACAGCCAACGCCCCACCAGCGCCGCTTCGCGTTCGGCATAGAGCGCTGGCAGCGGCCGCTCTTCTTGGCTGCACGTCGTCCACCACCGCTGGACAGCCGCCCGATCACCGTCCTCCAGATGGAATTGCGCCTCGACCGCGCGGATTTCGCGATAGAAATAGTAATGGCGGGGTGACCGTTGGGGCTGCATCGCCGCGAGCACGCGCCCCAGTTGCTGTTGGGCTGCCGCACGTTCTCCCCGCGCCGCTTGAATCCGTATGAACAACAGTTCCACCGATGCCAACAACGCCTCATTGTCCGTGCGCCGGATGGCGTCCCGCGCCTCGGTCGCGGCGGCTTGGGCTTCGGCCAAGTGGTTCCATTCATAGGCAATTTGGGCCAACCCCAGTTGGGCATGACCAATGTCGTCGTGATCGCCAACAACGCGCGCCTCGGCTAGCACAGGGTGCAAATAGGCGGCGGCTTGGTGCAGATCACCCGCCTCAAAGCTGACCGCGCTGAGCTGTCCCAACGTGGCGCGCAGAAAATGTGGATTGCCGATCACCCGGATCAGTGATAGCGCCGTCTGCAATTGTTGACGGGCCAAGTCGAGCCGGCCCGCCAACAACTCACCTAACCCCACCACACCGTGGCTCACACTGCGCCAGGCCAGTTCATCCGGCGGCAACCAGGCCAACGCCTGTTGCGCCCAGGTCGATGACTGGTGGATCTCGCCATGTTGCCGCGTCAGTAGCGCTCGAAAGGCGAAAATCTCAGCCAGTTTTGTGGTATGGCCCAGCGCGCGAAAGCCAGTCTCTGCTGCCCTCAGCGCCTCGTCGATCTGCGCCATCACCTCTGTTGGGTGGTGCACCGAGAAATGGATCATCAGCAGCGCCGTTGCATATTCCAGGCAGAGTTCGGGGTGTTGGCGCAGCAGCGCCGGTGGGAGTTGTTCTAGCCAGCGTTTAAGCGTGTGAAATTCGTTGGGCAAGCCAGTATGTTGAAATTTTCCATAAAAACGCTGATCCTCTCCGATCTGTTTGATCAAGGTCGCGGCACGCGCAAAGTCTGGCGCGCGCAACGCTGCTTCGACGGCTTCGGCCAGTAGATCTTGTTGCGCGTACCAAAGGCTGGCTTTGTAGGCCAACGCGTGTAACCGTTCGCGGCCCAAGCGCCGGCGTGCCTCGTGCTGCATCGCCTCGGCGAAGAGGGTGTGAAAGCGATACCACGGTTCATGGCCAGCCAACGGTTCTAAGAAAAGTCCGGCCTGCGCTAGCGTTTGCAGTTGCTCACTGCTATTGGCTTGTTCGGTTACCGCGTCACATAGCGAAGCGGTCAGCCGGCCTAGCACACTAATCTCTAATAGAAAGTGTTGCAACGACGCGGGCAGCGTGTTGAGCACTTCGTGGACAAAATAGTCAAGGATAGGCCGGTGACTGCCGGCAAAGGTCGTCGTAAACTGCTTGATCGCCTCGGATGTTTGGTAACCTGCCAAGGCCAGCGCCACAAGCCGTAATCCAGCCACCCAGCCTTCGAGCTGGGCATCCAGCCGCAAAATGGCTTTGTGCGCTTCTGCTTGGGCTGCGGCGCGTTCGGGCGGCGCAAACTGGGCAAAGGTCAGCGCTTGTTGAAAAAATGCTTCGGTTTCCGTGGGCAAAAAGCGCAGATCGGCGGCGGTGATTTCGCCGAGTTCATTGCGGGCGCGCAGGCGTGCCAGTGGCAGCGGTGGGTCGCTGCGCGTCAAAATGAACAAATGAACGTTGGCGGGCAGATGTTCCAGAAAAAAGTCAACGTCGTATGGATCAAGTCCGCTGTAATCAGGTGATAATCTTCTAATACCAGCAGACAAGGTTGCGTATATTCGCTCAGTGCATTGAGCAGTGTTGACAAGACAGTTTCCAGGGGCAAAGGCGCAAAGGGCAGTTGCATGGTCGAGAGCAGCCTCAGCGCCATTTCCCCCAGCCCAGGTTGGATGTGCTGGCAGGCTTCGATCACATAGCGCCAGAAACGTACGGGGTCATTGTCCTCCATATCCAGTGAAAGCCAAGCGATTGCGGTGGGGAGCAACTGGTCACTTTCTGCGATCCACTGGCGTAATAGTGTCGTTTTGCCAAAACCAGCCGGGGCGATAATCAGCGTCAATTGCCGCATCAACGCACCGTCAAGTTGGCGCAATAAGCGCGGGCGCGCCACCAGCGCGGCATGTAACCGGGGCAACTGAAGCTTGGGCATCAGTAACGGGGCCGCGGGTTGGCGTGTAGCTGAAGGCGTGGCCGATGCATGCGGCTCAGGCAAAGGCTGGTTTCCCAATGCTACACCGTTAAGCGCCCGCGTGATCATTTCCAAGTGCGCAAACGCCAGGTCAGCATCACGCCCCACATAGCGTTTACGCGTACGTTTACCCTGGCGTTGATAGGCATACCAATAACCCGCGCCGCCTTTGCGACTCTCTTTGAGTAGGTTAATTTTTCCATGTTGACCGTGAAAGGCAAAGGCACGTTGGGTAACAAGCCAGGCCAGCCAAGCCTGATCGTTGAATTGCCCTGGCGCTTCGCGCTCACCACTAATCTGTAAACAATAAGTCTGCCGCGCTGGCGACCAGACGAGCGTATATTGAGCGGCTTTGGGCATAGCATCTGCCTTACACGTTTTGTTCCCCAATTTATCTGGGATGAGTATAACGCGTCAGCGGATGATGTGCAAGTGTTCCCCAATAAAATCTAGATCAATAGCTAGCATCGCTCTAATTTGGTGCGGGTGTTATTAGACGAGACTTATGCTAGCCAACCAGCTTCGTGTAATCGTTTCCATGACAAGTGAATATGACGAGCTTCAAACATACGTTTACGAGGATTCCAAGCATGAATTTTCGTGACAGCCTCGTCTGGTGTTGCGGCTTTTTCCCGGCTAGCAACCCAGTGGACGGTAGAAAGCAACTCCATCCCAAACGTCGTTTCAAATCCTTTGATAAGATCTGCAACACGATCAAAGCGTTGCTGCGTTTCCTCATATTGCCTTAGAAACAATTCGGCTTGTTCGGCCGCATGAGGCTTCAATTCCAAAGGCTTGTCTGGTCGATCCTCGCCATCACCATAGCCAGTAATAAAATATCCTTCAATCTGGCTAAGAACATGACGTAGGTTTTCGGCATAGGGTCCGTAAGGCGCTTTCTGATAGTTTAATTTAAGCGGTTCACCAGCCTCTTGCAAAAAATACATCAGCTTATGTACTTCAAGTAAGGTGATCGTAGGATCCATCACCGCAGTCAGATAGCGACGCATGAGCCCTAGCAAGGCAGCACGCCCTGCGGTCATATTCGGCGTTTTGTTGCCTTTGACCATTGCACTAGCAATCGGTGCGCCAGTAGGCTCAAATAAACGGACCTCTACATCAGGAATAGCTTGGAAAGCTTCGACAATTAAAGGTCGCACCTCTTCCCAGTTTAAACCACCCAAACCACAGCCCAACGGTGGAATTGCGATCGAATGAATTTGCCATTGCTGTACAACGCTTATCAAATCTACAAGACCCGATTTGATGTCTTTAATGTTACTTTTATCTCTCCAATGACGCTTCGTGGGGAAATTAATGATGAAGCGTGGATTGTATAAGCGGTTGAGGTCGTAAACAAACATCTTGCCAAGTTGCACTTGTTCAGTCTTGCAAGCAGCCTCATAAGCCTTGAAATTTTCTGGATAAGCTTTGCGAAACTGTAGGGCAATACCACGCCCCATGACACCAACACAGTTTACCGTGTTGACCAAGGCTTCGGCATTACTTTTTAAGATGTCACCCTGAGTTAGCTCAATCATAGATTCTGCGCCTCCGCTCAAAAATACCAACCTGGCTCTACAGCAATTACTGGCTGATGTTCGAGGTTTGCTATGTTTCCCTGCACTTTGGTTGCTACTGTACGATCAATGGTTCCAATTGTCTCGATCAGGCCCCAAGGAAAGCTATCAAAGATCAGAAACTCAGCTTGTTTGCCTTCTTTGATTTGGGAATCACGAAAATCATTGGCTGCAATCGCACCCCAATTGATCTGGTTGAGCGCATCCGGGTTGCGATAAAAGTTTGTCAAGTAAGCACCGGCATTACCATCACTAAAAGCCCATCGTACCTGATTCTTGTTCGCCCAACTGATCACTGCATTTAGGTCCTGCTTGGAGATGAACCATAGATCGCTGGCCTCCTTTATAGCTTACATCGGGATGGTTTCCTTTGTGCAATATGTAAAGCATAATGGAGCGTGGACAAAAATAGAAAGGTACATATTGCCCAACCTTTGTCCCTGGATGGCACGAAACCTCTATTTCGGTGAGTCTTCGCTGTTTAATCGTAGACATCCCAACTAGTGAAAAAGTAAGCCCACTAGCAATACGTTTCGCATCCGATACTAAGCCTTTGCCAGCTATGATGTTTGTTAGATTTGTTACGTGAGTGATATGGTAAATTTTAGGGTTGGGCGGCATGAATGCCATACTGATTTAACCTTAACGGTATAATTGACCACTGGATATGCTAAACTTTAATTTTACTATACGGAGAAACAAAATTCAAAAAGACACATAGAACAAATGTTTTGTTTTGGCTTGACACAGTATCACTGGTACCCTGACCGCTATACAACCCAAATATAGATGCTGCTTTTGCCACAGCTTGATCTTTTCTTCTATGCAGCTAATTGTGCAAAACAGACGCGTGCCCTGACTGTACAACCCGCACGGCAATCGACCCCAAGATCTTGGTAAATCTGTCTGGTGTTTATTGGGTAAATTCTCCTATAATAGAATGCAGTGCGACATTGCTCCCAGATGATCGAGAAATCAATCCAGCGCTTGATAAATTAAATAGAATGATACGTGATGAGTGACACGTGATAAGTGAAGATTGGTCAGCATTTCACTCATCACGTGTCACTCATCACGACCCAAACCTTTACCAAGCAATCATATCTGTCCGCCATCTACCATGAACGAACTAAATTTGCGCGCCGCCTTAGACCCTTTTTATCACCAGATCCAGGCGATTATTCTGAACAAACAGCATCCAGTGACGGGATTGTTGCCAGCCAGCACAGCGGTGCTGGCGCATGGTGATTATCGCGATGCCTGGGTGCGCGACAATGTTTATAGCATTCTGGCGGTGTGGGGGCTGGCGCTCGCCTACCGCGGGCTGGATAACGATGGCGGGCGGGGCTATGAATTGGAGCAGAGCTGTGTCAAGTTAATGCGTGGGCTGCTGCAAGCGATGATGCGTCAGGCCCACAAGGTTGAGCAGTTCAAACAGAGCCTTGCCCCGCTCGACGCCTTGCATGCCAAATATAACACCGAGACCGGCGACACGGTGGTGGAAGATCATGCCTGGGGTCATCTGCAGATTGATGCCACCTCACTCTATCTGTTGATGTTGGCGCAGATGATCGCTTCGGGCCTCGATATTATTTGGACGCTGGACGAGGTCAACTTTGTCCAGAATTTGGTCTACTACATCGAGCGCGCCTACCGGATTCCCGACTATGGCATCTGGGAGCGCGGTGGCAAGATGAATTTGGGGCAGGTGGAACTCAACGCCAGTTCAATTGGTATGGCCAAAGCCGCGTTAGAGGCGTTGACTGGCTTTGATCTCTTTGGCCCGCGCGGTTCACAGGCTTCCGTACTCCACGTGATTCCCGACAACATTGCCCATGCTGATATCACCTTGCACGCCATGTTGCCACGCGAATCGAGCACCAAAGAAGTGGATGCCGCGCTGCTCAGCATTATCAGCTTTCCAGCCTTTGCGATTCAAGATGAGGCGCTGGTTGCGTTGGTGCGCCACACAATTGTCGAGAAGTTGGAAGGCCGTTACGGTTTAAAGCGTTTTCTGCGCGACGGCCACCAGACGGTGTTGGAGGATGAGCATCGTCTGCACTACGAAACCGAGGAACTGCGCCAATTTGAGCATATCGAATCGGAGTGGCCGCTCTTTTTTGTCTATTTGTATCTCGACGCGCTCTTTCGCGACGACCGCAACGCAATTGAACGCTATGAGCAGAAATTGGCCGCGCTGCTGGTCGAACAGGATGGGCAACAGTTGCTGCCCGAACTCTATTACGTGCCAGCGGATCGGGTAGAGGCCGAACGCGCGCAGCCGCACAGCCAGGATCGCCTGCCCAATGCCAACGTCCCGCTGGTTTGGGCGCAGAGCCTCTATCTGTTGGGGCAATTGGTGCGCCATGATCTGCTGCGTATTAACGAAATCGACCCGCTGCGCCGCTGCTTTGTAAAAGCCCGCCGCAGGCCGGTGGTGCAAGTGGCGTTGCTGGCCGAAGATGCCGCCCTCCAGGCGGCGTTGGCGGTGCATGGGGTGGCGACCGAAACGCTCCAAGAATTGGCGCCCATTGAAGTCCACTATCCCGATACAATTGCGGCGGCCTACGAACAAGTGGGGCGCAATCGTAAGCTCAAACTCACGGGCCGACCGCTGCGGCTGATCAAGAGCCTGACGACCAGCCGGCTCTACCGGTTGGCGGGGCGACAGGTCGCTTGCCTTTCGGCGCTCTTCTTGCAGCGCGATTTCTATCTGGCTTATGACCTGAACTTTCTGACTGAGCGCTTTCGTAGCGAACTGGCCTACATTCACCGCCACTGGACGCAACTAGGGCGCCCTACCGTTACTGTGCTGTTGACCCGCCATTTATTGGAGGAAGGTGCGGCGGACTTTTTTGAGCTGGCCCAACAGTTGAGCAGCGGTGTGGTGGACGGAACGCCGGTCAAACTAGGGCGGCTCGTCCAATTGATGCCCACGGCCAGCTTTGAACGGATCGATTCGCTTCACGATTTTGTGCTTGCCTCGGCTGTGTTGGCGCGAGGCCCCGAGAAAGGGCATCTGTTAGCCCAAACTGGCCCGCACGAACCTTTACACCATGAAAGCGAATTGAACATAGAGGTTGAAGCGAATTGGGGCCATTTACAGTGGCGCTTGGAACAATCAAGCAACCTCTATGAGCAAGTGGAATTGCTCGCCACAATGGCGCGCCGCTGGGGGCTCGATGCCCACGTTTGGCTTACCAGCCGAGAAGTGTCCTTGCGCGATTTGCTGGACGAGGTCTATGGCGAAGCCGGGCGACGCCGCTTGTGGGCGGTGGTGCGGCGCGCTTCGGCGCTTCTGGGCAAAGTCGATGCCGATTTGGATTACGCGGTCAGCGCGATCCTGGTCTGCCAGAAAAATATTCTAGTCGGACGGGCGTACAGCGTGGATTCTCTGATTACCCAGCCGCTGCCCACCCAAGAATTACTCAACATGATCAACACCTTCTGTCGCGATGACATTCGCGATAGCGTGTTGACGCAGGAATTGTTGATCTATTTGGGGCTGCTCATCAAGGCGCAACCCGAGCTTTTTGCCGATCTGTTGATGGTGCGGGTGAGTTATTTGATTGTGTTGCTGACCAGCGCGTTAGCCCACGAACAGCAGATCACCCAGGATGAAGCCTACGAGCAGCTGATGCATCTGGCTCCGTCCGAGATCCAGCACCGCTTGGTGCAGGTATTGACCGAGTATCAGAGTACACAAGCCATTCTGGCGCAGTTGGAGTCGCTGCACGCCGACCAATCCAGCGCCACGCTCACCTGGTCACCCGATCAGGCACTGGAAGAGTTACCGACGCCCCCCCAAGGTTGGCATGCCTGGCGTCAATATCGCGGCATTCTCAGCCGCGCCTCTAACGATTTTTATAGCCATGTCTGGCAACTCTTTCAACATACCCGGGGGCTGGTGATTGGTGACAAATTCGAGCGTCGCAATCGCCTGGAAAGCCGGACGATCCTTTCCGACATGACGCCCGGCGAGACCGCCTTTGCGCTGCGCATTGAACATCTGCTCAACAAGATTTCCGCCCCCGAATATCGCCAACTCAACTTGGAAGCACTGACTGTCTTGGCCGGGATCACCGAACAGAACAGTATGCTACAGGTCGATGATTACATCGTGTTCGACGTGCTGATCGGCCACGCCGTGCGGCTGGCCTATTTGCACCGCCATCCCGAATATGAAGCCACCTATAGCGAACACAAAGCGGCCGCCTGGGATGCTTTCTACGCGCTGCCGCCCATCTCGACTACGGACTATTTGGCGCACGCCTTTCTCTATCTACTCAATTTCGGCGCCACCGAAGAATGGGCGATGGTATAGGACAAAACTGCGCTCACGGGCCCCTGAAAAGCGTAAAGGTGTCAGTGCCTCTTTTGTTTTCTTTGCGTACGCAAAGGCGCAAAGCCCAAGTCTCTTACTCTGCCGGCAATTGCACCACAAATGTTGCACCCGCACCCAGTTTGCTCTCCACCTGGATCATACCGTGATGCATTTGCACGATCTTTTCGGTGATGGCCAGCCCTAAACCACTGCCCCCCTTGGCCCGCTCGCGCGCTGTATCCGCTTTATAAAAGCGCTCAAAAATCCGCAACTGTTCTTTCTCCGCAATCCCAATGCCCGTATCGGTGATGTTGAAGATAATTTTGCCCTGTTGGCATTGCAGGCCAACGCGGATGCGGCCACCTTCGGGCGTAAATTTGATGCCATTGTGGAGTAAATTGAGCCAGACCTGGCTTAATAAATCTTCATCTGCGGTGATCATGACTTCGTCTAAACTTGCCTCTACGTCTAGCCCTTTGCTTGTCCATTGGGGCTCACAGGCCAGGATCAGATGGCGAATTTGTTTATCTAGCCGGTATGCTTTTGGCTCAAAGCGCATGTTCTCGGCTTCCAGCGCGGCCAGCGCCAGCAAATTATCACTAAGTTTAGAGAGCCGCGTGCTTTCAGCTTCGATGATCGTGAGATAATGGGTCCGCTCTTGTTGGCTGAGCTGGTCATCTTTCAACGCCTGAGCAAAGCCACGAATCGAAGTGAGCGGCGACTGGATCTCGTGTGAGACATTAGAGATAAACTCTTGGCGCATCGCCTCCATCTGCTTGAGTTCCTGCGCCATATCATTCACACCCTTAAACAATTGGTTGATCGGATCATTCATGTTGCCCCTGTTGGGCTGCTCTACCCGGACACTAAAATTGCCGCGCGCAATCTGTTCCATTGCCTTGAGCAACGGGGCTAACATGTTCATCTGTTGCGCCCATGCGCTGGAGCGAAAAATCTCCGCCATGAGCTTGCCCACCATCACGAGCAGCACAAGACCGACAAACGAGTTAATCACCTGTCTGGCCAATGGCGAAGGGTTCAGACCTGTCCGCAGATAGACTTGGGTCATCAAGAGGTAGGCTGCACTAAAAGTGAGCGTGAGGGCAACCGTTGCCACAATGAATCCAGCAATACCTTTTAATATTATCTCTAGCCGTGGATGTCTTTCCGCTATACTCCTGGCACTATTCATCGGCGCACCTCCAGGCGATACCCCAACCCGCGTATGGTCGTGATCTTAAAGCTGTGCTGCTCTTCGGGGAAGCGCTCACGCAGCCGGTTGATATGCACATCCAGCGTCCGCTCGTTGCCCTCATAATCATAGCCCCAGATGTCTTCGATCAGTTGGTCGCGGGCGAGGGTTTGGCCGGGATAGCTGGCAAGCTTAAAGAGCAATTCAAACTCTTTCAGTGGCAGCGTAAGTAGTTCATCGCGCACGGTGACGGTGAACGTTTTGCGCTCCATCAACAACGCACCGATCTGCACTGTCTGCGAGGCTGCAATGCGATAACGTTTCAGCAGCGCCTTGACCCGCATCACCAATTCCACCGGCTCAAAGGGCTTGACCAGATAATCATCCGTGCCTAACTCGAAGCCCTTGACCTTTTGCGCCGTCTCGCCTTTGGCTGTGAGCATGAGCAGCGGGATATCATACGCCGCCCGCAACTCGCGACACAACTCCCACCCGTCCATGTTCGGCATCATCACATCCAGAATCACCAGATCGGCTTTGACCACCGCCAGTTTGGTCAGCGCGTCCACACCATCCGTCGCCTCTGTGACATCAAAGCCCTCCTGCCGCAAAAATACCCGCACCAATTCCCGAATGTTCGGGTCATCGTCCACTACCAGAATTTTACTCATCAGTTCGCCCTTCTCCTTCGCTCATGGAGACAAGGATACAATAACTGTGTAAACTGGATGTAAATAGACAAAGCTTCGTTTGAATATTGAGGGCGAACGATACTAGACATGAAGAAAGCTAAACCAACTGTTGAAGGTCAATGCAAGCTTTATCTGGGGTTTTGAGACCGGAGAAGAATTTCAAAAGTGGTGATAGTGTTCAATACAGCGCGTTCAAGAACATTTACGGTTGGCAAAATAAAGCGCCAGCTCAGTTGCAAGTCACGTATGTTTTGGATCGCTGCTGCATAATCCAGTCCATAAGCTTGCATCTTGCGGCTGGCATTGATGTATTCACATGCCACCTGCCATAACAAAACACAATCTGTTCCGAGTGTGCTTACTAGTTTGAACCGCACGTTGTTGCTTTGCACTGTCAGTGGGATCGTGAATGTATAGCAGGATATTTGTATCAACGGCGTTCATGTAGCTGATCCCGACTGAGGTGAGGAGCACCATTCTTTAATAAATAGGACTGCATACGCTGGAGCACTTGCTTTAGAATTTTCTGGGGTTCTGTTGTTGCCTGCACAGCATTTTGCACTGTTACAGCGTGAGTGCCCAGTCGATAATCGTGAATGACCCGATACAAGTCTTCTAATTCATGCTCGTCAAGTCGGTCGATTTCTGCGTGGATTTTTGCGCGAATTAGGTTGGCTGTCATCATATCTACTCCTCATACGAGCCTGCACTATTCTCCTCTTATTGTAACATAATGAAGTATATCTGGCTGATCTCATTTAATTCATAGATCCAAGCCTTGCTAGAACAAGATGTCATACAAACTTCTGATTGCCAGCCCGACTACGGTATAAAATTGCAAATAAGGTATGATAGTTATTCGATCTGCTTGCCTAAAACGATGCATGGCGTAGAGAGAGAAATGCGAGGCCCTTGGCTACCCCCGTTTCTGGGTGGCCGAGCACCATAATATGCCTGGCATCGCCAGCACGACCCCGCCGGTGTTGATTGCCCATCTAGCCGCCGCGACATCGACGATCAAGGTTGGGTCGGGCGGGGTGATGTTGCCTAACCATCCGGCGCTGGTCGTGGCGGAGCAATTCGCGATGCTTGAAGCGCTACACCCTGGTCGCATCGATCTGGGCATCGGTCGCGCCCCCGGCACGGACCCCGGCACGGCGGCTGCCCTCCGTCGCTCACCAGCCGCACTTGGCGCCGAGGACTTCCCGCGCCATCTGATCGACCTGATGGGCTTGCTCGGCGACCGGCGCACCAGCGAAGGGTTGTGGAATCGTTTTGCGGCCACGCCAGCCGCGGCTACCTCGCCCAATATTGTGCTGCTTGGTTCCAGTGGCTTTAGCGCCCAACTCGCGGGGCAGCTTGGCTTGCCGTTCGCCTTTGCCCATCACTTTGATACCGGTGGCACGCTACAAGCGCTCGGCCTCTATCACAATCATTTCACGCCCTCCGCCATTCTCGAGGAGCCTTACGCGATTGTCACCGCCAATGTTCTCACCGCCGCCACCGACGAAGATGCCGCCTGGTTCGCCGCTCCCGGCCAGTTGATGATCTTTGCGCTCAGAAATGGTCGCCCTACGCAACTGTTGACGCCCGAGGCCGCCGCCGTCCACCCCGATTTGCCGATGGCCCGCCAAATGCCAACCAATCGCATCATGGGATCGCCGCGCACGGTGGTCGCCAGCCTAGAAGCGCTTGCCCGCGAGACAGCCGCCAACGAAATTATGGTCTCTAGCTTCACGCATGGCATCGACGAACGTGTTCACAGCCTGGAATTGCTCGCCCAGGTCTGGTAATACATTGCAAATTATCGAGTGGACATCGGCTCGCCACCTGGCTCAGACAGGAACCAACGTTAGCCCGCGTTGAAAAGCGACCGCTTGAAGTGATTGCGCAGATTACCAGTTGGGCGATCTTCGGGCCAGCCGTCCAGTGGAGTCACGCCCCGATCACGCGCTCACTCGAAGCGATGACGGATGATATTTTATTGGTGATTACGGAAGGGGTGCTGCGCGTTGTTCCTACGAGCGCGCCTTAAGGATGGCGCAAGTGATAGCTGTTGCAAAGGCAGCTTCACTGTAACGGATAGAAGGGGCATGTTTACTCATGGGTTACAGTGGCAATCTAAAGCTGATCGCGTACAGCTTGTAAATGCTCAAGCATGATTGACGGATTTAGATTGAACGTTTGGGCGTGGGTAAGAGCAGTTTGTGTTATCGTGTTCAACTGATCCAAGGTAATTAGACCTTGATCGAGCAAAAAGATAATGTCTTCAATATCAGTATCAAAACCACGGTCAAGTTTGCTCAGGGCAATGGTATAAGGGTCAAGGATATAAACGTTGATCGTACCAAATTGTCCGACTGGTAGTCTCCGCTGCTGGGCATCAAGCGGTAGGGGGACGAATTCATCAATTGGTACGGCTTCGACCTCTAGTTGCATTTCCTGTGCAACTTGATCGATGACCTGTTGTAGCTCATCTTTATGCAAATCATGACCGACATAGTCAATATCCAACGTTGGGCGTGGACTGCCGAGCAGGCAAAGTGCGCTGCCGCCTAGCAGCAGAAGCGTACCTATTTGTTGGTAACGCCTGCCTACTTCAGTTAAAAATGCCTGGATTTGTACTGTTTCTATGCTTTCCATGCTTGTCTGCGTGCTTGATGAGTTAACAGGCGTTGCGCTCCATGTTCGTAGGTGCCCAGCCAATTGATCGCGCGCTCACTGAGGTTGCGCTGTCGTTCGGCCAGTGCCTGCAAGCCAGCTTCCGGGTTTTGCCACGTCGGTAGACCCAGTTCGGCAGTAAAGAGATCTGGAAGTGGTGTGGATTGGCCGAAGAGGGCTTCCAGGCGTATAAGATATTTTTGTTGTAGTAACTGCGCAGCGGTGTAATAACACTTTAATACCAATTGAGCCGGTTGTGGTAACTGTTCAGCCACACTACGTGTATAGACGGCGAAGGCGGGATATTGTAGAAGGAGCGGAATTAGGGCTAGCCGGAGCCGCGCTTCATGACTCATGGCGAGCGCGCCTAGTAATGTAGCTGGATTTAGTGGTTGCTTGGCGAGATGACCAGTTCCGCCGTGGAGAAAATGCACACCTAAGCTATCGAGTTCGTCTATAAGTTGATTAGAGTCGATATCAATAGCATTGATCATATAGGCAAGATATTGAAAATAAACAGTACAAGGAAGAATCCGTTAGTGGAACAATTGTACTTGGGAAATCGCCAAGTGACAAGCTAGAAGTAGTAGACCGTTAGTCTGTACCAAGAGGATGGGAGATACCTAATGCATCAGTCAGACAAATTATCACCTTGCTCAGCTGTTGGTGGCAGCGTCCAGGGCGCTTGTTGTTGCGTCAACCGGGCGCGGATGCGACTGGTATCAGCGGCTGGCATATGTTGCTCGACCAGCGTTACGGTATCGGCAATCAAGTGCGTAAGTTCGCAGATGGCGGGGCGCGGTTCTTGGGTGAAACAGGCTTCGAGCCGGCTGGCGAAGTTGGCGGGCTTCAGGGTAAGGCGTTCTGCAAAAGCGTGTGTTCGCTTAAACTGAAAGGACGAAAAATAGACGCGGTTGAGCCCAGCGAGTACGGCGAGCAGATGATGCGCACTTTCCACAAAGATTTGATAGCGCCATAAGGTGGCGTCGCGGCCTAACAGCCGTTCCTGAATAAACCAGATCGGTGTAAAGCGCAGATAATGCTCGACCATCTTCTGGGCCAGCGCGTCAGGATAGGCGGCTACACTGGCTTGCCACTGTTCGATCAAAGCGGAGCCATATAGCGGAATGCCATGCAGGATGCCTTCCAGGGCTTTTTGGAGCGGCGTTTCTACATCGAGATCGCGCAGGACACTGGCTATACTTTGCTCCCAGACCGCAAGGGTTGTATGCACGATCTGGCACTCCACCCCATTCACTGCATAAGCCTCGATAAACGACCCCGTTTCGCGCTCGCCAATTGTCCACAGCAGCGCCGAACCACGATTGTGCTGACGTGCTAATTGAAGTGCCTCTGCTGGCGGCAATTCATCATAATAGAGCATCATGTCGATGTCGGAGTACCGGTCGCTGATTCCTTCGGCGGCGGAACCTGACAACATTGCCGCGCGTGCGCCGGGCAAAGCTACGTATGGGGCGCTGATATGCCGGGCGAGTGTATGCAGGTAGAGGCTTTCCGGTGTGGGGGTGGCAGACATGGGGGTGTCTCCTTTCCAAAGGGGAAAATATCAAAAGGATGCAAGCTTGGTACGGTCTATTTTCTTGCCCTGGAGATACAATTCAGGCTTTTTTGACGATGTTGCGGTTGTCAAGAAATTCTACCGGTGGCTGTTGTGACCCGTTCTCCCAAAGCAGTGAGAAAAACCAGACACCGCTTTCGCCAATCGTGAAACTGGCTGGCGTCCAGAGTGGCATTGCTTGTGTCACAAAGCCACCTTTTCCGTCAGGCACTTCAACTTCGGCTTCAGGTTCGTCAAGCTCTGGCTCATAGGTGACTTCCCAGCCCCAGGCCCGATCATGGTAGGATTTCCCGCCGACATGTAAACGATCTGCCAAGATGCGCACATCATCCAAATTAGGAATGAAGACAGGAATCGTAACGGCTCGGGAATGTCCCTCACTTGGATGTGTATTGACAGTGACAAGGGTTGGATTCATCGTTTTTTTGCACTTTCTCGTTGCCAAATTTCGCGAATCAGATCTTCGTTGTCGCAAATGAGACGTTCGATTTCGTTTAATTCCTGGGGACGGTAGCCACGCTTCCAGGCAATCGATAATGGATCAACCCAGTATTTTGCCTGTTTAGACCCACTACGCACGTGTATATGCATCGGCTCATTCAGATCGAACATCACAAATGAGAATTCGTAACCTTTTTCGCGAAAAATGACAGGCATAATATACTGATCTAACCGTGTAGCTATTGTGGAATTTTATACCATCATCTTAAACTCATCAATAAACTCTGGCTTCGGTGTCACCCCCAAACCGGGGCGCGTTGGTGCGGCGATCAAGCCATCCACGGCTTCGATCTTTTCTTGTACCAGGTCAAACAACATCGGGTTGGCGCCGACGGAGAATTCGATAATGGTGGCGGCGGGGCTGGCGAAGGCGAGACTGACGCCGGCCATAAAAGAGAAGGCCGATCCCCAGCAATGGGGAGCTAACTCTAGCTGCTGAGAATCGGCCAAGGCCGCAATGCGGCGTCCTTCGGTGATGCCACCGCAGATCGCCAGATCGGGCTGCAAGATGTCGACGGCGCGCGCCTCGATCAGATCACGGAAGTCAAAACGAGTAAACTCGCTCTCCCCCGCGGAGATCGGAATGCTTGTTGCAGCGCGCACTTCAGCGGTGCCGTGGCGGTTGTCGGCGTTGAGCGGCTCTTCGAACCAGCGCAGATCAACGTCTTCTAACGCTCGGCAAAAGCGTTTGGCTTCGGGCACGCTGTAGGTGCCGTGGGCATCTGCCATGATAGCAATTTGGGGTCCCAGCGCGGCGCGCGCCGCGCGCACTCGCTCGACGCTGGTGTTTACATCGCCGTCCATTACGCCAACGCGCATTTTGACGGCGTTAAAACCGCGCGCGACATAGCCTTGCACCTGTTCGCCGATTCTGTCTAGATCGGCCCAACCACCGCTGGCATACGCTGGCATTTTGTCGCGCAGCGTGCCGCCCATCAACTGGACGACGGAGGTGTTTAGGTGCTTGCCCAGTAAATCCCACAGCGCCATATCAACACCGCTCATGGCCGAAATGGTGAGCCCACGCCGGCCTAGAATGGGAAAGGCCCGTCCACGCGCCAGGGCGTAATGGTCGCGTGTGCCGTTGTACATACATTCCCACAGGCGCGTGATCTGGCGCGCATCTTGGCCGACCAGGATTGGCTTCAACTCATGCTGCACACAAGTGACTAGCGAGGCGCACACGCCGGCGCTGCCGACGGCGGCCTTGGCCTCACCAAAGCCTTGCTGACCATCCTCGGTCGTAATCGTCACCAGCGCGCAATCAAAGCTGGAGAGGCGTCCAAAGTCGGAGACATGTTGTTTTTCGTACGGAATTGGGCAATGCAGCCAGACGGCTTCTACGTCGCGTATAATCATAATTTTTCATCGGGATTAGGATACGGGATTAAGGATACAGAGTGGCAGGCCGCCTAATCTTGTATCCCTAATCCTTACTAAATCAATGGTAACAGCGTCTTCGCACATTGCTCAACCAGCGAATCATAGAATCTTTCGCTGAGCAGACTGCTGCCGTGGTCTTGGATAAACTTGAGTTGTTCTGGGCTGATGTTGGTCGGATTGGTCTCGATCGCATCTGGGAAAGGATTAGCCGGTGTGCGGTCGATTGGGGCGACGAATTCGACGGTCAACGCGCCGTCATAGCCCACTTCTTTGAGCGTGCTGACGACTTTGGGCCAATCGATGGCGCCCATGCCGCAAGCCAGACGATTGTTGTCGGCCACATGGAAATCAACCAGCCGGCTGCCAGCGCGACGGATCGCGTCGTACATGTTGGCTTCTTCGATGTTTAGGTGGAAGGCATCCAGACAGACGCCGCAGTCGGGACCGACGGCTTCGGCCAGCGCCAATGCCTGGTCGCCACGACTAATGAAGTAAGTTTCAAAGCGGTTCAGCGGCTCAATCGCGATCTTAACGCCAGCTTTTTGGCTGTGCGCATAGATCTCTTTCATGCCCTCGACCGCCCATTGCCACTCGTTTTCGGGCGTCGAATCGGGCGAAACCTTGCCTACGGTGCCCGGCACGACCGTGATCTCGTGGCCGTCCAACTCTTTGACCATCGTGATACAGTCTTTGACATATTTGACCGACCTTGCGCGCGTTGCTTCGTCGCTGGAAGGTAGATTGAGCCCCGGAAACATCAATGTTACCGCACCCCAACAGGTCAACCCGTTCTCGTTCAGCAATTGGCGTACTGTTTTGACGTCGTATTTTTCTGGTTCGCCGCTGATTTCGATGCTTTTGTAGCCATATTTCGCCAGACGGCGGATAGTCACTTCGAGTGGCTCAGCGCGCATCCAGTTGTGCATGGAAAGATGCATAAAGTGTCTCCTTTGGTCGCATGAATTCAGTTCTGAAATAGGGAGCAAGCGTTGGCTGGGTAGCCCGCGCCTTGCTTGGATTTAAATAACGCATGGTGTAACCACTTTAACTTTGTAATACAAGTGGTCAACATCAATGTTGCGTAATCGTCGTTTCTGGTCCCACTTCCTCATTGTAACGTGTCGCTGCTGGTGTGATATGGCTCCAGACGATGAAGGCCAGGGTAGAAAAGAGCAGCAACATAAAACCATATTTGTAGCCTAAAAAGATCCACGGCTGAAACATGCCGATCACGCCGAGCACAATGCCCGCAATGATCACGCGCTCGACTTGGTCAAAGGTGGTTTGGGCAATCTTATCGCTCAACCGGTTTGAAAGAGCCATGATCGAGCGAATGAATAGACCCAGAATGATCAGAAAACCAACCATGAAGATGACAGGTTGTAGCACGTTCAGCCTACTTTCTTATCGTAAAAGGAGATTAGATATTCGATACTGGGGAGCAGTATATGCATATCCAATATCTAATCTCCCAGGCGCTAGCAATGGTATGCTGAAGGAATTCAGCGTCTGGCATGGAAAACCCGCTGCAACAGGTTGATGTGTGGACGTAACATGTTTGTAGACATTTCGCGGCACAGGCTGCGAATCTGCCAAAATGGGCGCCTGCCTTGGGGCGCACCGTTTTTTAACTGCTTCTTAGGCGCGCTTGGGCTGGATCGATTTAAAGCGCCGCGCTTGTTGTTCGATGGCTGGTTCTGTTGCCAGTCGCTCAATGCTAGAGGCGCCAAAGAAACCAACCACCCCTTCGGTATGTTTGAGAATATATTGGGCGTCTTCTGGCTCGGCAATGGGCCCGCCGTGACAGAGCACCAGGATATCAGGGTTGACCTTGACGGCGGCGTCGCGCATGGCTTGCACACGTTTGGCCGCTTCTGCCAACGTTAGGGCCGTATGCGCCCCAATCTCGCCTTTGGTCGTCAAGCCCATGTGCGGGACCAACACGTCTGCCCCCGCTTTCGCCATGGCCGTGGCTTCATCCGGATTAAAGACGTAGGGACAGGTGAGAAGGCCCAAGTCATGCGCCTGGCGGATCATGTCTACTTCCAGGCCATAGCCCATGCCGGTCTCTTCCAGATTCGAACGAAAGACGCCCTCGAACAGGCCAACCGTGGGGAAATTCTGGATCCCGTCGAAGCCCATCTCTTTAATTTGGCGCAAAAAGACCGACATCAACCGAAACGGATCGGTGCCACAGACGCCCGCCAGCACCATCGTATCTTTGACCACCGGCAACACTTCGCCGGCCATCTCGACGACAATAGCGTTGGCGTCGCCATAAGGCAACATCCCCGCCAGACTGCCGCGCCCGGCCATGCGATAACGGCCCGAATTGTAGATGATGATCAGATCAACGCCGCCGCGTTCGCTAAATTTGGCCGTGATCCCCGTGCCCGCGCCCGCACCGATAATCGGCTTGCCCTCTTTGACATTTTGGTTCAGGCGACGTAGGGCTTCTTCTCTGGCAATAAAAGGCATATCGTCCTCATTTTTTAACGCAGAGGCGCAAAGTTTGTTCGCTGTGTCTCGGCGTTAGGCTTTGGGCTGATTCGTTATAAATTCTAATAGTTGATTGACCACGGCACTGGCAAACGCTGGATCGTTGATATTGTTGTCCAGTTCATAGACTGGAATGTCTGAACGGACATTTTGCTTGATCGCATCAAACAACGCCGCGTTCGCTTCCGGTTGCCAGAATTCACCGCCTGGCGAATCTAACACCGAGACGCCTTGCAAAGGCAGAAAGAAGGCAACGGGCGCCGTCGCTTGATTGGCCTTTTCGGCCAAAATTTGCCCTAGTCTGGCATTTTCTTCCACGGTTGTGCGCATCAGGGTTACGTTGGGGTTCCATTCGTAGAAGATGCGCCCTTCAAATTGCATTGGCACAGTGGCCCGTGCCCAAAAATTGACCATATCTAGACAACCGGGCGCAATCACTTGGGGAACACCTTGTTTGGCGGCCGCATCCAGCCGGTTTGGACCTGCACCCAACATCCCACCGACTAACTCATCGGCCCACTCGGTTGTGGTTACATCGAGCACACCGCTGATATAACCGGCGTCGATCAAGCTTTCCATCATGCGCCCACCGGTGCCGGTCGAATGAAAAACCAACACTTCATACCCCTGTTGCTCTAGCAATTCGCGACAACGATCCACCAATTTGGTTGTGTTGCCAAACATAGAGGCCGCGATCAAGGGCTTTGCTTCAATGATTGGCGCCGTCGTCTCCACCATGCCGACAATCGCGCCTACGGCATTGGCAAAGATGCGCGCACTAAAACGATTGATGCCCGCTACATCCACAACCGACGGCATCATTACAATGTCGGTGATGCCGACATATGCCCCTACATCGCCTGAAGCCAGCGTACTGACCATCAGCTTAGGCAGACCGATCGGCAAGGCGCGCATGGCGGCCGTGCCAACTGCTGTCCCCGCCGAGCCGCCCATACCTAGGATACCATCGATCTTGCCCTGGTCAAAGAGGCGTTTGACCACCGTAGCGCCGCCTTGCGCCATAATCTCAATCGCTTTCCCGCGATCGGCTTGCGTGCGCAGATCGAGCAGCGTTGAACCGCCCGCCTCGGCCAGCGTCTGCGCCGTGATGTCGGGTGCAAAGACCGGTTCATCCATCACGCCGGTGTTGATGACCAGTGTTTGATGGCCGCGCTTTTCAATTTCCTCTTTGACAAACGCGAATTCGTGGCCTTTGGTGTCTAACGCACCGATGAGGGCGATTGTTTTGGGCATAGGAATCTTTCTAATAATTAATAGTGAATAATTAATATTTAATATTTAATGAACAACGCGTGGACGGACAGTCATTTGCCGTTAATTATTAATTATTCACTATTCAGCAGTTTCTTCAAAAACATCAGTCCATCCTGTGCCAGCGCATCTTGGCTGGTTGCAAATGGTCGCCAGATCGCCGCGGCGCGGGCAATGGTTTTGACTTTATCCGTGAACGATTCGATGACCACGGGGCCATCATAGTGGATATCACGCAGCGCTTGGGCGACATCTGGCCAGGGTACGTGGCCGGAACCGGGCGCGCCACGGTCATTTTCGCAGGCATGAAAATGGCGCAAGCGTGGGCCGACGGCACGGATCGCATCATCTATCGAAAGCTCTTCAATGTTCATGTGAAAGGTGTCTAACATCAACTGGCAGGCTGGATGATTAACCCGGTCAATTACTTCGATGCCCTGCGCGGCCAAATTGATAAAACTGGTCTCGAAGCGGTTGAGTGGCTCAAGACAGAGCGTTACACCATGATCCGCGGCCACGCTGGCCAGTTGAGAAAGTTGCTGTACGAGCAAATCCACATCTTGGGCCCGTTCTGCGGGGGTTGCTTGCCAGGTGCGGCCTACGGCAGAATACATCGGCCCCATCAGCGTACTAGCGCCCATTGTTTGGGTGGCTTTAATACAATGGCGCACATAGGCTAACCCGTTGGCTTGAATAGTTTTGTCCGGATGCACCAGATCCCGATCTGGCCCTATGACGGCGGCAACGCTCACGCCCAGGCCGTAGTCACGCACCAGTTCACCGGCCTGTTGGTAATCGAAACCATCTGGATTTTCAATTGGAAACTCGATCCAGTCAAAACCCATCTGTTTGACCAGCGGCACGAGCTTTTCGACATCGGCTGTTGTCAGCGGGGAGACCCATACCCAAGTGTTGACGCCGAATTTCATAGAATGTACTCCACTGTGTGATCTTTTTTCTGCGTGAATTTCAAAGCTGACCGATCACAGTCTTATTATACCGCAACCCGCATTCCATTGCCATCAAAATAATGCAAGCGATCAGGGGCAATGTTAAAGCGCACATTTTCGCCAATCCGCGCCTGGCTCATGCCCGAAACCATGCTGAGCAATGTCTGCTCACCACTTTTGATATGCAGAATGGTCTCTACGCCCAACGGTTCGATCAGATTGATCTGGCCGGCGAAGGCGCCATCGCTGGCCGGCTGTACATCTTCTGGCCGAATACCTAATGTGATTGACGGCGGGAATGCCTGGCCGTTGGCGGGCAGCGGCATCTGGATATCACTGCCCGTCACGGTGAGCGCTTGGTTCGTCCGGGTGGCGCTTGGCAAGTTGATGCGCGGTGTACCCACCAGTTGCGCGACAAAAACGTTGGCCGGGCGATCATAAATATCCTGTGGCGTGCCAATTTGCACCACCCGACCTTGGCGTAAAACGGCAATCCGATCCGCCAACGTCAAGGCCTCGACTTGATCGTGGGTCACATAGAGCGTGGTGCTCTGTTGGGTCTTTTGGATATGTTCCAACTCGATGCGTAACGATTCGCGCAATTTGGCATCCAAGTTGGAAAGCGGCTCGTCCATCAAAAAGATGCGCGGGTTGCGTACAATGGCGCGGCCAATCGAGACACGTTGCATCTCGCCGCCAGATAGTTTAGCCGTTTTGCGTTCCAAGAGATGGCTGATGCGCAATTTTTCGGCGGTGGCGGTCACACGTGTTTTGATCTCGGCTTCGGGTGTTTTGCGTAATGGCGAACGCAGTGGGAAGGCCAGATTATCATAGACCGACATGGTGGGATAGAGTGAATATTGTTGGAAAACGAAGGCAATATCGCGTTCGGCTGGTGAACGGGCGTCCACTGCTTCGCCATCAAATGTCACCGTGCCGGCGTCTTGTTTTTCCAGACCGGCAATGACGCGCAAGGATGTTGTTTTGCCCGCCCCCGTTGGCCCAAGCAGCACAAAAAACTCACCATCTTTAATCTCAAAGGAGACATCCCGCAAGGCGGTGACATTTCTAAATTGTTTGGTGATCTGGTTCAAGACGACGTTTGCCATGTCAGTATTCCTTAGAGCCGCCGATGCGTCAGAGGTGCGGATAAATATTCGTTAATAATCCTGGATCCATTGATGGCGTAAATTCGGCAACAGAATTATCAAGCTGCGCCATCCTCTGCATCTGCGGTTCTACGCTAGTGTTAATGCTAATTCTGTCTTCGGATCAAAAAAACGCACCATCTGTGGGTCTAGATCAAAGCGTAATGGCGTACCGATCGGATAGATGGTATTCTTTGCGGCGCGCACGTGGGTCATTGTCTCGCCTTTTTCGCCATCCAACGCCAGGTGCAACATGGCATAGGCCCCATGCAGAGCACTTGCATAAACTTGCGTGTTCAAGACGCCATCGGCGCTGATTTTGGCTGCTTCTGGGCGAAAGCCGAGCACCACGTCCTCGCTGCTGAGTTGATTGGCGATGGCCGCCTGCCAACGTTCGGGCAGTGGCAATTGATTGGCGCCTGGTAGCTGCACCATGCCATTCGTATAGCGACCTTTGACCAAATTCATGCCGGGGCTGCCGATAAAGCGGGCCACAAATAAATTGGCGGGATCGTAATAAACCTGCGCTGGTGTGCCGATCTGTTGTACGCGCGCGTTAGACATAATCACAATGCGGTCGCTCATGGCCATCGCTTCAATCTGGTCATGCGTGACATAGACGGTCGTGGCGTGTTGGGCCAGGTGCAGCCGTTTGATCTCGGCCCGCATTGTGGCGCGGAAATCGGCATCCAATGCGCCGAGTGGTTCATCCATCAAGAAAGCTTTGGGATGGCGCACCAGCGCGCGCGCCAGGGTGACACGCTGGCGGTCGCCACCGCTCAATGCCTTCGGGCGCAGGCGCAATAAGTGTTCGATCTGCAACAAGCGCGCCACATCAAATACGCGTTTTTCCACCTGTGCTTTGGGCACTTTTTGCGCTTCCAGGGTAAAGGCGATATTCTGGCGCACGGTCATGTGTGGATAGAGCGCAAAAAATTGAAAGACAAAGGCGATATCGCGCGCGCTGGGATGGTTCCAGGTGACGTCCTGGCCGTCGATCAAAATCTGACCGCTGCTCACCGCTTCCAGACCCGAGATCATGCGCAAGGTCGTCGTTTTACCGCAGCCAGACGGTCCCAGCAGCGCGACAAATTCACCATCCTGGATAGTCAAATCCATCGGTTGGACAGCATAGACATCACCGAATTTTTTGGCAACCTGCTTCAGTTCAATTTGAGCCATAAGGGATTTACGATTTTTGATTTACGATTTACGAGGTTGTCTCGTATGGGTTAAGTTAGGGTGGCCTTAACTGGTTGAGCGCGATGTTTTGATGGATGAGACAGTCATCGCGACGATTTCATCTACTTCTTTGATCAAGCCAGCAAGTTGGACTTTCGGTACAATTTTGGTCTCTACAAGTAGTTCCAACCAGTACAGCGTCTCATCTGCCTCTTCTTCAACAATTTTTAGCTTGTTGATGTAATCTGCTGTTGACTTTGCCCGACAAGCCGCCCGATAATTTGCACCAATCGAAGTGCCAGAGCGCAGCAATTGTCCACCAATCACGTCCGCCTCGCGACTTCTTGCTATAGCCTGCGAAAGACGAATTATGCGTAAGGCCAATTGCTTCGTTCGTTGTTTAAATTGCTCACGATCCACATCGTCTCCTATCACTTCGTTTAGGCAACTTATAAACTTTTAGGATCTTTGCTTAACGAATTATCTGATCAGCGAATTCACTTCGTAAATCGTAAATCAAAAATCGTAAATTGAGCCTACTGGCGGATCGCGCCAAACGTCACGCCGCGCAACAAGTATTGGCGGAGGGCAAAGGTCACAATGACTACAGGGATCAGAAAACCGAGCGAACCGGCGGCAATTGTGCCCCATTCCATGCCCCCGCGCCCCATGATCGTGGGGATGGTGGGCGGGGCAGTGCGGGCTTTCTCGCTGGTTAACATCAGGGCAAAGGCATACTCATTCCAGGCAAAGATCAACGAAAAGACGGTTGTGGCGGCAATACCGGTGATAGCCTGAGGCAAGACTACTTTGCGGAAGGCCTGCATCCGCGTGTACCCATCCACCATGGCCGCATCTTCATACTCACGCGGGATCTCGTCCATAAAGCCTTTAAGCAGCCAAACGGTAAGTGATAAATTGAAGACGGTGTAAAGCAAAATCAGCCCAATGTGTGTATCGTGTAGTCCAAACTTGGTGTACATGATAAAGATCGGGATCGTGACCACCACGGGCGGCAACATGCGTGTGCTGAGGATGAAAAAGAGTAGATCCGACTCCCCCTTTACCTTAAATCGGCTAAAAGCATACGCGGCCAAGAGCCCCAAGGCGACGGCCAGGATAGTCGATGAACCCGCAATGATCACCGAATTGCGCAAACGTGTCACATATTCGCTCGGTCCTGTGATCTGTTGACCGCCTTCCAAGGCGATTCGTTCATACCAATTTAATTCGTTAATGCGCGCTTTCAGGCGCTTGCTGCGCGCTTGATTCAAGACCGAGCGATCGGTAAAGAGAAAAATTAAGCCCTCCAATGTCGGTTTAAAGACAATTTTCGGCGGTGTTGCAATCGCATCCGCACGCACCTTGAAGGCCGTGGCGCCCATCCAAAAAACTGGGATCAATAAAAGAAAGGCCAACATGACTGCCGCTGTGATCCGGATGGTGCGCACTGTCTGCACGCGCCCACCCACTTTATCGACGCGTGTCGAATAATTGACCCCTTTCTCGATCGAGCCTTTATCGACTTGAGGGTTCGTTACAACCGCCATCACTATCCTTCCCCCCGCACCTTGTTTAAATTGCGGATATAGACGTTGCTAATCGCCATAATAATCACGAGGACGATATAGGCAAGCGCGCTGGCATAACTGGTGCGCCACTGACCTTCAAAGGCAATCCGAAATAAGTTGACGGCGACAAGTTCCGTGCTATCGCCCGGCCCGCCGCCGGTCATGCCCATCACCAGGTCGAAACTTTTAAAGGCCTCGATGGTGCGAAACAAGACGGCGATCATCAGTAGCGGCAAAACTTGCGGCAATGTAATACGCCAAAACTGAAACCAGGCGCTGGCGCGATCAATGGCTGCTGCCTCGTACAGATAATCTGGAATCGCGTTCAAACCGGATAGACAGAGCAGCATTACAAACGGTGTCCACATCCACACGTCAACAATCACCACTGCCCAGAGAGCGCGACTCGAACTATCCAACCAGGACGGACCCGGCGCAGACGCGGGGTGAAAATACCCTAGCGCATAATTGAAGATCCCCGAACTGGGATTAAAGATGGATTTCCAGAAGAAACCCACCACGACCGGCGACAGCATCATCGGAATCAGAATGAGCGTCGTGATCAAACCACTGCCGCGGAATTTTTCGCGCAGCAACATGGCCAGCGCAAAGCCCAGCACGGTCTGAAGACCAACCGAAAGAAAGGCGAAACGACCGGTTGTGGCAAAATATTTCCAGATCTGGGGATCGTTGAGTAAGGTGCTAAAATTTTTGAAGCCAACCCACACCGGCGCTGCTGTGCCAATCGCCGAAAAATCGGTGAAACTTAGATAGAGGCTGTAAAAGAGCGGGAAAATGTTAAATAAAGCCAGCAAAATCAGGGTCGGTGTGATAAACAACCACTGAATCGACCGGTCACTGAGTTGTCGCTGCTGATAACCCGTGCGCTGGGAAGTCTGATTATCTGGAAACATAAATTTAACCCGTGGCAAGATGATTTACGATTTACGATTTTTGATTTACGAAGTAGCTTCGTCCACGAAGTTGCTTCTGCTTTCGACGATTCTTTGTTGAAAGCAGAAGCAACTTCGCCGTCCCTCCAACCTCGTAAATCGTAAATCAAAAATCGTAAATCTACTTAATAATCCCGTTTTCACGCAGAATCTTATCGTGTGTATCGGCCAGGCGATTCAGCACTTCGTCGGCTTTGCCTTCGCCACCCACGATGTAGCCACTTAATTCGCTTTGTGTGGGTGTCAACAGTTGCGCGTAGACTGGAATATTCCAGAAGTCCATGACCATGGTCATCGTTTCGGCAAAGGCCGCATTGTAGGGCGCGATTTCCAAGAATTCTGGCGATTTGAGCACGTTGATGTTACAGGTGTAACCACCTACGTCGGCCCATTCTTGTTGATTCTCTTCCTGGGCAAACCATTTGATGAAGTCCATCGCGGCCTGTTGGCGCTCTGGGCTGATAAAGGAGATAATGCTCATACCCTGTCCACCTAAGGCCGCCTTGCGCTCACCCGTAGGGCCGGCCGGGTTGGCAAAATAGCCCGTGACGGCAGCATGGGGATTCGTCGCGTCAGTGGCCAATGCAGGGAAGAAGGCAAAATAGTTCATCGCCATTGCCGCCTGACCTTTGACAAAGGCATCGTTGGTCTCCTGGAAGAAAGCGTTGCCCAGGCCAGGTGGGTTGCAACAGGTATAGAGCTCTTTGTAGAATTCTAGCGCTGCAATCGACTCTTTCGAATTGACGATGCCCTTGACTTCGTTGGTTTTGGGGTCTTGCCAACGGGCGCCATAGCTGAACATCACGTTTTCATAGCCCATTGTGATGGCATCGCCTTCTTTTTGTGTATAGATGGCGGCGCCGTACATGTTTTTATCGGGACGGGTGAAGAATTTTGCAATGTCGAGCAATTCTTTCCAGGTCTTCGGCACGGCCAGATCATAGCCATACTTTTCCTTAAAGGCCTTTTGCTCTTCTGGGTTTTCAAACCAATCCTTGCGATAAGCCCAGCCATCGGCGTCACCTTCGGTGGGATAGGCCCAATACTTGCCGGAGCCTAACGGATATTCGCCGTAATATTGCAACGTGGCTGGCGTGACAGTTTTATCAATACCGTTACTCTTCAAAAAGTCGGTCAGATCGACGTAAATACCCTGGGAGGAACCCTGTCCCAACCACTGGCTATCCCCGACGACTAAATCCCAACTGTCGCCCTTGGCCGCAAATTCGGTGAAAGCCCGGTTGTAAAAGCTCGGCCATGGCTCTTGTACAACCGTAACCTTGATGCCGGTCTCTTCTTCGTACTTCTTGCCAATTTCTTGCAGGTAGTCGGCTGGATCCCATTGCGCCCAGAGAATTTTTAATTCTTTGACATCGCCGGTGCTCACCGCCGCTTGTCCGCCGCCGCTGGATGATGTCGCGGTTGTTGTTGTGGTCTCTGTCGTCGGCGCGGTTGAGGTCGTCGCCGTCGTACTCGTGACTTCTGTGGAGGCTGCGGGTGTGTCTGCTGCGGGGGCTGTAGTTGGCTCTGCTGGGGCTGCTGCACCGCCGCCACAGGCGACCAAGAGCAGGGAAAGCACGACTAGCCAGGCCAGGATGACTCGTTTCTTCATTTCTTTGTTCTCCTTTGTCATTTGGGTAACGTTAAAAAGGCACAAAAAAAGCAGATGGTCTAAAGTTAGGTCAGTTTTTATACCTCCGTGGAGAGACTGACCTTTCGCCCACGCCCGGTGGCTGATTGACACTGCTGGGCGCTGGGGCGCCGCGGCCTTCGATCCAGCCTAGAGTGCGAGAAAGCTGGTGCGCGGCTTGGACAAGCAACTGCTTTAATTCCTCTAAGCGGTCTTCTGTCAACCGGTGATTGGGGACGCCGATGCTCATCGCCGCGATCACCTGGTTGGTGTGATCCAATATCGGTGCGGCTACGCAGTTGACGCCTAAGGAAGATTCCTCGCGGTCATAGGCATAGCCATGCGTACGGGCAAATTGTACCGCGGCTTTCAGCGCCGCTAGCTGATGGATTGAATGTTCGGTGTGCCTAGGGAAATGATAATCGGCATAAAGTTGATCCAATTCCAGATCGGTCAATTGTCCTAGCAATACCTTACCAACCGCAGTGACATGGGCTGGCAGGCGAGTGCCGGCCAACGCGACCAAACGCACGGACTGTGGCCCCTCTTGGGTGGCCAGATAGACGACATCACGCTGGTCCAACACCACTAATTTAATGGTTTCTGCGCATTCTTCAACTAACTCGTGGGCGCAGGCTCGAAAAGCTGGAATTAAACCCACCTGTGCCAAGTAAGCGCTGCCTAGTTCAAATAGCCCCAGCCCCAGACAATAGGTTTTGAAGCGCGCGTCTTTTTCGACAAAGCCGTGTGCGTGTAAAGTCGCCAATGTGTTATAGGCTGTGCTGCGCGAAGTTGCCGTCAACTCGCTCAATTCTGAGAGCGTCAACGGTTTCCCTGCACGCGCCAAGGCTTGCAAGAGATCAATAGCCCGATCAACCGCCGGTACAACCGTGGTTGCTTGCTTGAAATCCATAAATTGATAGTCTGAATGGAAAAAATGCGCTTGAAACAGTGCATGTTTCTAAGGTACAGAATTTTTCAGGGAGCAAAACGTGATTCTGTTAATAGAACAATCGTATATCAGGCAGAATTTTTTGTCAAGTGTCAAATGGAATTAATTGTACAATGGGGGAGGCTCGTCTAGCCTAGCTCATCGATAAAATAAATAGAGTCCATCGAGGGGTAGGGGCCGCCCCTACCCCTCACTTTTAAATGATTGGTCGTCCAGCGTTGGATGTTGTAACACTTTTTAATAGAGACTCAGCAGACCTTCGGCGCCTGGGATCAGTTTTTTCTCGTACGCTTCGGTGATCCAGCGCGCGCGTGACGGTCGGCCTGGGTTCCGATAGGCGTAGACCACAGCCCAGCGAGTCGGACTATCGGGGAGACGTGGGTTGACAGCATGGGCGGCATGGGTCCACATCAACGCCACAGTCGCTGGGGGCGCGCTCAAAGGTTCAATCACGAATGGTTCGTTGGTCAATGGATGTTTTTTGTCGGCCAGCCAACTCTGCGTTAACTCTTCGTCAGTAATGGCTTTGATTTCCGCGTCCCGGTAATGATGGCTACCCGGCACAACTTTTAAGTTGCCGTCGTCCGTTTCAAACCCGTTGATGTAAAAGAAGATACGCAAGAAACCTAAACTGGGGTCGTCCTCGGCGTATTCGTGGCTATGCCAACTCACGCCCTGATTACCGCTAGGTCGGTTGAGGGTGACACAATGGTCAAAACGAATATCCTCGCCCAACACTTGGCGGGCGAGCGTAAGCATTTGTGGATGCGCGATTAGGCTTTCCAGATAGCTGTCGTATTCGGCGGCGTTGCGATTGGGCAGCGGATCTTTGACGCCGGCTGTGATCAGATCTTCAATTTTTGAAAGCGATGCGACTAACGCCTCACAAGCCTCCGGTGTTAGGAGGCCGGGCAAGATCAAATTACCATCTCGATTCAGTTGCGCTTTTTCTTGGGCACCGAATTCATAGGCTTTGAAAATAGGCTCCGCTTGCATGAAACGTAGGGTCCTTTCTGGTGAGTTGGTGGCAACTTGTTAAGACTGCATGGGCAAACTGCTCATTTGCGTTACGCAGAGTGGAATGAATAAATTCATCCCCTGGTATACAAGATACGTTGAAACGTGTTGGCTGTCAGTGCATAGAGACGCATTTTCTGGAGCAAACAACGAGATTGAGCTTTCCTCGTGTTGCCGAATCCAGCCGCGGACATAAAACTGGGAGCAACGTTAATGCAACGTTGCTCCCAGCGTATTATAAGTGTTTAAGTTTGTCAAACAGATTTTGAGAGAAGAGGGTAATTTAATGGATATGTTGGTGGTGATGTGTCAGGTGTTCGGTTGGCCCAGCAAAGAGTAAACGCCCATCCATATGATGCAAGCGGGTTAAATCGGCGCTGGCGAGATGCGCTTCGACCCATTGAACGATCATATCCAGCCCTGTGCCATCTTTCAGATTCGAGAAGACAAACGGTTTATCGCCGCGCACTTTCTTGGTGTCACGGTCCATCATTTCCAGTGAAGCACCCACATAGGGCGCCAGATCAATCTTGTTGATCACCAGGAGATCCGAGCGTGTGATGCCCGGCCCCCCTTTGCGCGGCATTTTGTCACCCGCGGCCACATCCAAAACGTAAATCCATACATCTACTAATTCCGGACTGAACGCGGCGGCGATGTTGTCGCCACCGCTCTCGATCAACACCAACGCCAACCCCGGAATTGTCGCTTCTAGATCCAGAATGGCCTCCAGATTCATTGAAACATCATCGCGGATGGCCGAATG
>JAPLGZ010000293.1 GCA_026389895.1 Chloroflexota bacterium | reverse complement strand
GATTCGACGTTTTTCCTCGACGGTATCAACCCATTCTGCAACACCATCCACATAGACTGGTTTTTCTTTATCCGCCATGTAGGCCAGCGAGACGGCTGGATTGTGGGCGAGATGTTTTGCTTTATGGGACGCCGGCCACGAAATTACCCAACCAATCGGACCATCCCAGATCGGATGCATGACGCGTGAACGCGGCCGGTTCTGGCGATCAACGGTGGCCATGATGCAATAGACCGCTTGACCTACGCGGGCCATAAATTCTGCCTGCAAGTTTTCAAATTGTGCAACGTTCATTGGCGCTATTTTCCCTTCCACGTCAGCCAACGTGCTCTGAATTAGGTTCGTTTTAAAGGTGTAGAGGTGGGAGCTCACCCAGCCATTATAGTGGCTCTGGAGAAGAATCGATAAAAAGATTAAACCGCAGCTTGCCGCTGAACATATTGAGATAACCAACCTTTATTGTGGGGATTCTATTTGCGCCTAAAATTGGAATAGATCCTAAACGAATAACTCTGTTGACAAATGCAGAAGAGCGATTTATATTGTTCAGGTTTGTACGGAAATTCCTCCGTCGCAGCATTGTTCAGCCGAAAGCAAGAGAAAACCGACAATGGCAAAGATCGCCTCCCCGAACTCGCCACCCGTTTTTGTAAACAGGCCAGGTGTAGCGTAGGGCAGGCCGTAGCGCTAGGTCAACCAGACAGTATCAATCAGACAGGGATGGGCAGTGTGCTAAGGCATGAGATCTGCGCAAGGTTGGGGCTTTTGCAGGATGTATATGTTGGGGGCGGGATGGCCAGAAGATGGCGCATGAACGAATGTCGGCTGTCCGCCACCAAGGCTCACCCGTCCATCAAATCGCACACGAAAAGAAGGAGTATTGTATGAGTAAGTATCGTACCGCCATTATCGCTTGTGGCACCATTGCGCGCGTGCATGCGCGCGGTTGGCGCGGTGTCGCGGGCCAGCCCACCGAGATCGGCGCGATCGCCGACACGAACCCGGATGCCCGCCGCGAATTTGGCGATTTCTTTAACGTCGGTGAAGCGCATCGTTATGCCGACTACCGCGAGATGCTTGACAAAGAGCATCCAGACTTTGTCGATGTCTGCTCCTGGCACCAACAACATGCCGAGATGGTGATCGCCGCAGCGGCACGGCGACCGAAGGTCATCCTCTGCCAAAAGCCAATGGCGGTCGACTTGGGCGAAGCTGACGCCATGTTGACCGCCTGCGCGCGCAACGGCGTCAAGTTGATGATCGCCTTCCAGCGTCCGCACCACGCCACCTGGCTCAAGGCCCGCGATCTGATCCGCGAAGGGGTGATCGGGCAGGTCACGCAGATCCAAATGGACGACGGTGGGAATATCCTAAACACGAACTCGCACAACATCCGGCTTGCGCTCTTCCTGATGGATGAACCACAAGTGGAGTGGGTAATGGGCGCCGTGGAGCGCACCACCGATCAGGTCGAACGTGGCTTGCCGGCGGAGGACGCCTGTATGGGGTTGGTTGCCTGCGCCAACGGGGCAACGATCTTGATTCAAGGCAACCTCGTGCGCGGGCTCGGCCAGGGCTGCCGAGTGATTGGCACCGAAGGGATCATGGAACTGGATACGACGCGTCACCCAGACAGCGAGATCCCAACTGACTTGCCGATGTATATGCCCGAAGGCCCATCGGCTCGCTATAACTACGAAATTGGCACCGTAAAGTATCTTAACGCGT
Source organism: Chloroflexota bacterium (assembly GCA_026389895.1). Taxonomy (GTDB): domain Bacteria; phylum Chloroflexota; class Anaerolineae; order Caldilineales; family Caldilineaceae; genus JAPLGZ01. The sequence continues at coordinate 5,168 of JAPLGZ010000293.1, read as the reverse complement.
CCTCGAATGGCTGGAAACAGGTCGAGGCACCGTGGCACGATAGTTGGAGTCACCAGTGCCAGGAGGCGATCGACTGGGCTGAAGAGCGCGTTGAGCAGCCAATCAGCAGCGCCGAGCGCGCGCGGGCCGTCCAGGAAATTATGATGGCCCTGTTTGAATCAGCACGCAAGCGTCAGCGGATCTATCTGCCGCTAAAGACCCGGGTAAACCCCCTGAAACTAATGGTCGAGAATGGGGATCTGCCCGTTGAATGGCCTGGACGCTATGAACTGCGGGCCAAACTCGTGCGCGGCGAGGCTATGTCCTGGAATCAGACACCGACGTAATCTTTCGCATGGGTAATCTTTTTGCACCGTAAGATTCGACGTGTCCTCGTATTCTATCAAGCCGGTAATGCGGATAATTCGGCATGAGGGATGTCATCGTTTGTTGTGTGACAATCAACAGTGACATCCCTCATGCCGAGCTACGCCAATGCTCTTTGATCTGTTCGGCTATACCTGATCTCTGCACCCATAGCAAACTGCTACCCTGAGAATAATCTACTATCCTTTGCTTACTTATCTGCCTAACCGGAGCATGAAGATGACTACAACGCATCAAGATCCTGCAAAACAACACAATTGGGCCGGCAATATCGCCTTTCACGCCACCAGATTGCACTATCCCGAAACAGTCGAACAATTGCAAGAGATTGTGAGTCGGAGCCATAAGCTGAAGGTGATCGGCGCCCGCCACTGTTTTAATGAGATCGCCGATACGACCGAAGATCACGTTTCGCTTGAGAAATTTGACCAGCCACTGGTATTAGATCGCGCACGGCGTACGGTAACGATCAATGCGGGCATGACGTATGGTCAGCTCGGTCTGCAACTCCACCAAGAAGGGTTTGCCATCCACAATATGGCTTCGTTGCCGCATGTGTCGGTGGTGGGCGCCTGTGCCACTGCAACACACGGCTCGGGAGATAACAATGGCAACCTGGCCACAGCTGTGGCCGCATTAGAAATGGTGATCGCCAATGGCGACGTGGTCACACTTTCGCGCGAGCAACATCCCGACCAATTCCCTGGCGCGGTGGTTGGGCTCGGCGCAGTGGGGGTGATCACCAAAATGACACTAGACATCGTTCCACTGTTTATGATGCAGCAAGAGGTGTACGAAAACTTGCCCGTGGCGCAATTAGAAGAGCATTTTGAGGCTGTTCTATCGAGTGCCTACAGCGTTAGCCTCTTTACAGACTGGCAGCAGGGCCGCGTAAACCAGATTTGGCTGAAGCGCCGCCTCCCCAGCGAAGTTGGGCTGGCCTTGGCGCCCAGTTTCTTCGAAGCGACCCTCGCTCCTGTGCCTCGCCATCCGCTGACTCGTCTCTCTGCCGATCCTTGTACGGTGCAGATGGGCATCCCTGGCCCTTGGCATGAACGCTTGCCCCATTTTCGCGTTGATCACACACCCGCCAGTGGCGATGAGTTGCAGACTGAATATTTCGTGCCCCGCCAGCATGCTGTGGCCGCCATGCGCGCGGTGGCGAGTGTACAAGCCCAGTTGGAGCCGTCGCTCTTGATTTCTGAGGTGCGCACCATCGCCGCCGATACGCTCTGGATGAGCCCAAGCTATCAGCAAGCCGCAGTTGGCCTTCACTTCTCCTGGAAAAAGGACTGGCCGGCTGTCCAGAAGTTGCTCCCACTGCTTGAAGAACAACTGGCGCCTTTCGATGCTCGCCCACACTGGGGGAAGCTGTTTACCATGGCCCCCGCGCGCGTGCAAGCGCTCTACCAGAAGCTGCCAGACTTCCAAAATCTGGCGCATGCATACGATCCACAGGGTAAATTCCGCAATGCGTTCCTCGATGCGTATATCTTTGGCGCCGGTTGAGCGGTCGATCCGATGCCTTCGCCTTCTGGGTGCGCCGGCTAGCGTTTGCAAAGAAGAGGTTTCGTCATGGCATTGTTAAAATACATCAATCTCGCCCTTGCCTTTCTCTTAGAGCTTTGTATGTTAGTCGCGCTAGGGTATTGGGGCTTTAGCAGCGGTCAAAGTTGGCTTAGTCAGTTTGGCCTTGGCCTGGGCGCGCCGATCCTGGTCGCCGTCATTTGGGGGATCTTCCTTTCTCCAAGGGCTACGGTGCCACTCGCCAGCCCGCTTAAATTTAGCTTGGAAGTTATCGTCTTTGGCTGTGCCGTTGTCGCGCTGGTCGCCGCACATCAGCCAAATTGGGCGTGGGCGTTTGCGCTCGTTGTTCTGCTCAACAAGATCATGTTGTACTTCTTGCCGTCAGTCGACCTACCACCCGCGCCCTAGGTTTGTTGAGAGGCCGAACCGATGGCCTGGAGCCGGTGTTTGATTGTTCTTGGCGTTCCTACGTTAGATTTTTGGTTGTTGATTGTGTAACCTATGTGAATAATCCTATTTTAACACTGATATTCGCATAGTCATGAAGAGATAGGAATTAGATGAGCATGCAAACGTCAAAAAAAATTACTGTATATCTGGAGATTGGACAAAAACGAACGTTTGCTGGCGCCGTTGAGTGGCCAGGTTGGTGTCGCAGCGGGCGCGATGAACAGACCGCCCTACAAGCCCTGGTTACCTATGGGCCGCGCTATGCGCATCTGTTGCGCACGACTCCACTGGGGTTTCAGGCGCCGATTGATGCCACAGCTTTTGCTGTTGTCGAGCGGTTGGCAGGCAATATGACCACCGATTTCGGTGCACCTGATAGGGCCCCCACGAGCGATGCAGCGCCCATTGGGGATGCCGAGTTCGCACGTCTTCAAGCTATATTGCAGGCGGCGTGGCAGGCGTTCGACGCTTCTGTTGAATTGGCGCAGGATAAGGCTTTGCGCACCGGACCACGTGGCGGCGGACGTGATCTTGAAAAACTTGCCCAACATGTCATGGGGGCAGAAGCCGGTTATCTACCTCGATTGGCCTGGAAACATAAAAAGAACGCTACGGCTGACTTGCCTAGCGAATTGAAGCAGACTCGGCAAGCCGTTTTGGATGCGTTCACCAACGCCGTCCACGGTGAACTGCCGGCGCGCGGTCCACGGGGTGGTGTGATTTGGTTGCCGCGCTATTTTGTGCGGCGTGTTGCGTGGCATGTGCTTGATCACGCTTGGGAAATTGAGGATCGCATCCAATAAACGATTTTAGGTCGTTAGCCAGGTAGGATGATCGGTCAGACCTATCTCAGAGAAGGGAAGGATTTACAGAAGATGGATATTTACGCCGCGCTCAAAACAGTCCGATCAGTGCGCCAGTATCGCGATGAACCAGTCGATGATGCTATCATCAACCGCATCATTGAGGCTGGCCGTTGGGCTGGTAGCGCCAAAAATACACAGCCGTGGCAATACATTCTGGTTAAGCGCCGTGAAACCTTGGCCCAATTGTCCACCTACGGCGGCTATGCAAGCCATCTGCGCAACGCCGCATTTGCGATCCTTGTGATCACCGAAGAGGCGGCCCGCGCTGAGTTCGATGCGGGGCGGACGATCCAAAACATGTTGCTGGCCGCTTGGGCAGACGGTGTCGGCTCGTGCGTGGTGTCACTTGGCCAAGACTCGGGTGTCAAGCCATTGCTTGGCATTCCCGATCAGTACAAGGTGCAGCAGGCTGTTGCGTTTGGCTATCCCGCGCCGAATGTTGTGCCAACCGTGGAAGGTAAGCCCTTGAAGGAGGTGCTCGCCGCCTTGGGTAGAAAACCGCTCAACGAGCTTTTGCATACGGAAACATGGCAGGGGCGTGCGCCTGGTCCGGCGGGCGAGCAAGGATAGCCCGATCAGCGTGCTGTTCGCTAACGGCTTTAGATCGCTCTCCTCAGGAGGCTGGCAGTTCGCCAGCCTCTTTTCGTGATCCGAATCCGCGACATAGAGCGCACGCCAACGTAAGAATATAAATCGATCAAAAATAGTTTTCAGAACGAAGTTTTACAAAAGGATGATAGATGATGACAAAAATGAGCGCGCAGCAACGTACTTTGGGATTGGTGCTGTTGTTGTTGACAATTACAATGCTTTTGACTTCTTGTATCACCGAGCGGTTTCGCCCTACGTTTACGCGCGCCGGCATCATGCGCGACACGATGTTTTCCGTCGAAGAACGGGGACTAGGGGCGGTGATGGTCTGGGTGACGCACAGCGATCGTGAAGGTTATTGTTTCACTGACAAAACATTGGCCGATCGAGCGCGCAGCCTCATTCGTGAACACAATGGCGAGGTGCTGATCGAATATCGGGCCTCTGGGGTGCTTGATTCATTGAACCCCTGTGCGCGGGCCGAGAATGATCCCCAATATACGGTCTATCTAGGCGAGTCATTAACAACTGTGCCAGCGCGATAACTTCGTGTAGACATTAAAAATCTATCAATAGGACTATGGAGGGGATGGGTATGCCCATCCCCTCCATAGTGGATAATGTCAATGGTTGAGGCAACCTATGTCTATTCATCAAGTTAAGATTCTCGCCCTCTCGGGCAGTCTCCAAGCCAACTCTACCAATACAGCGCTCATCCGTGCCGCCAGCGGGCGAATCTCGATGGGGAGGCTGCCCCCGCGCCGGTCACCAGCTTTCGCGATCAATTGCGTGCCGCCGATGCTGTTTTGATCTCGACGCCCGAATATGTCTTTGCCATGCCAGGCTCTTTGAAGAACGCGCTTGATTGGGTCGTCGGCTCAGGCGAATTTGTCAACAAACCCGTTGCCCTCTTGAGCGCTTCGCCACTCGCAACGGGTGGGAGCAAGGCTTTGGAGGCCCTCGACCAGGTAATTCGCGTCATGTCGGCGCAGGTGGTTGGGGCGCTGAGTGTGCCATTTGCGCGTAAAAAATTTAATGAGCAAGGTGAATTGAGCGATCCGCAGACCAGCCAAGCGCTTGAAGCGTTAATCAATGACCTTGCCCAGCACGCGATCCTCAATCGTTCGGCTTAAATAAGCCGTAGTATAATCAAATGGTAGCAGCGAATATTGATTGAAGGGGTATAGTCGTTTTGTGATCAAGTCCATAACAGCGGAGGATAGGAAAACTGGTGATTGATACAAGCGGGGAAATCGACAACAAAAATGAGGCTGTATTGAACGTGTCAAGTGGTTCTGAAACTGCTATGCAGGATCTGTCGACCACGATTCAAAATGGGTTTGGCTACTATTTTCAAGATTTCCTGGC
>JAPLGZ010000177.1 GCA_026389895.1 Chloroflexota bacterium | reverse complement strand
AGCAGAACATAGGCGGAAGGGATCATATAGGCGGGCAACTGCTCTTCGAGAAACGAACGGAGTTGCTCGCTAAGCTCGGTCTGCACTGCATGCTCGGTGGTGGCGACTACATAGGCGACCAACCGCTGATCCTCTGCGTTCACGGCCTGTAGCGTAACGGCGGCCATACGCACGGCTGGATGGCGTGCCAGCGTTGCCTCGATCTCGCCCAACTCAATCCGAAAGCCCCGCAATTTTACTTGACCATCCAAGCGTCCCAGAAACTCCACGTCGCCGCTGGGCAAGTAGCGCGCCCGATCACCCGTGCGATAAAGTCGTCCATTACGAAAGGGATCGGGCACAAACCGCTCATCGGTTAGCTCGGCTCGATTAAGGTAACCTCGGCCAACATTGTGCCCGCCAATGTAGAGCTCCCCTTCCACGCCGATGGGGACCGGGCAAAGATGATTGTCTAAAATATAAATTTGTGTGTTGGCGATGGGGCGTCCCAACGGTGTCATGACTGGCGGTGACTTTGCTGCTGACGGCAGGGTCGCACCATTGGCTTTGGGGAATTGATAGGTGAGTACGCCGACGGTTGTTTCGGTGGGGCCATAGTGATTGAAGACTTGGCAACCTGCCGGGGCGATCTCTTGTAGCGACTTTACCCATGCCCAGCGTGAGGCTTCGCCGCCGATAATTAAACGCCGTCTCGGCATCAATTGGGCTGGATCGACAATGGCTTGGAGTGCCGCCAAATGGGAAGGCGCAATTTTTAGACAGTCGATGGTATGGTTGCGGAAATAATCGCGAATCGCCCGCGCGTCTAGCGCCTGTTCCTGCGATAACAGATGGAGAACGCCACCGCTGAACAGTGGTGGAAAGAGCATGGTGAGCGACGAATCAACGGTTAATGGCTGCAACATAGCGCAACTGCTGCCGGGTGGAATCAGCTCACCGAGCATCGCTGTGACATAATTGATCACTTGCCGGTGTTCGATCATGACGCCTTTGGGTTTGCCTGTGGAGCCCGATGTATACAGCACATACGCCAGCTGGTCTATTGGCAGATCAAGGGCCGGATTTTGTGGGCTATGCTGAGAAATCGCGGACCATGCTTGATCCAGTGGCACAATCTGACGGTCTGGCGCCGCGAAATGAAGGGCAAGCTGGCTGTTCGTGAGCACAATCGTTGCCTGAATATCGTCACACATCTGCTTTAGCCGTTCCGCAGGGTGGGTTGGCTCTAAAGGCACATAAGCGCCGCCCGCCTTGAGAATGGCTAATAGACCAATGATCATGGCTAGCGAACGCTCGACACAGAGTGCGATTGGCACCTGGGGTTGAACGCCCTGTGCGATGAGATAGTGCGCAAGCTGGTTGGCCTGCTCGTTTAACTGGCGATAGGTAAGTTGTTGCCCGTTACAAACCACTGCCAGCGCCGTGGGGGTTTGTGCCGCCTGGGCCTCAATGCTTTGGTGCAGATGATCTTGACTTGGCCGCGGGGTCTCGGTTGCATTCCAGGCAACGAGTAGCTGCGCTTTTTCCGCTTGACGCAGAAGATCGAATTCATCGAGCGGGCGCGACGGTGCAGCCACGATGCCCGTCAATAGCTGTTCAAAGCTGTTGATCAGGCGTTGGATGGTTGCTGGCTCGAACAGATCGGTGCGGTAAAGGCAGTTGCCCTCTAGGTGATCGCCCGTTTCGTGCATGAGCATCTGGAGATCAAAATGGACATTTTGCGAAGGGAGCGTGAGCTGACTGACCTGCAAATCGGGCAATTCAAAACTGGTGCGGGGCGTGTTTTGCAGCGAAAAGATCACCTGGACTAACGGATTATACGCTAAATTGCGCTCAACTTGGAGTTTCTCTACGATACGCTCAAAAGGTAACTCCTGATGGGCAAAGGCGTCGAGCGCGATCTGCCGGACCCGTTCCAAAAGATCAAGAAAGGATGGGTTGCCAGCCAAATCTGTGCGCAAAGGCAGTGTATTGACAAAAAAACCAATCAGCGATTCGAGTTCAGGCAGCGGCCGATTGGCGGTTGGTGTGCCCACTAAAATATCCGCGCTCCCCGTGTAGCGATAGAGCAGCGTTTGAAAGGCGGCCAGCAATGTCATGTAGAGTGTTGTGTTGGCCTGTCGGCTTAATATACGCAGCGCTTTTGTTAACGTGGGCGAAAATTGGAAGCGGATCCGATCCCCTTGAAATGTTGCCGCGGTGGGGCGAGGAAAGTCCGTTGGCAATTGCAGCAAGGGCGGGGCATCCGTCAAGCGTGTCTTCCAGTAATCCTGTAAACGATCGAGGTTGGCATCTTGTAACCGTTGGCGCTGCCAAATGGCATAGTCGGCGTATTGAATGGGCAAGGCGGGCAAGGGCGTCTGCTCACCTTGTAAAAATGCCTTGTAGAGTGTCATCAATTCTCGCCAAAAGATACCACTAGACCAACCATCCGAGGCAATATGGTGGCTTGTAAGAATTAATACGTGCTCTTCTTCGCCAAAACGCAATAATCGGGCGCGGCGCATCAAGTCCTGGGCCAGGTCAAAAGGACGCTGGTTTTCTATTAAGACGCATTGCTCAATGGTTGTCCATTGACTGGTTGGCGATTGACTAAAATCCTCCAGTGGCAGCGGGAACGGCGATGGCGGATTGATCACCTGCTGGGGTTCGCCATTTATGCTCGTAAAAGTTGTGCGCATACTTTCGTGGCGTCGCAAGATTTCGCTGAGACTTTGTTGAAGCACCTGGACGTTGAGCCGACCGTTAAGCTGCATGGCGCTAACATTGTTATAAGCCGTCAACCCTGGCTGGAGCTGCTCGAGAAACCAGAGGCGCTGCTGGGCAAAGGAAAGCGGGAGCGGCGCACTAGGATCGCGTTTGGTTACCGTTGCTGCTGGCGGCGTGTGTTGGTCTTGTAGATAGCGTTCCAATAAGGCGCGCTTGGCCGGGGATAGTGTCGCGATCCGTTGGGCAATATCGGTCATCATAACTTTCTCCATTGCGCTAAAATTCCTTTTTCATCAGAATATAGTGGGCCTCTTCTTCAGAAAGGGTATCTAGATGGTTCATCATTTGTTCCATGTTTAGGAAGTTGTATGGGCCGGCTTGCAGGGCTTTCTCTGGCACTGCCGCGGGCAAGGAGGGGCGTTTATACCCTAAATGCTCGGCAGTTTCCCAAGTCATATCACTCAGAAAATCGGTGGTATAGGCCGCTTTCCAGTGATCAGCCACCGTAGGATCGATGGTCGTATGTTGATGGAATTTTATATCCCCGACCATTTTGTTCGATTCATTGATCCCATCGGTCATGCGAATTGTCTTCTCGGCATAGGGTTGGCGCATTGCCGGGTCGAACGCAAGGCCGAGGAATGCACAGATCTGTGTCAACACGATTTCTGGTTGGTGTACTAAGGCCTCAAAGTGAACGACTAACTGGCGTTGCGGAGGTATCTCGGCAAGAAAAGTCCGAATATTTTGCTGAGCAATCAGCCAGATCGCTTCGCCAAGCACTTCGGGCGCAAAGGCGGGTTGCAGGAGCGAAGGAAGCGCCGCATTGGGCGCGAGATAGCGCAGATGGGCGAAAAAACTGAGGTCTGATTTATTCTTGACATAGGAATTGATCATGCCCAAAGGGTGGCGCACCAGATGAATATACCGTGGCTGATCAAATTTTTGTTCGGCCTGTCGTAATGTTTCGAGCCCATACGCATAAGTTGGCGTCTTATCCACCAAACAACGGGGTTGAATCCACGTTTGAAGTTGCTGATAAAAGGCCTGGGTTGTCAGGTTCGCCGCTTCCATTTGCGCCATCCATGCTTCCGCCGTTTCGACATCGCAATTTTGGGCGGCCATTATGGCACGGATTGCCCCCGTTAACAGACCGGAGCCGGGCTCATTCAGCGCGGCATGACGTTCTTGGAGCGTATTGAAAGAGAGCAATGATAACTCTTGGGGCGCAAAAAGTTGCGGGTGGCCGGCTAACAGCACACGCAAAAGTGTCGACCCAGAGCGCGGGGGTGACAGCACAAAGACGGCGGATGGATTGCGGGACACGGGACCGCTGGCTACACAAGTGGGTTCACACCGTAAAACGGCTAACCAGGTGCGGATTTGTTGTAGGGTTGCCTCGTCTAATTCCTGTTTGATGTGGGACGAGCGTGGCAGCGTTTCTGGCCATGCATTCGCGGCTGTGTGGGTTAAATTTTGCGCAATCGCCGGGTAGTGTAGCATTAAAACCTGGCTAAAGGCGGCAATGGTGGGCGCTTCGAATAAAATACGAATGTAGATAAAGCTGCCCGACAAGCTATATAAGCGATTCATCAGCAGCATGGCGCGCAGCGAGTCGCCACCCAATTCCAAAAAATTGTCTTCAATCCCGATCGGGGTAATATTAAGGACTTCTTGCCATAGTGCGACCAGATGTTGTTCCAACGCCGTACGTGGCGGTGCATAAGCAGTCGCCAACGCAGGCCGACTTGTGTCTGGTTTGGGCAGCGCGCGCCGGTCAATTTTGCCGGAAACGGCAATTGGAAACCGATCCACCAAGACAATAGAACGTGGCAACATGTGGCTTGGCAGGCGATTTGCCAAACGTTGATAGAGCGAGGTAAGCGTCTCCTGGCTATGGACTTGTAATTTGATATAGGCCACCAAATACGGACTTTTTTGATCTTCTTGGTGAACCGTTACGACCGCTTGCTCAACATCGCCAAGTTGGGACAGAATCGTTTCTAATCCATTGAGATCAACAAATTGACCGCGAATTTTAACTTGATTATCGACGCGTCCCATGTGGACCAGACAACCATCGGGTTGTTTGTAGCCTCGATCACCGAGCCGATACAGCCGCTTTGCGCCAGGAGCAGCCGGCGCCTGGTAACGGGCCGCGGTTAGACTTGGATTGCCCCAGTAGCCTGCCGTGAGATAGGTGCGCCGCACGACGATTTCCCCAATTTCGCCATTCGCCACTTCAACGCCTTGTTCATCTAAAATCAAGATTTCGGCATCGCCAGTTGGATAGCCCGTTGGAATCGGACCCGTGATTAGAGGACTCTGTTTGTCCAGATAATAACAGCTAATGAAATGAGCTTCGCTCGCGCCAAAGGCAATGCGTAAAATCGTGTGAGCGGGGCAGCACTCCTGGTAGCGTGTGATATCGTCGGTGCGGATTGGTTCGCCACCCAAGCCCACCATCCTCAGGTGGTGCAGTTGCTCTTTGGCTGGCAGAACCGGCGCCAACTCACGAAAGAGCGATACGGTCATGGTCATTACGGTGATCTGCTCTTGGGCAATCCACTGGGCAAGCGCCCCGCTGCCCGTCTGTTGTACATCAAACAAGAAGACACTCGCGCCGTTTAGGAGCCCTGGATAGAGCGAAACCCAAGCACCAGCCGTGCTCAGACGGTTGACTGTAAGCACGCGATCTTCAGGGCAAGTATGAAAATAGTTTGTAAAAAGTCCTACATAATGGAGTACATCCTGATGATCCTCCATAACCCCTTTGGGTTGACCCGTGCTGCCGGAGGTGAATGTAACATAGGCCAGCGCGCTAGGCGCGATAATCTGGTTGGGATTTTCCGTTGGTAATAATTGTTCATTGATGGCTTCGATGTTAACGACCCGGATGCCTGGTGGCGCTAGTTGCTCGGCTACCGCGATGGTTGCCTGGTCAGCCAGAATATAAACGGGGTTAATCTCGGCGATAATCTGTTGGTTGACCGCCTGGGGGTGTTGCGGGTCCAGACAAATATAGAATTTACCGGCTTTCAATACGCCCAGGACGCCAATAATCGCGGGGACATCATGTTGACAATAGAGCAAAATTGGCTGTGGCTCATTGGTTAATTCGGTCAGCAGTAGATGGGCAATTTGATTGGCCAGCCTGTTGAGCTTTTGATAGGTGAGTTCATAACCCGGACTTTTTAGGGCAAGGTGATCGGCAAAACGGGCGGCAATCCTTTCAAACCGTTGCGGGATCGACTGCTGAATCTCTTCGG
>JAPLGZ010000458.1 GCA_026389895.1 Chloroflexota bacterium | reverse complement strand
GGCACCTTCTCTTCACCAATAATTTTAGACATTTTACTGGTCAACAACTGCGCACGCTTTACCTCGCGGTATTCGCTCAGATCCATGCCAGCGACCTTTTGGAGGTTTTCTTCTAGCTTGGTCAAGCCATCTTGATAGGCTGTATCGGTCAGAATGGCACGCGTGGCGATGGGCGCCTGGGTCGGCGTCGGCAATGCTGTGGGTGCTACGGTTAGCGCATTCGTGGCCGTCACATCGGTTGTGCCTGTCGTTGCCTGGGTCGTCGTAATGGCCTGGGCTGGCGTCATCACTTCCGTTGTGGTTACCGGCGCGCTGCTGGTTGTCGCGTTTGTTGCCGTCACCGCGCTCGTGCTAGTTGCCGCTTTCGTAGCCGTTAGCGCGCTCGTCGCCGTCACTGCATTGGTGTTGGTTGTCGTTTTGGTCGCTGTCACGGCACTCGTCGGCGTCAAGGCTTTGGTGGTCGTTACAGCTTCCGTCGTTGTTACCGTTTTGCTAGGGGTTACAGGCGCCGTCGTTGTGACGTTCGTTGTTGTCGTCACCGGGTTACTCGTCGTAATCGACAGGCTACCAGTAACAGGCGTAGTAACCGCAGGCGTCACTGCGGTCGTCACGGTCAATGGATTCGTATTCGTAGCCGTGGTGGTCGCTGTAATGGCATCTGCGGTTGCTTTCGCTTCCACGGTGGCTGTGATCCCAGCCGCGGCGGTCGCCGTCGCTTGTGCTTCGGTGACAGTGCCAACCCCGGCCGCAATTTCCTCGCGCAGCGCCTTATCGACTTCTTCGTCGCTCACCGTAATGCCACGAGTTTTGGCCTGTTGTGCAACGACCTTTTCATCAATCATATTGTTCAACACTTGCATGCCCAAGGCAAATGGACTGCTCAAGGTTGATTGAAGCTGATTAATTTGCTGCGTGAAAAATCCCTGTCCACCAAATTGTTTCTCCAGATCCTGAAGCCGAACCAGTTGATTTTCCATCTGGCTTTGCTCTAACTTGGTGCGTTTCCAAAACTGCTGGGTGACAATCTTGTCGTCACCCACACTGGCTAACGTACTGTTTGGATCCAGGACAAACGTCTTGACGAGGCCAGCAATGATCACAAGCAACGCCAGGGCAATAGCTATTCCGACACCTGTATACAGCTTTCGGTTACGTTCTCGATCGCGCGCGTGCAACCGAACTTCCTTACGGGTAAGCTCGCGGGTTTCTTCTTCAGCTCGCTGCTTGCGCTTTGCCATAACCTACCTGCGCTTTCGCACGATGCGAGTTTGATCAGCTGTGTAGGGCAGCAACGCCAAATGGCGCGCATGCTTGATGGATTTGACAATGTGACGTTGCACCTTCGCGGTGACACGGGTCTTGCGACGGGAAAGAATCCGGCCGCGCGCATCTAAGAAACGGGACAACAGCGGGATATTCTTATAATTGATATCGCGCATGCGCACATCCGAGCCAATCCGGCGACTGCGGCCCATGCGCTCGTGGGGCGCATAGGAACTCGGCCCGGTGACGGCAGATCGATTGTCGCCAGCGTCAAAAGTTGCCGGCTCATCGGCATCATCGGCATCAAAATCATTGTCGTCGTCGAAAGGTACATCCAATTCTGTTTCGTCGTCAGTTAGGTTTGCTTGCTCGCTCATAATTGTTCCTTTATTTTTTTGCCCACCAGGCAGAAGGCTGCCCACTCAGGTGAGCCTATAATTTTTGAACGTCGATATCAGTCATCTGTCCGGAGAATCAAATACCGGAGCACATTCTCATTCAGGCGCAATAATCGATCCAGTTCTTCGGTGCCGGCTGCAGCCATTTGAAAGCGCTGTAGCACATAGTGGCCTTCGAAATACTTGTTGATCGGATAGGCCAAGGTCCGCTTTCCCCACACTTCCGTGGTGGAAATTGCGCCTTGTTGGCTGGAAATGGCTTGGGCCAGGCGATCATTTAATTGCCGCAGGCCGTCATCACCGATATCGGGTTGAGCGACGTAAACCATTTCATATTCACGGTTTTCGCTACCGGTATCGGTAACGAGCTCTGTCTCTGTACTTGCCATACTGTTGTTAACTCCCTTTCGTGGCTTTCTATGGAGATGTCCGCAAGACCATCCTGCGAACAGAAAGAACGAGGGACCGGTTGAACCGATCCCTCGTCACAAACCATCGTTTATGGTATCACAATTTGTTCGTAAAGCAAAAATTTAGCGCGGCTGGTCGAGCAAAACTGTTACACCTTACAGTTTGTCAACTGGTTGATCTTCGGCGCGCACCAGCACTTGGATATCTTGCGCCGCCGGGCCGCGCTCATTCGCGCCAATGCTAAATTCAACCAAGTCGCCGGGGAAGAGGCGTCGCTGGTCTTTGAGTTGTGAGCCGTGCATATACAATTCAGGGTCACGCCGGCGCGTGATAAAGCCATAACGTTTGTGGGCGTTGTACCACTTGATAAGCCCACGCTCACGCGGCGCAGTGGGTAGCAAGTGACGACAGCCAGGACAATAGCTTAACACCTTCGCCGCTTGTCCATCGGTCTGCGCCCCCTGATTCTGCTCTTCTACAGACCAAAGAAACGAAATCCCACAACGTTCGCAAAAGAGCGTTTCATCGCGTTTTTTTATGGTGGACATAGAATGTTTCCTTACGCAGGGAATAGGGAGTAGGGATACGGGATTAAACGGCAGAATGCTTTCTAATCCCGTATCCCTACTCCCTATTCCCTGCCTACGACACTAACAAAATTTTCGCCACTGGCCCTGGGTTATTTAACAATTTTTCAAACATGGCGCCGCCATCGGCCAATGGCGCCTTCATCAACCAAGGATCGATCTCGATCCGGCCTTGCGCCAGCCAATCAAAGGCGTCTTCAAAGTCGAGCGGCGTATAGGCAAAACTGCCTTGGATATTAATCTCATTGCGAATAATATAATTGGCTGGAATATTACTCTCTTCGGAATGCAACCCGGTGAAGATCACTTTGCCGCCCGGCGTCACCGCATCGATACACTCACGGCGTGTGGCTGTTGCCCCCACCGCGTCAATGGCCATATCAACACCGGCCCCATTCGTGGCGGCGCGCACAATGTCAACCACGTTATCACTCTGTGGATTTAATACCCGCACGCCAAAATGTTCGGCAATCGTGCGGCGATCCGCATCGGTGTCGGTGGCAAAAATTTCTTGTACACCAAACTGCTTCACCACTTGCAGCACTAATAGCCCAATCGGACCCAACCCTGTGATTAGCACTTTATCTGTGGCGGTGCAACCCGACAATTTCGCGGCCCGCAAGGCACAGGCCATTGGCTCGGTTAATGCGGCATGTTCCAGGCTCATACTATCGGGCAATGGATAGACATTGGCCGCCGGCGCCGTTACATACTGGGCATAGCTGCCTGGACGCTGAATGCCAAGAATATTGCGTGGCAGCGTTAGATTATGCCGACCTTTGAGCGCGGCGGGTGACCAGGGGTTGCTGATCAATGGGTTCACCGTGACGCGCTGACCTACGGCGAGGCCAGCTTTAATCGTAGCCGCTTGATCACCCAACGCAACGATTTCGCCAGAAAATTCGTGGCCCATGATCAGCGGTGGTTTGCGCAACGAGTTATGGCCTAAATAACCGCCCAATTCCGAGCCACAAATGCCGGAATAAACGACCTTAATCAATACTTCCTGTGGTGGGAGTTGTGGATCAGCCACATCCCGTAAATTCATCTGCCGTGGGCCTTCCCAAACGAGCGCTTGCATATCCTTTTCCTTTCATCCTTATCAAAGGCGAGCGAGTTTCGGCAATGTAATCAGCCCGCCTTGGTCTCTTTATTATAGATTAATTATTTTTAGTCTATTCGTAACAACGAAGGAACCCCACCCCTGCCCTCCCCTGGTAAGGGAGGGAGCCGTTTGGTGGACAGAACGATCTGTTTTGGCCTCCCCTGATGGCGCTTTCGGGAGCCCACTCTGGGCGCGCGTTGCGATCAGTTCCTCCCCTTACCAGGGGGAGGTTAGGTGGGGGTTATGCGGCCATTCAATACGATTTCGTAAACTACGAAGGAACTCCTCTCTTACCAGGAGAGGGCGCGAGTGTGGTTCCTTTATATAATTCGTCGCCAGGCCTATGTCGTTGTACCTAATGATAATTCAAGAACTTTTTCTGGTCCATCGAGGCTTATTTTAAGCTGGTTGAGCACATTCCGCCCAATCACAATTTCACTTGAGCGATCATCACCCACCACATAGATGCCGGGCAGGTTGATGTCATTAATGCGCAAGTTTACCAGGTAGAGAAAGACGACTCGCCGTTCGCCCCACGGGCCGCGCAACCCGGTTTCAATGGTTGGGCGCGCCCCCAATGCATCTAGATACGGTTGAGGAATGAGTGTGCCCTCGGCGCCAGTATCCAAAATGGCGTGCAGTGGCCCGACCACTTCTTTGCTGCGGGTGGATGACAAAAATATTTCACAAGTCGGCGCAGGTAATGCGTAGGAGGTGTCATACGGAAACCTATTCATTAAACGCCTCCAACCGAAAACTTGTCGTATAGAGATCGCGCTGGCTCGCCTGGGTGACGGGGGCAATCAGCACGGCAATATCACCCAACCGCTGCGTAATGCGTTGCTCTAATAGCGCAACATCAGGGTCGTGATCGATTACCTGGCCTTCGTGAACGGCCACAAATTCGCCCAGATATTTGCTCTGCAGATCGGCAGTCATGGCCCAGAAAGCCTGCGTTTCGGCGTGAATTTTTTCGCGCTCCACATGGTCCAAATACAATTGGACTGCGGTTTCCAACACTTCATTTTCGTCTTGATTGATGGCACGCGCAATATTTTGCACGCGCACAATTAATTCTGGTTGTTGCAAAGCAATCATACTTTTTCTCCTTACAATTTTCGTTTATCTCACCAGTATAATCGATTCACGGGCTACAACCAATAGTCAAGCTTTCTTTACGAATTCATGGCGCGCGGATCAGGTAAAAACGTTACACAGAGATCATAGAGGAGGCACAGAGCACACAGAGAAAGAGCTCGTCTTTCGTTTTTCTCTGTGTGCTCTGTGTAAGCTTTTTATTCGTGATCTCCGTGTAACGTTTTTGCCTAATGCGTACCCGTTGAAGGATTAGTCGGTTGGGAATGACAACGGTATCGTCGGCGCTTGGGTGTGATGAGATGTGCGTGGCTGCATCTGGCGCGCCTGAAATTCTGCGACAAAGGTCGCCAGATTGCGACCCGCTTCTTCCAAGCACATTTTACCTTTGGCCGCTGTCGCCTTTTCTGCCTCGCCAATCACGCCCGAATCGGTGTATTGGCTTGTCCATTCGACCAACCCCATCGGGCCGGCGGCAAAGAGATCGGTCCAGGTATATTTTGAGCCGAGTTGATTCGTCTTGGAAAGCTCGTTTTTGATCTTATCCATACGCACGCTTTCCGGCGACAGATGCATCAGCATCGAAGTTTCGAGCTCACACGCGTGCGCGCAGC
>JAPLGZ010000824.1 GCA_026389895.1 Chloroflexota bacterium | reverse complement strand
CTCTACCTACGGTGCGATTAACTTTTTCATCGGGCTGCTTGGCATTGCACCCCAACCCTGGGTGGCTGATCCCGTCCAAGCATTACCCTCGGTGATCGCCGTCGAAATCTGGCAACAGTTGCCGGTGGTCGTCTTTATTCTGGCCGCGGGCATCCAATCTTTGCCCGTTGATCTGTACAAGGCCGCGCGGGTTGATGGCGCGTCTGCTTGGCAGATCTTCCGCGAGATCACCTTGCCGCTGCTGCGCCCAGTGATCCTCGTGGTCCTGTTGCTGCGTATCATGGACGCGTTTCGTGTCTTTGACATTATCTGGACGCTCACGTTTGGCGGGCCAGGGCGCACGACGGAATTGCTCTCGATCTTGATCTACAAGAGCGGTCTCCAGTTCTTCCAGATCGGCCAGGCCAGCGCAATGTCGTGGCTCTTCCTGTTGGTGATCTTCTTTATTTCGATCTTCTTTATTCGGGCTTTACAGAAACGAAATCGTTAAAGGAAGAGGAGAACGAATTTGTGTTGGGCAATAGAATAAATGGGTGCACGAAACCGTCAATTTGTTGTCTTCCGAATTCGTTGTCGTCTTTTGGTAACTTATGCAAACTACACCTAACTATCAACTCCGTCGTACCGTAGAAAATCTGGCGCTCTATGGTACGACCGCCATCGTCCTGATCAATTCGTTGTCGTCTTTTGGTAACTTATGCAAACTACACCTAACTATCAACTCCGCCGCACCATAGAAAACCTGGCCCTCTATGGTGCGACCGCCATCGTCCTGATCGTGCTTGCCTTTCCCGCTTATTGGTTGGTGACCACGGCCTTCAAGTACGAGGTTGACACCATTGTCAGTCCGCCGATTATCATGCCTTTGCGGGGCACCCTGGAGAACTTTCGCCTGGTGTTGAACGCGCCGGACATTGGTCGCTTCTTTACGAATAGCGTGATTGTCGCCCTCACCAGCACTGGTTTTGCGATTCTGCTTGGTTCCTTGGCGGCCTATGCACTGGCGAAAAGCTATCTGGGTTTTGCCTTGCGCCAGGCGATCATGTTCTGGATTTTGATCACACGGATTTACCCGCCCGTCACCACCGCGATTCCCTATTTCATTATCATTCGCCGCCTGGGTATTTCTGACACACACTTTGCGCTGATCTTGACCCATGTCACCTATTCCTTGCCGTTTGTGATCTGGCTGATGTTGGGCTTTTTTCAGGATTTGCCCGAAGAGATCGAAAAGGCGGCCATTGTGGATGGCTGCTCGCTCTGGCAACGCTTTATCCACGTGATCTTACCGCTTGGCTTGCCGGGCATTGCCGTGACGGCGATTTTTACCTTTATCTATTCTTGGAATGAATTTCTCTATGCATCAATGCTCACATCGGTCAACGCCAAAACGTTGCCGGTCGTCATTGCAGGCTATATGTCGGATAAGTTTTTACGATGGGGCGAAATGTCGGCGCTAGCTTCGCTGATGATTCTGCCGGTGATGATTTTTGCTGCCCTCACCCAGCGCTATCTAGTGCGCGGCTTGACGTTTGGCGCCGTGAAGGAATAAAGAATGAAAGGAATTATCCTAGCCGGCGGGCACGGCACACGTTTATACCCAATCACGGTAGGCGTGAGCAAGCAATTATTGCCGGTCTATGACAAACCGATGATCTATTATCCGCTTTCGATGTTGATGTTGGCGGGGATTCGCGAGATTCTGATCATCAGCACACCAGAAGCACTGCCGATCTTTCGCCAGATTTTGCGCGACGGTAGCCAATGGGGTTTGCATTTTGAGTATGTCGAACAAGACAAACCAAGCGGGATCGCCGAAGCGTTTATCTTAGGCGAGGCATTTATCCAAAACGAGCCTGTCTGCCTGATGTTGGGTGACAATATCTTCTATGGTCATGGCTTGCCTGCGCAATTGGAGACCGCTGCCAAACTCCAAGAGGGCGCGCTGATCTTCGCTTATCCTGTGAAAGACCCAGAACGTTATGGTGTGGTCGAGTTTGACGCGCAAGGCAAGGCGCTGAGTATTGAAGAGAAGCCCGTGAAACCCCGCTCACATTTTGCAGTGCCGGGCATCTATTTTTATGACGCGCAAGTGGTGGAGATTGCCAAGAATTTGCGGCCATCCGGGCGCGGCGAGTTGGAGATTACGACGGTCAATACGACCTATCTGGACCGTGGTCAGTTGCGGGTGGAGCAGATGGGGCGCGGCGTCGCCTGGCTCGATGCCGGCACACACCGTTCGCTGCACGAAGCCAGCAGCTTTGTGCAGGCGATTCAGGAGCGTCAGGGGCTCATGATCTGCTGCCCTGAAGAGATCGCCCTACGTTGTGGTTACATCGACAAAACTCAGTTCAAGCAAATCGCTGTTCAGATCCGCGATAACGACTATTGCCAGTACTTGCTGCGTCTGCTGGATGAATTGTAATCTCGTTATACAAGGGCGTAGGCTTGCGAATTAGGAGGTGAGTATGCCAACCGTAAATATAGTAGCAGAATTAACCGTGGACGATTTGCTAGAAGCGGTTTCCAAATTGGATGAGGCAGAGATTGTAAAGTTTGAAGTCGGCTTTGAAAAAATTTGGCTAAAACGTAATGCTATCATTGACGAAGAAGCGACTCAGATCGTTGAAAAACATCGTTTGCTACCAGATGAGCAACTACGTGTTCGCGAGTTACTATTGAGAAATCGTGAAATGACGCTGACGGAAGCTGAAGAACGAGAATTGGATTCGTACATGGCTAAAATGGATGAAGCCCTGAGCGAAACAGCCGAAGAGTTACTGGAACTTGCGACGGCGCGTCAGAAAAAGGAATTTGATCAAAACCGATGATCAAAATTTATATCCCAAGCGCCATAAAACGCGCAGTTATCGAGCGGGCGCACGGACATTGTGAGTACTGCTTATCACCAGTTGCATGGTCGCCAGAAATTTTTGAAGTCGAACATGTTCACCCACTTGGCGCTGGTGGTGCGACAAAATTATCAAATCTAGCTTATGCTTGTCCAGCTTGCAATCGTTATAAGCTGAATAAATTGTCTGCGATTGATCCTGAATTGGACCAAACTGTCGCTTTATTTAATCCGCGTCTCTATGTCTGGCGCGAGCACTTTCACTGGAGTAGTGATCTGTCGATGATTATCGGTCTTACGCCTATGGGACGTGCAACAAGCATTGTGCTAAAGATGAATCGGCCAACCGTACAACGTTTTCGTTTGGCGTTGGTTGCCATTGGTCAACATCCAGCGCTTAAAATTTGATGTTGTAATAGGAAGAGAACCGCGGCTGTGCAGGATGCTGCGGATTAATTGCTTTTAATCCGTGGCATCCTGCACAGCCGCGGTTCTGTATGCATAAAATCGAAAATTTCTTATGGCTCAGATCCAATACAAAAATATTAGCAAACGTTTCGGCTCGGTGACTGCCCTCGAAGCGCTCAACCTGACGATTGAGGACAAAGAATTTGTGACCCTCGTCGGGCCGAGCGGCTGCGGCAAATCGACGACGCTCAATATTACAGCTGGTTTGGAAGATCCGAGCGGCGGCGAGTTGTCGATTGACGGGCGCTTGGTCAACGCGGTGCCGCCTGGTGAGCGTGATATCGCGATGGTCTTTCAAAGTTACGCTCTCTACCCACACAAGACTGTGCGGGAGAACATTGGTTTTGGCTTAAAGATGCGCAAGATGGACAAACGCGAGATCGAGAAACGCGTCCAAGAGGCGGCCACGTTATTGGATATTGCGAACTTGCTCGACCGTAAGCCGCGCGAATTAAGCGGTGGTCAGCGCCAACGCGTGGCCCTGGGCCGTGCGATCACACGCAACCCCAAGGTCTTTTTGCTGGATGAACCGTTGAGCAATTTGGACGCGAAGTTGCGCGTGCAAATGCGCGCCGAACTTAAATTACTCTTTGACCGCATCCAAGGCACCGTGCTCTATGTCACCCATGACCAAGCCGAGGCCATGACGATGAGCGACCGGGTGGTAATCATGAATCATGGTGTCGTTCAGCAAGTGGGCACGCCGTTGGAGGTTTACAATCTGCCCAATAATGACTTTGTCGCCGGTTTCCTGGGCAGCCCTGGCATGAACTTTCTACCCTGCCAACTCAGCCATCAAGGGGATCATGTACTCGCGCAGGCGGAGAGTTTTACTTGGCCTGTGCCGTTGGTGGCCGATGCCGCCACACCAACCGCCGCCCGGATTTTAAACAATCGCGGCCAACTGCAAGGCAAAGCGATCTTAGGCATCCGCCCAGAAGATATCACCCTGACTGTGGCTGACAATCCCAGCGGCAATATTCCCTGCCAGGTGACATTGGTGGAGCATATGGGCGCGCAAAATATTTTTATTATCCAAGCCGGCAAACAGCGGATTACGGCTACGGCTGATGCCGACTTTTATCTGGCGCCAGGCACAAATGTGAATATTCGTCTTAACAACGCCAAGTTACATTTCTTTGATGGCCAAACGGGCAAAAATTTGACGTTGTAACGTTTTTAACCCTGTCTAATCTGAATTAGCTTCTCCTCTGTAAACGAAAGGGTTTTCTGATGGACCAATGGCAAAAATCGCAGGCCATGTTTGAACGGGCTAAACAGTCGCTCGCCGGCGGTGTGAGCAGCAATGTCCGGTTGCTGGCAAAGCCGTTTCCGCTCTTTTTTGATCACGCTGAGGGCGCGCTGATCTATGATGTGGATGGCAACGCCTACATCGATTACGCACTGGGACAAGGGCCGCTGATCCTCGGTCATTCGCACCCGGCGATCTTAGACGCCGTAAACACGGCCATGCGGCGCGGTCAGCTTTACGCTGGGCAGAGTGAACTGGAGATCACCGTCGCTGAGGCGTTGGTGCGTTTGATTCCAAGCGCCCAACTCTGCCGCTTTGGCCTCTCTGGTTCAGAGATGGTGCAAGCGGCCATGCGTTTAGCCCGCGCCGTGACAGGGCGCACCAAGATTTTGCGCTTTGAAGGGCATTATCATGGCTGGTTTGATAACGTCTTAATCAGCGTTGGGCCACCTGTTGACAAGGCCGGCCCGCGCGAACGACCGAATGTGATGCCGGGGACGAAGGGGCAGACGGCCAGCGCTTTAGAAGATTTTGTCGTCTTGCCCTGGAATGATCTGGCCTTGGTTGAAAAACTCTTTGCCGAAATGGGCGACCAAATTGCCGCCATCATGACCGAAGGCATGATGTGTAACACGGGCGCGATTCCGCCGGAGCCGGGCTTTTTACAGGGGCTGCGTCGTTTGTGTGATCAATATGGGGCGTTGTTCTATCTTGACGAGACGATCACAGGGTTTCGTTTGGGGTTGCAGGGCGCCCAAGGGCGTTTTGGCGTCACACCGGATCTCTCTAGTTTTGCCAAGGCGATGGCCGGTGGTTTTGCCAATGCCGCGCTGGTGGGCAAGCACGACTATATGATTCGCTTTGCCCAAGATGTCAATCATTCGGGCACCTTTAACAGCAACGTGATCTCGATGGCGGCTTCTGCGGCGGCCATTGCCGAGTTGGAAAAGGATAATGGCGCGATTTACCAACATCTGGAAGCGACTGGTACAACACTGATGGACGGAATTCGCGCCATCGGCCAACGATTGGGCTTACCCCTGCACGTGCAAGGCTTCCCAACGGCGTTCCATGTCTCCTTCACCGAACTGTCCGCGATCAAAGATTACCGGGATTATGCCCTGCATTGCGACAAGGAACGCTATGGCCGTTTTGTCCTGGCTATGTTGACGCGCGGTGTGCGCCTGATCGAGCGCGGCGTCTGGTATATTTCTGCTGCGCATAGTGAAGAGCAAGTGGCGAAAACATTACTTGCCGTCGAGGCAGCATTACAGGAAGTAGGCTAGATTTACGACATACAAGGATTCACAACAACAGCGCCTCACCTCCTACGCTTCAGTAGAAGCGCACACATCAACTGTCTTTGTTCTACTCCCCCTCTTCTGAACTCGGCCCTTTGATTCGGGAGACCCTGCCGGGGGGTGAGGCGCTGTCATTTCGTAAATCGTAAATCAAAAATCGTAAATCGCCTACCCTTTAATCCCCGTCAGTGAAATTCCCTCAATAAACGTTCGTTGGGCAAAGAAGAAAGCCACAAAGATCGGCAGCGTGACCAGCGTACTGACGGCCATCAAGTAGGGATAGGCCAATTGCTGGTTGCCCATTTCGTAGACGGCCGCGCGCATCTTTTCTACACCAAGGGCCAACACCCATTGTGAGTCGATATTGACATAGATCAATGGCGCAAAATAGTCGTTCCAGGCATCCATAAACGAGAACAACGCCACGACCGTGAGCGCTGGCTTGGTCAAAGGCAGAATGACCCGGAACATAATTTGAAATTCATTGGCGCCATCAATTTTAGCCGCGTCTGATAATTCAGTGGGAATGGTCAAAAAGAATTGCCGCAGTAGAAAGATAAAAAAGGCGTTACCAAAGAAACGGGGTATGACGAGGGGAAGAAAAGTGTTGAGCCAACCCAATTGCTTAAAAATAATGAACAGCGGCACAATCGTCACCCAACTCGGGATCATGATCGTGGCCAGTACGAGCCCAAAGACGGTATCGCGCCCGATCCAACGAATACGCGAAAACGAATAGGCGACCAATGCCGACGATAGCACCGTGCCAAACGCCGCGGGGATGGCATACTTGACTACTGTGTTATAGGTGTATAGGTTAAAGTTCAGGCTCGGCGTATTCCACGCATCCCAAAAATTATTCCACAACGCCGGTGAGGGCAGCCAGATCGGCGGGACAGTATAAATCTGATTGTCATTCTTCACCGCTGAGGAGGCCATCCAATAAAAAGGTAAAATAAAGCTAATTGCCAACACAAGCAACACAACATACTTGAGGAGTTCGCTGAGTAAACCGGCTACACCGAGCTTGCGCAGTCTGCCCTTGGAATGGGTTGTAGTTTTCGCCAAAGCCAGCGATTTTGCTTGGGTTGAGGTTTGGGTCGCCATAAGTCAAATACTCCAGATGAATTATTCATTGTAAATTGTCAATGCTCAATCGGCACTGGTTAATGCCAGGTGTGCTCGCGTTGATTCATGCACAATTACCATGAACTGTTTATCGTCCCCCACCTGCATAGTAGGTGTAACGACCAGAAACGCGAAAGACCAGTACCGTGAAGAGCACGATAATCACAAACAGAAACCAGGCCAGTGCCGAAGCTTTGCCCATCAGTAGATATTGAAAGGCATTGCGATACAAAAAGATCGCATAAAACTCTGTGGCTTTTTCTGGGCCGCCCTGCGTCATGAGCCAAGGCAAGGTGAAATTCTGAAAGCCGCTGATCAAACTCATGACCAAGTTGAACAAAATCACTGGGCTGACCATGGGCACCGTGACACTCCAGAGGCGCTGCCAACTATTCGCCCCGTCAATTTCCGCCGCCTCGTAGAGGGTGCGCGGCACATCTTGCAACGTAGCCAGGAAGATCACCATGGCGCTGCCTTGCGACCACATATGAATCAATACGAGCGACGGTTTAACATAGGCGGGGTTAGCCAGAAAGGGAATAATTGGGAAGCCCCAGCCTTGTAATACGCCGTTGATTGCGCCGTATTGGGTGCTGAGTAAAAATTGCCAGACGAAAGCCGTTACCACTACGGGCACAATCGACGGGAAGAAAAAGACTGAGCGAAAGATTGAGCGCCCTAGAATGTTCGTATTTAACAAAAGTGCCATTAAGAAAGCTGATATCACGCCGAGTGGGCTGCTGATCAACACCCACCACAACGTGTTGTACATAACAACGCGGAAATCAGCATCGTTGGTGAGCAAAAGATTGTAATTGCGTAGCCCTATCCAGACCGGATCGCCTAATAGATCATAACGGGTGAAGCTGTAGTATAACGATGAGCCAAGAGGAATTAATGTAAAGACGAGAAACCCGACAATCCAGGGTGAGGCAAAGATGACGCCGAGCAGCAGGTTGCGCCGTTCGGCGGGTGAGCGTAATGGGTTGACGATAACGCGTGCCATAGAAAGTCCTTTTCATCAAACTATCGTGATGAGTGACAAGTGGTGGACGAGTCATCCCCACGGTACTGTCACTCATCACTTGTCACTCATCAACTCAGCTTAAACCCTGATTCTTCCACTCGTCTTCGGCGGCTTTTTGCAGCGCCTGGGCCGCTTCTGTGCCCGTCATCTTGCCGCGGTAGGCGGACTCGCGGATCTCGATGAATTTTGTCGAAATGAAATCTTCGATTGGGCAGCGGATAAACTTACCCCAATAATCAGCATCTTTGATCGATTGGAAATAGAAGTCCAGGCCGGGATATTTTTTGGGGTCTGCCTTGTCGAAATAGGGCTTATAGGCCGGCAACCAGCCGATGTTATCAAAAATAATGTCGCAGAAAGATTGCGATTGCATCCATTCCGCCAGTGGCCAGGCCGCGTCCTTATTTTTTGCATCTTTGAAGATCTGCGCCATGTGACCCCCGCCAAATTGAACCTTTTTGCCGCGACGCTCTTCGGGCACCGGAATCCAGGTGGCTTTGTTGACCTTCGACACCTCGGGCTTTTCGTTGGCAGTTTCGCCGGGGTGCCAGTAACCTTCAATGATCATCGCCTGTTTTTCCGCGTTGTAAGAGCCACCCCAACTGCCTTGCCCCTCTACTTTGCGGAACCCGGCCAAATTGTCTGGGCCAATAATCTTCACAAACTCGTTCATCACATCAATGCCCTTGGCCATCAACTCATTGTCCAAGTTGAAGGTCTTCTTCTCTTCGTCGAAGTAAT
Organism: Chloroflexota bacterium; assembly: GCA_026389895.1. Lineage (GTDB taxonomy): Bacteria > Chloroflexota > Anaerolineae > Caldilineales > Caldilineaceae > JAPLGZ01. The sequence goes on along the minus strand of JAPLGZ010000824.1, from coordinate 22,852 downwards.
CGAAGCCCCAAGAATCGGTTAAGAAGAAACCGTCGCTCCCTGGCCCAACGCCACCTTCGGCGTCATAAGGGTCGATACCAAATTGCAAGAGGTTGCCCGCCGTGTCAAACTTGGTGAGCTTTTTGTGCCACTCGAGCAACTCGTCCCACGTCACTGGTGGTTTGCTTGCGTCGAGCCCTGCCTCTTCGATCAGGCGGGTGTTATAATTTAAGCCACGGCGCACAAAACATTCATAACCAGGGATGCCCATCACCTTGCCATCTAAAGTGACTTCGTTCCAGTTGCCTTCAATGAATTTGTCCTTGGCGATCACCTGACTCTTGGAAATATAATCATCCAGAGGAATAACCGAGCCCTTGAGCATATACTTCAAGTAGTTGCCGATAACGCCGATATCAGGTGGGGTGCCACCAGCAACGGCGGTCAGACCCGCATCCCAGGCTACACCGGTTCTGAATTCCCACTTATTGTCGCCTAGTGCTTTCTTCAGATCATCCGATGCTTCAAATTTGTCTTTGACTTTGCCCGGTTGATTCCAGAAGACCCAATGCTGGATCACAACGCTTTCTTTGCTGGCGCCGGCGTTGCCACTGCTGGCCGCAGGTGCACCAGCCGGTGCGCAAGCGGCCAATACGCTGCCAACACCCAAAACGGAGAGCCCGCGCAGAAAACTGCGCCGGCTAATGCCTGCCTTACTTACTTCGGACATTTGGTTCCTCCTGATCGAAAGATATTAAATTGTTTATAAGGGAATGTAAGACGAAATTTGGGATGAGAAGTTGGGAGTCCCCTTTCGCTTACTGGCGAGACTATACCATAAGCTTGTTTTTTTGCAAAACTTGAAAAAATACTAAGTTACTTGGATGAACCGAAATTTCATTTGACAGGCAAAGATCGCCCAACTATACTTTTGCTGAGCCATGTTCGCAAAGCTGCTCAAGGCGCAGCCCCGCTATCGGGATCTGAAAAACCGCGCCGCTAAGCCTGGCTCCAAGAAATTTTTGGCATTCAGCTACAAAGGAGAAAGATGTGACAAAGCAGTCGGCCCGTGTCGGTCTGTCCCGCCGTGAAGATCGCCGCCAGAATATTTATCGCGCCTTAGATCTGGTGCGCGATGATATTACCCCCAAATTGCGGGAACAAGTAATGCTCAAACCGAATTTCTTGAGCAACAAAAATCAGTTAGCCTCTAGCCATGCCGATGCCATCCGTGGTGTCATCGATTTTTTACTCACCGTGCCTAACCCACCCAAAGAAATTATTGTGGCGGAAGGTGGCAATGAGGATTACTCTGGCGAGGCGTTCAAAAATTTTGGGTATCATCTGTTGAATGAAGAATATGCCATTCCAATCCGCCTGGTCGATTTAAACCAGGAGACTGAGTGGGTCGAAGCACGGATTCTGCTGGCCGATGGCACGCCAACCACGGCGCGTATGCCGAAGACCGTGCTGGATTGCCCGTGTAAAATTTCGATTGCCATTGCCAAGACGCATGATGTTTGTGTGGTGACATTGGCGCTCAAAAATATGATCATGGGGACGTTGCATAAAAAAGATCGCGTCAAGATGCACGGGTTTAACAGCCATGCCGAGCGGACGTTGCCCGCCGAAGCCCAAACGCTCAACCTCAACTTGATCCGTGTGGCGCGATATCTGACGCCGGACATTGCCGTGATCGACGGCACACGCGGTCTGCAAGGCGATGGCCCTGGCGGTGAGGATGCGGTCGAAAATTTTGGGATTGCCGCTGCCAGCAGTGATGTCTATGCCGCTGACGCGGTGGTGGCGAAGGCGATGGGATTTGAACCACTTGAACTTGGTCTGTTGCATTATGCCAACGAATTGGGATTGGGCGTTGCCGATCTAAGCCGAATCGAAGTATTAGAAACGTCAATTGACGCCGTGCGCAAAACCTTCAAGCCGCACAAGACGACTGATTTACAAATGCAGTGGCAAGTGCCCAATGCCTTAGAACTGGTTAATGCTTAATCAGATATGGTTACCGCTGAACGCTCCTTCGCCGCCCGAAAGTGTTCAACGCACCATTGCCATTATTCGTTAACCATTTCGCATTAGCGATTAGAAAGGGAATTTTATGATGTCTATTGCTGTCGTCAAACCCTGGACGCCCACGGGGCCAGATCTACAAACCGTTTTCGCCGAGTATCCCGATCCGTTGCGCGCCTTAGCCAACACCGAGACGCCAGCCATTATTCTGCGCCAGGTCTTTGACGCCGACCACTGCCAGGGTTTGATCCAACGTTTTATCAACTGGGGCCTGATCCGCGACCCGAAAGCCAACAGCGCCGACCAGCGTAATCGTATCGATATCGGCACTAGTCTCGGCAATCGCGGCCATGATCAGGCCGAATTTCTGCGCCATGCCATCCATACGGACAAGCTGTTTGAACATCTCTTTGACGATTTCGACAACCCTGTGAAGACGCTCTACGATAACTTGGCGGCATTAGCGCTCGATAAAGAGGTCAAAGTTGCCTACGAACCCGATGGCCGCCGTTATGGCCCGGCCATCTTTCGCACCCATTACACGAGCCATCGCTATCCGCCACACATCGACAGCGTGCGCTTGCGCGAAAAGCGCACGAATTATTCCGTCTACCGTTTCGAACACCAGTTTGCCGGCATTCTCTGTCTCCAAAATGCGACGCATGGGGAGCATAACTCCGAGACGATCTTGCATAAATGTCTCTGGGAGCCGGAAATTCAGCCGTACTTGGCCGCAGACACGTTCAACCAATACGCGACCGAAAATCAGATTGAACACTACTCGGTGGCGCTGGAACCGGGCGATCTCTACTTCTTTAACACGCGCTGCATTCACGAAATTCCCGCGTTGGCTGGCACACAGCCGCGCATCGTCCTCGCCGTCTTTATTGGCTATTCACCCGAAGATAATGAAATTTTTGTCTGGGCATAAGCCAAAGTAAGGGTGAGAAATCCAGGAGAAGCATTCGCTATAGGGTCGAACTTTGACCCACGCTTTTACGTTAATGGGGCATAAAGTGACTTGAATTCCTGATTTTGTAGCGATAAGGAGTCTCTATGCTGCCCCAATCTCATCTAAGGTCTAAACGCATTGCCCAGCCGTTGTGTCTGGGGCTTGTGTTCCTATTTCTGTGTGGTTTTATGCTGTTCAATCGCAGCCTGCGCGTGGCGGCAAGCACACCACCGCACCTGTTCACGGCGATGCAAGCCACTTCGCCGTTGGTTGCTACACCTGTAATATCAACAACTGTGGTATCAGCAACTGCACCATCAACAACGCTGCCAGCCGCTGCGACATCGTTGGTAATTACCCAGAATAAAAGTGCGCAAATAATCCCAGTGGTATACGATCGTTCGTTTACCAACAACGACATAATTTTCATGCCAACCGCCCTGTCTGGCGTCGCTTACAAACTAGGCGCAACCAAGCCGTTTGATGCCGTAGGGTTTACGCAATGGCAAGCGAAAATGCCGAGCAACATTTGCCAGAATACGCCTCATTATTTTGAATGTACACAAAAGCGTGAACGCTATCTTAGCGATGGTCAGTTGGGCATTTCACGTGAGCCTGACAAGTTGTCGATTGTCCTTAGTGAAAATTCTACTGTTGTCCTTACCGACGTAGTCACGGCCGATGGTACGAAATGGGTCAGTTATGTTTATAACGAGTATCTTCCTGCACTTCACCAGCATCATGTTACTATCTATTATTATGAAGGGGCCAATGAACTTCTAATTAATGACAAAACTGGAGAAACGACTGTACTGCCCTATGCATCACCTTTGGTTTCACCAGATCATAAACGCTTTGTGATGGCTAGCCAATATTATGAGTTTCAGCTTACTGTACAAATTTGGAATGCGCAACGACCACGCTTAAACCTGGAAGCAGATATGAGTATCGAAATTCCGCCTTCTGTGGGATTTCTACAGCCAACCAAAGCCACATGGGTGGATTCTACCAATGTACGCATCGATACAATCGAGTCGGCTAGCCAGATTACGGGAACAATTATGCTTGCTTTGACACCTAAAGGCTGGCAAGCTTCGTACAATGGTCAGCCGATTAAGGCGCCGGTGCTCTCTCCACAGTCAGTTTTGAATCCGGTTAGCGTCTTTGCGGTGGACACCGTGGCCGTGGGGAAACGGGTCTATTCAGATCGTACCTATAAATTTAAGACCGTGCCAGCTGTCGTCAATGGGCAACAGTATCTGCTCTTTGCCAACAACAATATGCGTAATACGGATGCTGACTACGTCCACTTTACGCCAGCGCGGCCTGCGACCGTCTATGTCGCGTTGGATATCGAAGCGTCGGAGTTTCCCGGTTGGCTGAAGGATGGCTGGACGCCCACGCCTGATATTCTCACCACCGATGATGTGGTCAAGCTGCGGTTGTATAAGAAGGCTTTTGATGCGGGTGAAGAAGTTACCTTAGGCGGCAATTGGGCGCCGCCCGCCTCAGAGATTCGGAGTCATTATCTAGTCATTGTTGCACCCAATTAAATTGACCCTCCCTGGAAGGGAAGGGTCTCCCAACCCGAAAGGAAGTTTATATGGAATACCGAAAGTTGGGCAAGACCGATATTGATGTATCGGTCATTGCGTTAGGTTGTTGGCCGTTTGCTGGTGGTCAATATTGGGGTGACCAAGACGATACCGCCTCGATTGCCACGGTGCATGCGGCATTGGATGCGGGGATTAATTTTTTTGATACCGCTGAGGGATACGAAGCCGGCCATTCAGAACGGGTGTTAGGTCGTGGGTTGCTGGGGCGCCGTGATGAGGCGATCATCGCCACCAAAGTTTCACCCAATCATCTGCGTCCAGATGAGGTCATCGCAGCGTGCGAAGAAAGTCTGCGTAATTTACAGACCGACTATATCGATCTCTACCAGATTCACTGGCCGAACCATGATGTGCCGCTGGTTGATACCGTGGGCGCGCTGCACCGGCTGAAGGAACAGGGGAAAATTCGCGCCATTGGCGTCAGCAATTTTGCTGTGCAAGATTTTTCTGAAATGCTGGCGTTGAGTGAATGTGAGACTAATCAATTGCCCTACAGCCTGCTTTGGCGGGTGATTGAACGGGAAATCCAGCCGATCTGTGTGGCGCATTCTGTCGGCATTATCTGCTACAGCCCGCTGGCGCAAGGTCTGTTAACTGGCCGCTATAAAGCTGCCGACGAAGTGCCCGATGGCCTGGCGCAAACCCGTTGGTATAACAGTAACCGGATCAAGGCGCAACATGGCGAACCAGGCTGCGAAGCAGAAGTCTTTGCGGCGGTCGAGGAAGTGCGGAAAATCGCGGCTGAACTTGGCCAACCAATGGCCAACGTGGCATTGGCCTGGGTGAAACAGCAAGCGGCCGTGACTTCTTTCTTGGTCGGCGCCCGCAACCCAGATGAGCTAAGTTGGAATCTGCCCGTCGTTGATCTGACGCTTTCCAACGATGTCGTGCAACGGCTTTCGGCCGCCACCGAACCTGTGAAAGCGAAGTTAGGCAACAACCCCGATATGTGGCTTGTCCCGTCGCGCATGCGCTAGGCGATAAAAGCGATCAATGGTAGGGCGTAGGGATGCGGGATCAGGTGTGGCTCCTTAATCCCGCATCCCATGTGGATCAAGGTAAGGGAATCATGGACAATTTATGCGGTTGCAGCGGTGAATGAATTCACCGTCTGGTACAAAAAGTGCGTTAAAACGCACTGGCGGCCACGCAATCACGGGCCAGGCCAACCGGTTTTAACCGGTTTTCTCTAGCAGGTGCCGGTTTCAACCGGCACGATTGGTCGATAAACGCCTTACCTTGATCCACATGGGGACAGGCATGCCTGTCCCCTCCTTTTTATAAGACCGCCCGCACGGTCAACGCCTGCTGTAATTGCCGATGATATTCGGCGCGTGGAATTTCGATGGCACCAAAACGGCGTAGATGCTCTGTCATAAATTGCGTGTCGTGCAGAACAAAGCCTTGCGTCCGCAGCCGTTCCACCAGGTAGACAAGCGCGATCTTGCTGGCGTCTTGCCGGTGGCTGAACATGCTCTCACCGGCAAAAAGGCCCCCAATCGCCACCCCATAAAGCCCACCGACCAATTGCCCATCGACCCAAGTCTCCACGCTGTGGGCAAAGCCTAATTCATGGAACTGACAATAGGCCGCCAGAATTTCGGCGGTGATCCAGGTCTGTTCACGACCGGGCGCTGGTTCTGCACAGGCAAGCATAACCTGACGAAAAGCCGTATTGAACCGCACCTCAAAGCCCCCGTGCCGGATAGTTTGTGCTAGTGAACGCGGCACATGAAACGTATCCAAGGGCAGGATGCAGCGTGGGTCGGGATCATACCAATAAATTTCCCCATCGTCATGCCCCATGGGAAAGGCGCCCTGACGATAGGCGGCAAATAATAAACGTGGCGTTAATTGCATCGGTCTACTCAATCAAAGTGTCTGCTCGATTAGAAATCTAGATCGTAGCAAAAAACAGTTGAATCTTCAAATCCTCAAAAGTTTGCGAAGCGCCGAAGTCGAAGTCTCAGCGACTAAATGTCAAGGATCTCAGTCGCCAAATCCTATTTATGACTAAAATTGGCTGCACCAAAAATTTACGAAACGTCGAATTGTGTTACAATTACTGGTCGCTGTATAAAAACCCTGATGCGTGACCACCGACCCTTACATCACTCATCCTTGTCACACGTCACTGATCATCTTATCACTCATCCCGCGATCCAACACCTATGCGCCTTTTTTGGGAACTGACCAAACTTTCTTTTCAGCGCCAGCTCACCTATCGTGCTGCCTTGCTGGCGGGATTAGCGACGAATCTTTTCTTTGGCATCCTGCGCGCTTCGGTCTTAGTCGCCTTATACGGAACCCGCACGGAAGTGGCTGGTCTGTCAATCCGCGACGCGATCACCTACACGGCGTTAACCCAAGGCATTATCGCCTATTTGAGCATTTTTGGTTGGTATGATTTGATGAATTCGATTGCGAGTGGTGAAGTCGCAGCCGATCTATTAAAGCCTTTGAGCTACTTTCGTTTTTGGTTGGCCCAGGATCTGGGGCGCGCGCTGGTGGCTTTCTTTTTGCGCGGTGTCACAATTATGCTGCTTTATCGGTTGATCTATGACATTACCCTGCCGCACGGCATCGAACAAGGACTGGCGCTGACCGCCTCGCTCTGCCTAAGTTGGTTTGTGAGTTTTGCCTGGCGCTTTCTGGTCAATCTCGCCGCCTTTTGGACGCCGAATGCCAAAGGTGTGGGCCGTTTTGCTTTTGGCATCGCCTGGGTGCTGTCAGGTTTTTTCATGCCGCTCCGTTTTTTTCCTGCCTGGTTTATCACGCTGTGTAACTTCACCCCCTTCCCGTCGATGGTCAACACCAATATCGAAATTTATCTGGGCCTGTTGACTGGCGCGGCTTTGTGGCAAGCCCTCGCGTCCCAAATTTTCTGGGCGGTTGGTCTAACGCTCCTCTGTCAGGCGATTCTGCGCAGCGGCGTGCGTCACCTCGTGGTGCAAGGTGGGTAAACGAAATGAAAAATTTTAACCAACTTAATCCTGTGGCGACGATGAGCAGACGATATATCCAAACGCTGCGCTTTACGCTCGATATCTACCGGCGTCTGGTTGCGATCCAAATGCGGGCGCAAGTGCAATATCGCGCCAGTTTTCTGCTCGATGTGCTCTCGGTCGCGATTACAATGTCGATGTTTTTTGTTTCGTTGGCCCTGGTCTTTGCCCGCTTTGGCAATTTGGCCGGTTGGACATTGGGTCAAGTAGCCTTTTTGTGGGCAATTGTCGAAGTCTCTTTTGGCCTGATGGATATGATTTTTAGCGGTTTTGATCCGATTAACTTTGGGCGGCGGATCCGCCAGGGTACTTTGGACCAATTATTGTTGCGTCCCGTGAACATTACGATTCAAGTGTTGGGTGATGATTTTGTGCTGCGGCGGCTAGGGCGCATCTGCGAGGGTTTCATTATATTTGCCCTGGCGCTCAAATTGGCCCACATTGACTGGACGCTTGGCAAACTGCTTTATCTGCCCTGCGTGGTGATCGGCTTGGTCTGCTTTTTTGGCGGATTGTTTATTGTCGGCGCGACCATCACGTTTTGGACGGTCGATTCGATTGAAGCGATCAATATTCTCACCTATGGCGGCAGTGAAATGCTCTCCTATCCAGCGCACATTTACCCCGATTGGTTGCGCCGCACGTTTATGTATATCGTGCCAGCACTCTTTCTCAACTACTATCCGGCACTCTATTTTCTCAATAAACCGGACCCATTTGGCCTGCCAACGATCATGCCTTTTGTCGCACCATTGATTGGCATTGGCCTTTTAGGGGCCGCCTTGATTTTCTGGCGCTTTGGCCTGCGCCATTACCAAAGCACAGGCACGTGAGCCTGATGCTCATAAAAATGAATGATTCAGCATTAACCATTCTGCCACTATGATTACCGTCAATAACCTCCAAAAATACTTCTCGATCAATCAACGCCAACAGGGTTGGTTTGGCGCCTTACGCGGTCTGATCAAACCAACCCAAACTGTCGTGCGCGCCGTCGATGATATTAGTTTTACTGTGCAACGGGGCGAACTGGTTGGCTATTTAGGACCCAATGGCGCCGGAAAATCTACCACGATCAAGATGCTCACGGGGTTGTTGGTGCCATCAAGTGGTGAGTTACAGGTCAATGGCGCGGTGCCCTGGCGCGAACGCGAAAAATATGTCGCGAGTATTGGCGCGGTCTTCGGCCAACGCACGACGCTGTGGTGGGATTTGCCGGTGATCGAGTCGTTGAAATTATTGCAACATATTTATCGCATTCCCGAGCCGCGCTTTCGCCGAAATTTTGCTGAGTTTCGCGAATTATTGGAGCTAGAACCTTTTTTAAATTCGCCTGTGCGGTCGCTGTCACTGGGCCAACGGATGCGCGCCGATTTGTGCGCCGCCATGTTGCATGACCCCGTTTTGCTCTTCCTCGACGAGCCGACGATTGGTCTGGATGTGGTGGCCAAACAGCGTATTCGCCAATTTATTGCGCATATTAATCAAGAACGCAGCACCACCGTCTTATTGACCACGCATGATCTGTCGGATGTCGAAAAGCTCTGTAAGCGCGTGATGATCATCGATCATGGGCGATTGTTGTTTGACGGGGCGCTGCAAACGTTGCAAGATCGTTTTGGTGGCAAACGCGAATTAGTGGTCGATTTGGCCGAAGCTTATCCCACGGTGGTCGTTGAAGGGGCCGAGGTTCTGGCGCACAACGGCCTACGCGTCACCTATCAGTTTGATCGTAAAGTCGTCAGCGCTTCTGAGTTGATCGGGCGCGTCTCGGCCCAATATCGCATTGTTGATCTAAGTGTGCGCGAGCCGGAGATCGAAGCGACCGTACGCCGCATTTACGAAGAACGGTTGCTCGATAGGGAGCCGGCGACAAAAGGCGGTAGAGGTTCCGGTGCATGAAGGCGCTGTCTGCTACAAAAAGCGACGTTGAAACGCACTGATGCCAGGAACGATCACACCCTTACGCTCATCCTTCGTTGTGCCACCAGCGTACTTCGTTGCTGTTCTGCTCGGCCGAAGCGACCAGGTCCAACCGGCCATCCCCGTCCAGATCGACGGCAATCACCTGATTGGCCCGCGTCCAGCCGTCCTTGAGGATTTGCATATCCCAGGGACCACGCGGATCCCCGCGGTGCTTAAACAGGGCGACTCGCCCCGTTTTGTCCCAACCTACACCCACCACTTCCATCTGCCCATCATTGTCCAAGTCCGCGGCAATTGCCTCGAACGCATTGGGCAGACAGTCACAGATGATATGTTTCGGCCACGGCGTCTGGGTCGGATCCCCCGTATTCTCATACCAGACGATCTGCTGATCTTTTAAATCACAGGGGTCTTGTGGCGGAGACATACCCAATGCCATGATCACATCCACATCACCGTCGCCATCCATATCCACAGGATGGCCATGCGTGGGCTGAGGGGCGACATCGATGATATGCTTGCGCCAGGGTTGGTTGACCGGATCGCCCGGATTCTCGTACCAGACCACCTGATTGCCTACCCGTGCGGTGCCTAGCAGGTCGATTTTGCCATCACCGTCAAAATCAGCGGCACACATGGTGCGGGTTTCGGCAATGTTCTCTTCAATCAGGTGCTTGATCCATTGACCGTCGCGCTGTTCGAACCAGGCAAATTGATTACCTTTTCGCCAACTGGATGCCGCCACATCCAAGTCGCCATCCCCGTCAAAGTCGGCCACTGTCACTTCATAAGCGCCCGGCAACTCGCCTTCCGTGATGTAGTGATGGCGCCAGTTATGGCGGTCACGCGGATCACCCTCAAAGGCGAAGTAAAGCAGGCTACCGTTAATATTATCGACAATCACAATCTCGGGGCGCCCATCACCGTTGATGTCCGCAATCACGTGGCGCTCTAGCCATTCATCCGCCCGTTCGTGAATGATATGGCGCGTAAAATTGCCCTGCCCATCATTTTCGTACCAATATAGTCCCACACTCTTATCGGCAGAGATCAGATCCGGCACGCCATTACCGGTCAAGTCTACCGCCGCGATCCCATAGGCGTAGAAATGCCCCCCGCCAATGAGCTGTTCGGTGAAGTTGATCAAGTTTTCCATGTGAGCTCCATTCTGATCAGCAAAATCATGTAGGTTGTTGTGTTACTTGTTTACCAGCGGAGGTCTATTTGTCTTCTCACTCTGTTCCACCAAGAGTTGCGTTGTCAAAATGCTTTACCAGCGCGGCTGGCGCCTGACATCGCCAAGCATTGGTGAGCAATGTTTGTAGCTCATCCACCTCGACGGCGGCGAGTTGCACGAGAATGGCCGGAAAGTTGTTGTAGTGGGGTTCCGTAAAGAATTTCTCTGGGTAGATCGCGACAAGGGCTTCTTTTTCATGAAGATCGCGCACCCGAACCGCGATCACATCTAGATTGGGCATGCGCGCCTTCTTGGGATCAACCCGCTCCATCCACACCCAGGCGAAGCCCTTCGGTTTTCCTTTATTGAGCACCGCATAGGCAATTTGCTCTTCGGCCTGGCTTGTCTCTGGGAGTGAGAGCGCAAGGTTGTGGAGATCGGTTAAGTTCGCCATCTTGTTTTCCTTGGATCGCTATTCGATACCCAACCCGCGCAGATCTGCGACAACTCCTTGCTCTTCAGCGGCATATAGCTTCCAGATCACCCGTAAACTTTGTAAGCTGCGCACCCCATCGGTGAGCGGTCGTTGGCCGCTCTCTAGGCATTCGACAAAATGAAATAATTCGTTGTGGACATGTTTGCCCGGTGGCGCGGTAAAAAGCAAGGTCTCTGTCCCCGTTTTGTCTTCGGCTGCTCCAGCGTGGAAGAGGAGCAGCCCCTGTGTGATTTGCCCTTCCAGCATCCCGGCCGTGCAATGCGCATGGAACGAATACTGGAGGCGCGTGCCTCTGGCGCCCCATGTGCCAAAATGGTAACCCAGGGCGCCGTTCGCGAACTTCATCGTCACATTGGACGTGCCTTCGCCTTCTAGCCAGGGCGTGCCTACCCGTGTGCCCATATGCGTTCCAATGACTGGATCTCCCAGCCAGGCCAGCAAAATATCGATATAGTGACAGCCGTGGCTGAACAGTTGGCCGCCCCCCAGTGTCGCCTTCTGGTGCATCCAACTACCCGGTTCGCCCTGAGTGTGTTGCTCGGTCCAAATCGACAGTTGGAAGAGTTCCCCATAGGTCTTGGCTTTGAGGAGCCGCTCCATCTCAACGATGACTGGGTGAAAACGCATACAATAGGCCACCATCAAGGTGCGATCAACTGCTTGCGCTGTCTGGATCAGATCGAGGCATTCGTTTTCGGAGTTCGCCAGCGGCTTTTCCATCAACAGATGTTTGCCCGCAGTCAGCAGATCCAGGCCAATTTGATGGTGCAGATGATGGGGAACCGCGACAATGGCCGCATCGATAGCCGGTAATATCTCGCGATAGTCCGTCGCTACCGTGCTGCATCCCAGGTGCGCCGCGGTGGCAGTGGCGCGTGCCAGGTCTAAATCGACGGCGGCGGTGAATGCGGCGCGGCCTTGGAGCTGTTCGATCGCTTGGCGATGCACATCGCCCATCCCGCCACAGCCAATCAATCCTAAACGAAGCATAGCTCTCCTCTGTTCTTTGCCTAGCATACTGGCCGGGCTTGCCACAGCTTATCTACCAGGAAAATTGATCTTTATTGGACGCAATGAAGTATATCGTGGTGGCGTATATCGTGCAAGTGGCCCCAGATATGGCCCCGGCACGGCTCTGGTAGAAACGAAGGCAGCGTGCCGCATCGAATGAATTCGCCGCCTGCTAGGTGAAACCGCGCCCGGGGGGCTCCTGAAGCCGGTTGGCTGACCCGTTACCGCTTTATTTGGTTAATGACCTTAAGTCGTAGCGCGCGATTTCAATCACCACGCCTGCACTTTTGCCCTGCATAGTGATAATTATGCGGTAAAATAAGGGAACTCACCTGCTTTCAGTGAAAGGCAGGGTTCCTAAAATTCACCCAACAAGGAGATCTAACCCATGTCAGCGATGACTCAAGTTCAAATGGAAGCGTTTTTAGCACCCCCACGCCATGCGATCGTTGCCACCAATGCGCCAGATGGCCCGCCGCAACTTAGCCCGGTCTGGTATATTTACGAAAATAATACGCTCTATATCAGTGTATCGGCCAGCACCGCCAAAGCGCGCCATTTACGGCGTGATTCACGCCTCAGCGTCTGCATTGACGGTGGTCACCCTGATGCCCGATATGTGATTATTCAGGGGAAAGCGACTTTGCTCGAAACGGACGATCCCGCGCAAGAGGCCATGCGCTGGCGGATTATCCAGCATTATTATGAGACCGAAGCGGAGGCGCAACGCTATTATGCCTCTGTGCGCGAGCGCGCAAGCATCTTGATTGTGGTCACACCAGAACGGATCATCAGCCAAGATCTCAATACTTAGCCGTTACTTAGCCATTACGCAAAAGCGAGCAAAGTGTAGAAGTCAGGTACACCTGACTTCTACACTTTGCTCGCTTTTAATAAATTTTCTATAACGCGCGGCCTGCTCACGCTTAGAGCATTTCGACTACGCCGCTGTCTAGGTCATAGCGGCCACCCACAATTTTAAGCGCCCCTTTGGCAATCGCCTCGGCCATGATCTCCGATTTCTGGAGCTGAGCGACAATTAAAGTCACGTTCTCTCGCACGGCATTGTCGAGCAGATCGCCGGCCTTCGTTTTGGCCTGTTCAACCGCTGGGGTGATTCCTTCGACCAAGGCCTCGATATGGGCGGGCGCTTTGCCATGACTTTCTAGCGTCTCAATCGTTGCTTTCACCGCGCCGCATTTTTCATGCCCCAGCACCATAAGCAGGGGAATATTTAACTCGGCCACCCCAAATTCTAAGCTGCCAAGCACGGCATTGTCGATCACATGGCCCGCCGTGCGAATGACAAATAGGTCACCCAGCCCTCGGTCAAAGACCAGTTCGGGGGGAACACGCGAATCGACACAGCTGAAGATCGTGGCAAATGGATGTTGGGCTTTGGCTACTTCGATGCGACGACTTTCACCTTCATCGATATCAATTGATTTGTTGGCCGCATAGCGTTGGTTGCCTTCCATCAAACGTGCCAATGCGCCGTCGGCATCTGCCACCGCGGCTTCGGGCGCGGGGCCAACGGCGGCCATCGGCTTCGCGCTGATGGGGACACAAGCGGCTAAAGAGGCGCCAAGCGCAACCAGCCCGGACGTTTGTAAAAAATTACGGCGCGAAAGATGAGACAAAATAGGCATGTTGATTCCCCTCCACAAGTAAAATGAAGATACTATAGTTGATAAATTGTTGCGCTGTCTGGCTACCCTATAAAGTAAATATCCGGTCCTTCGTAGGTCCGGTTTTAACTGGACAAGCATTGCCGACCGGTCTTTTAATCCAGCCCCGAGTCGGCTTTACATCGCTTGTCAGTAACAAACATAACCTACGGAAGGCACCGCAAAACGAAGTTTACAGAGTTATGAATTTATAAAAGAATATGTATGAAAGAATATATACAAAAGAATAGAATGTAAAATATACGTAGGTTGATTTACAATATTGTTAGTATATGCGACGAATCAGATAACTTAAATCCGCCAAATGGCCGATTTATTTGGTGGTGGTCAAAGATGCTGGCACGTCTCGTGCGGGTAAAGTATAATAGTTAAGAAGCTGGCAAAGCGCCATTTTTTACTATTTACCTTTCGCATAAGTACAAGTAAGGAGCCATTCACATGTCCACATCCACCTCGCCCTGGCTGAATAATTGCCAGGGCGCCATTTCGTTGAGCTTCGATGATGGCGTCGAATCGCAGTTAAAGCTGGCCATCCCGATGTTAGACAAATATGGGTTGCAGGCGACATTTTATGTGAACCCCCGCGATAACTATAAAGAGCAATTGATCCCGTGGCGCACCGCTGCACAGTCTGGCCATGAGATCGGCAACCATACGATCAATCACCCTTGCTCTAAGAATTTTGCCTTCATATGTGCCGGTGGTGGCGAAACATTGTGTCGCCGGTCGTGGCAAAGGGGAGCGCCCCAATGACCCGCGGTATTGTGATCTTTGGTATCTTTGGTCAACCCCATGTGAACGCATGACGGGCGCAGAATTAGTCGGTCTGGCCGAGCAGGCGGCGGCGCAAGGGCGCTGGACAATTTTGACATTCCACGGCGTCAACGACGGTCATCTGCATGTAGCCAGCAGTGATTTAGATGAATTGTGCGACTACCTGGCGCGCAATCGTGAGCGGATTTGGACCGCACCCGTCGCCGGCATAGCAAAACGCGTCGCTGAATATCAGAAACAATTTTAATGCTTGTCTCACATCGACGGCGCTGCCAAACTAAACATAAATTTCGGCAGCGCCGTCGACGTAAGACTCAAAGAGGAGGAGACTCTTGAAACGTTTTGAAGGAAAAGTCGCCTTGATCACCGGATCAGGGCGGGGGATTGGGCGCGGGATTGCGTTGCACCTAGCGCAAGCCGGCGCTGATATTGTAGTGAATGACCGCGTTGACTCCGAAGACGCCCAGATCACCGCGCAAGCAGTCGAAAAAATGGGTCAGCGTGCGCTTGTCGTGCCGGCCGACGTGAGTAAACGGGACGAGATGGAGCGCCTATTTGCGACGGCTGTGGCGCACTTCGGTCATATCGATATTGCCGTTGCCAATGCTGGCATGTCGATCCGCAAGCCCATCTTGACGATTGAGTGGGCAGAGGCATTGCGCACCATCGAAGTCTGCCAATTTGGCGTCTTTCACACCTGCCAGCTGGCCGCGCAACAGATGACCAAACAGGGCAAGGGCGGCAAAATTCTTGTCATCGGCTCGGTGCACAACGATGTCGCCTTTGCCAATTGTGCGCCCTATGAAATGGCCAAGTCGGCGATCAATCATCTGACACGCACGCTGTCGGTTGAATTAGCGCCCCAGCGGATCAATATCAATGTCGTGAATCCCGGCTGGATTGATACGCCTGGCGAGCGCAATTTTTCCACCGATGAAGAGCTGCGCGCCAGTGCCAAACAGATCCCTTGGAAACGCTTGGGCACGCCCGAAGACATCGCCAAAGCCGTCGCCTTTTTGGTGAGTGACGATGCGGATTACATCACCGGCGCCACATTGCGCGTCGATGGCGGCTTTGTCAATGGCATGGTGCTGCCTGCCGACGCATAAACGAACAGATGAAGGAGCAACCGTGCAACTTAGTCAAATGTTTGCCCATTGGGCACAAATACGCGCCGATTTATTGGCCACGATAGATAAATTCAGTGAAGCTGAACTTACCTATGCACCCTATCCAGGTGCCTGGCCGGTTGGAAAGGCGATGCTGCATATTGCAGACTGTGAATATTATTGGTTGCATGTGGTGGTGCAACCTAACCGCGACCCCGAATTTGTCTATGAATTCGTTGAGCAACCGACCAAGGCAACGATTCGGCAAACGTTAGACCAAACCCACCAGCGCACACTCGCTTTGTTAGAACGTTTAGATGAGCACAATCTGGCTGATAATTGCCAATCCCCGCGCGGCGAACACTTTACAGTTGGCTGGGTGATTTGGCATGTGCTTGAGCATGAGATCCATCATCGTGGTGAATTGTCGATGGCTTTAGGATTGTTAGGGCGTGAAGGCTTAGACGTGTGATATGGATGAACTGAGTATGCCATGAAAACGATCCGCATCGGCGCCGGTGCTGGCTATTCTGGCGATCGTATTGAGCCTGCCGTCGAGCTAGCGGAGCAGGGGGCTCTCCATTACCTTGTCTTCGAATGCCTTGCCGAACGCACGATTGCGCTGGCGCAACAGGCCAAGCGCCAGCATCCGGAAAGCGGTTATGACCCATTGCTAGAAGCACGCCTGCGCGCCGTGCTGCCCGCCTGCCGTGCAAAGGGCATCAAAGTGATCACCAATATGGGCGCAGCCAACCCAGAGGCCGCTGTGCGCAAAGCCGCCGCAATCGCCCGATCCCTTGGGCTTGCCGGGTTGAAAATTGCGGCTATCACCGGTGATGACGTGCTCACCGCCGTGCAGCGCGGGCATTATCGGCTTGAGGAAACTGGCGACCTGGTGGCTGATCTGGCCAATCGTATCATCTCCGCCAATGCTTATCTCGGCGTTGCACCTATCGTCGCTGCCCTCGCCGCCGGCGCGGAACTCGTGATCACGGGGCGTGTTGCCGACCCGGCGTTGTTTCTGGCGCCGCTGATCCATGAATTCGGCTGGGCTATGGATGATTGGGACCGCCTCGGTCAAGGCACGGTCGTGGGCCATTTATTAGAATGCGCTGGTCAGATTACGGGCGGTTATTTTGCTGATCCTGGCTTTAAAGATGTCGCGAATCTGGCGCGCCTGGGCTTCCCGATTGGTGAAGTCAACGAACAGGGCGATCTGATCGTTACCAAGGTGGCCGGCTCGGGTGGTCAAGTGACAAGCGCCACCTGTAAGGAGCAACTGCTCTACGAAATTCACGATCCCAACGCTTATTTCCAACCGGATGTCGTGGCCGACTTTTCACAAGTGACCGTCGAAGAGCTTGCCAGGGATCGAGTGCGCGTCACTGGTGGACGCGGCAAGCCGAAGACGGGTGCGTTGAAGGTTTCTATTGGTTATGTGGACGGTTATATTGGCGAAGGTCAACTCTCCTACGCGGGGGCTGGCGCGCGGGCGCGTGGCCAATTGGCGCTGGACATTGTGCGTGAACGTTTGCAGTTGACCCAGGTTCAGATGCATGAGTCCCATTTCGATTTGATCGGCCTCAATGCCTTGCATGGTACAGAACGCATCACCGAGACTGAACCCTATGAAGTCCGTCTGCGTGTTGTCGGGCGAACCACTTCGTTGGCAGAAGCCATCCGCATCGGCAACGAGGTCGAAACGCTTTATACCAACGGCCCAGCCGGTGGGGGTGGCGCTTTTAAAGCGGCGCGCGAGGTGCTGGCTGTGCAATCTGTTCTCCTGCCAGAAGCGCTGGTGCAACCATCCATTCAGTTTACAGAGGCTTAAAATGAAATTGCGCATGTTGGCCCATTCGCGCGCGGGCGACAAAGGCAACACCTCCAATATCTCTGTCATTGCTTATGACCCGAAAGATTATGAACATCTGTGCCACTATGTCACCGCCGCACGCGTGAAGGATCATTTTCAAGGTCTGGTGCAGGGTGATGTGATCCGCTATGAGTTACCAAAACTGGGCGCCTTAAATTTTGTGCTGTTCGACGCGCTCGGCGGCGGCGTCACGCGATCGCTGGCGCTCGATGCGCACGGCAAATCGCTCAGTTCGGCAATGCTTGAGCTTGAAATTCCCGATCCGCCGGCGCGGCATGAAACAATCAGTGTGTAGCGTTCCGTGCCATGCGCAGGTCATTCCAAATTAGGCACGCATATTACCCACCAAACTTTTTAAACAGGCTCTCTCCTTTCCTCATCCATCCTCTCAAAAGTGGCCTGGCTTGCTCTGCTGCAGAAAACCGGCCACTCTTCTATACCCTCCAAAATACCAACTTTTGCAATCAATAGACATGACGGAAACGCCATCGCCCGCTGACCCAGCTTAAATTTGTGTGTAGGGGAATCATCGTAGATAATTATGTAAGGAAAAAGAAAGGAAATCATTTCATGTGGATAGATTTCCAAGAACTCTTTTCGAAAAATTAATTCAAAATTTCTTCATTAAAGCTCAGTAACAGCTAAATATAGACGCAAGAATCGCTGGTTCGCGCTAGGGTGGCGGGCTTTGGCGGAGATGCATGCTCTTTTCCGGATGACGGTGACCGAGGAACGACGATGGTCGACACAAGTAAAATTACGATTCTGAATGTAGATGATAACGAGAGTGGTCTCTATACAAAAAGCCGCATCTTACGCCGTGCGAACTATCGAGTATTGGAAGCGCAGACTGGCCGCGAAGCCTTACGGTTGGTGCAAGAAGCCAATCCCCAACTGGTTTTGCTGGATGTCAAATTGCCGGATATGCACGGTTTTGAGGTCTGTCGCCGCATCAAGGCGATGCCCTCGGTGGCCCAACCCATGGTGTTACACATCTCTGCGGCTTATATTGACAAAACTGATCGCGTGCGCGCCCTGGAAGGGGGCGCCGACGCTTACATTTCGGAGCCGATTGAAGCCGAAGAGTTGCTGGCCAATGTCAAGGCCTTGTTGCGGCTTTGGCAAGCAGAAGCCACCATTCGCGAAAGTGAAGAACGTTGGGCAATGGCCATCCAGGCAAGTGGCGATGCGATTTGGGACTGCAATCTCATGACGCGCGAGGTATGGCGCAGTGAGACCTATCTACGGCGTTTTGGTAAAGAGGAATTAGACGGACAAGATGTTTGGCGCTATTGGAATGAGCGGATCCATCCGGAAGATCGCACGCGTGTGATTGATAGCTTTCATGCCGCGATTGCCGATAGCAACACCACCTGGAGTGAAGAATATCGCTACCGGCAGATAGATGGCACTTATGCCGAAATCTTAGATCGTGCCACCATCACGCGTAATACACACGGCGTGGCTACGCGGATTTTGGGCTCTGTGCTCGATTTAGGGGAGCACAAACAGCGCGAACGCCAATTGCGCTACTATGCCAGCCTACAGGAAAATGTCAGCGATGCGGTGATTGCTACCGATATGGAGAGCCGGATTCAAAGTTGGAATCGTGCAGCAACAGCTATCTATGGTTGGCAGGCCGTGGAGGTTATGGGCAAAACGGTCTCAGAAGTCTTGCAGACTCGCTATGCGTCAGATGAGTTGCCCAGACGCGAATTCAAAGAGCTCTTTCAACAGGGTTACTGGCAAGGAGAGGTGGTTCAACGCCGTAAAGATGGCATGGAACTTAATATCCTGGCCTCTGTTACCATCCTCAAGGATGAGTATGAGATCGCCTACGGTCTTGTCGCCATCAACCATGACATTACGGCGCAAAAACAGGCGCACGAAGCATTACAACTCAGCGAAGCTCGCTACCGGCTCTTGGCCGACAATGTCACCGACTGGGTCACACGGATGAATCCGCGCGGCGAATATATCTACGTCTCACCATCCACTCGAACGGTGCTTGGCTATGAACCGGAAGAATTGGTGGGCCAATGGGGGTACCCCTTTGTCCACCCCGAAGATCAAGCGTTAGTTCAAGAAGCGCATCGGAATGGGCTTGATCACCGTTTTTCTTCCTCACTCTTGGTCTATCGGCGGCAGCATAAAGATGGCCATTATGTCTGGCTGGAAACCAAAACCGTCGCCATCTGTTCGCCAGAAACCGGTGAGGTGCTAGAATTTGTTGCCTCGGCGCGCGATATTAGCGAACGTAAGCGTGCCGAAGAGATCTTGCATACAAAATTTGAGGAAGAGCGCGCGTTCCACCAATACCTAAAGACCTTGCATGAAATCACGATTGAGTTGACGGCCATCGACCAGTTGGACGATTTTTATCGGTGCGTGGTTGAGCTGGGCTTAGAGCGGTTGGGGTTCGAGCGGTTAGGATTGCTCTTTTACGATGCCGAGCGGGGACTGGCTTTGGGCACCTATGGCACAGATGCCCAAGGGCGGGTCGTTGCCGAGCATCAACTCCAGTTTAATCCGGCCAATCTCACCAGCATTCTGCAACGCGCCCTAGAAAGCCCCGAGCATTTTACCTTCGACGCCGAGGCCCAGTTATTCAGCAATGGGGAACTGATCGGGGTTGGCTGGAACGCCGCCGCCGCTTTATGGAATGGCCAACAAAGCTTGGGCTGGCTGACGGCGGACAATGGCGTTCACCAGCGGCCTCTATCAAAACCGCTGCTAGATATTTTGCCGCTCTATAGCTTAACCGTTGGCACCTTACTCGGGCGCAAACAACTGGAAGCTGCCCTGCGCAAAAGCGAGGAAAAATTCCGGCTGCTGGTCGAAGCCGCCCCGTTGGCGATTATTATCTCTGACGCGAGTGGACGGATCACGCTGGTCAATCACTGCACCGAAGAGCTTTTTGGCTATTCGGGCGATGAATTGATGGCGCAGTCGGTGGATCTGCTTGTTCCCGCCACTGTCCGTGTGCAACATGCGGCCAACCGGGCCATGGATCTTTCTGCACCACGCATGCGCCGGATGGGCGGTGAGCAGGCCTTGTACGCCAGACGCAAAGACGGCCACGAATTTCCCGTTGAAATTGAATTGAGTTATGTTGCAACATCAACCGGCTTGATGATGATGAGCTTTATCTTGGATATCAGCGAACGCAAACGCGCGGCCGAAGCCCTGCGCACGCAACGTGATTTCTTGCAACTGGTTATCGATAGTGTCCCCAATTTGATCGCAGTCAAAGACCGCGCCGGGTATTTTCAACTGGCAAATGAGGCCACGGCGCATCTCTATGGGATCACGCCAGCGGCGATGCTGGGCAAGACAGATGCCGACCTGAATCCTAATCTGGACGAAGTCGCTTTCTTCCGCCAAAAAGATCGGGAAGTGTTGGACAGCGGACAGCCTATGTTTATTCCCGAACAGACAATCCTGGGGCGCCACTATCAAACCACCAAACTCTCGCTTAAACAGGCAACAGGCCAGCCGGATCATTTACTGGTGGTCTCTTCCGACATCACCGCCCGTAAGCAGACTGAAGAAGCCTTGAAACAGGCCCTTGCCCGAAACACTGCGCGCCTATCGCCATAAACTGGCGGATGAGCAGATTGAGGAACGTCTCGGCCATATTCAAGAACAAGTGGGCTATCTTAAGACGATCATGGAAGATGTGTTGCAGTTGGCACGCCTCCAAGCGCGCCGGGCTGAATTCAACCCGGTCCAGCTAAATCTCGATGCCCTCTGCCGCAGCATTTTGGACGAATTGCAGAATCCTCTGGATGGTCCCCCTCGTTTATCGTATACCAGCAATGACGTCATCGGGGAAATGAACCTGGACAAAAAACTCATGCGTCAGCTTATCACCAACTTGGTGTCAAACGCCCTCAAATATTCACCCGAAGCTAAGCCTGTTCAGGTGAATCTACAGACCACCAGTTCCATGATCGTCTTCCAGGTGAGCGACCAGGGGATCGGCATTCCAACTGCGGACTTAAAACATCTGTTTCAACCCTTTCATCGCGCCGCCAACGTTGGCGTCATTGCTGGCACCGGGCTGGGTTTGGCGATCACGAAGGAAGCCGTTGAACGACATGGCGGTACGATCACGGTTGAGAGCCAAGTAGGCGTTGGGACAACCTTTACTGTCAATTTGCCCCTCGTGACTGCTGGAGAAAAAGACGATGACAAAAATCTTGGTAATTGAAGATAATTCGATGATTCGCAAAGAAGTTCTGACTTGGCTCAGCTTAGAAGAGTATGAAGCACTCGGCGCAGCCAATGGGCGTGAAGGGGTCGAAATTGCGCTACAGCAGATCCCAGATCTCATCCTGTCTGATATTATGATGCCGGAAAAGGATGGCTATCATGTGTTGGCAGAGTTGCGCATCCAGCCGCGGACCGCCCTTATTCCGTTCATCTTTATGACGGCGAAGCAAGAAAAAGCTGACATTCGCTATGGCATGCAATTGGGCGCCGACGATTATATTACCAAACCGTTTGGACGAGAAGAGTTATTGAGCACAATCCGGACTCGCCTAATCCGCCGTGATCTGTTTATCCAGGATAGTGACAAGAAGGGGCGAGAGCTACGTCATCATTTGCTCCATATGCTTCCCCATGAGCTACGCACACCATTGGTCGGCATCTTGGGGATTGGTGAGCTGCTCAGCCAGAACGCGGAGTCCCTTACCCATGCTGACATCGTCGACTATGCCGAGATCATTACTGACAGTGGACGACAATTGTACCGTCTGATTCAAAACCATCTGCTGTACGCGCAACTTGTCATCGCGGCTACCGATCCGTACACGAATAGCTCTACCACAGGCCTGGTCCCTGTACCGGTTGCCACCATCATTCAAGATACGAGTGAGGAAATTGCTCAGACGTACAAACGCTTAGACGATCTGAGCCTAGACTTGCGGCCTGGGGTTGTGCGGATGACTGGTGATCACCTGTCAAAAATTGTGCATGAATTGGTGGACAATGCCTTCAAATTCTCCGAAACACCGACGCCAGTGCGGGTGAGCGGTGAACGGCAGATGGACAAGTACGTTGTAGTCGTCTCTGACCAAGGCCGCGGTCTGACACCAGAAAACATCGCCCAGATTGATGCCTATATCCAGTTTGAGCGCCAAACCTATGAACAGCAAGGAGCCGGCCTTGGTCTGACCCTGGCGCGGCGATTGGCCGAGTTCTATGGCGGCTC
>JAPLGZ010000730.1 GCA_026389895.1 Chloroflexota bacterium | reverse complement strand
CCGATTATGAATTTGGGATCAGTCAAGATTGTTCTCCTTGTAATTATAAAAGCAGGGAGAATAATTAATAATCAATAACTAATAACTAATGAAGAAACTTCGTTGACCATGTAGGCTCGTTAATTATTAATTGTTAATTATTCACTATTAATTATTTGCTGTTCATGATTCATCCATTCACTTCAATCTCAGCCGGCGCGACAATCATCTCCTGCGCCTGGCCATCGACACGCTGGGGCAGATTGATCTTCGCCACACGCCAGCCGCGATGGCGCAATTCGCCGCGAAAAGGCGGATTGCCCACAACATTGCCCAGCAGACGAACCGCATGGGTGTCGAAACCAGGTTGCAACACGACCGGGCTGCCTTCGGGTTCCTGATAGATCGGTTCCAGCGTGACATGTTCCACGAGCGCTTGTTTACAACCTTCGTGAATGCTGCGCACCGCGGCACCGATCTGGTCATCGGCATAGGCGCCGAGATCTTCTTGCAAAAAGTCGATCAAGCGGCCTTGGCGTTGCAGAATCGCCAAGATTTGGATAGCTGGTGCGTTCGACGGTGGGGGCGGTGGTTCGGCTGGCTTAGGCGCAACAGCTGGGCGTTGCACGGGGGGTGGCTCCTTGGCTTTGGCTTCTCGGATACGGGCGGCTTCGGCTGTGGCAGCACTCATGGCGACGCTATCAAGCAGACGCCGGCCGATGAATTGCAAAATTCCCCAAAGCACCAATGTAATCACCAGGCCAACAACCAGAATGATCGTCCACTGGTTGTTCCAAACGCCACCAGCCAGATAAAAAACGGTGCCTAGCAAGATCGCGTTCAAAATCAGCGTGATGACGAGTGATTGGATGGTAAATGTCTGTTTTTCCTGCATATCAAACTCCTAACCTGATGTAGTAGGATTATATTTTTGCCCCTCCGTGGCCTTGTGACCACAGCCCCAAGTATACCGAATTCGCGACAAAGCGCCCAATCGCCACTGGTCAGAGCAAATCCTCATGATTTTTCTCCGACAGCAGTCTACATGATCGGGCTAAAAATGTCTGTTACAATGCTTGCGATCTAAAAAAAACGACGCGTTTAAAGCTGGGCGCCCCTGTATAAGCTACAGAGCGCCGGCGGGTAGAGTCTTCAGCCATTCAAAGGGAGGATAAGCTATCGTTAGCCCTTAATGCCGGTCAGTTTGATCCCTTCCAGAAAATAGCGTTGGGCAAAGAAGAAGATCAGCACCAAAGGCAACGTGACCAATGTGGAAGCAGCCATTAATAAGCTCCATTCGGTCGTACGTTGCGCGCGAAAGGCAAACAGGCCGAGCGAGAGCGGATATTGGCTCTCATCAGAGAGATAGACGAGCGGCCCAAAAAAGTCATGCCATGTCCACAGAAAGGTGAAGACGATCATCACCAACAGCGCTGGCCGCACGAGTGGCAGCATGATCTGCCAGAAGATCCGAAATTCATTCGCGCCGTCCACACGGGCAGCATCGACTAATTCTACAGGTAAACCTTGAAAGAATTGCCGCATCATAAAAATAAAGAAGGCATTGCCCAGGAAGGCTGGCAGGATCAGTGGTGTATAAGATCCAAGCATGCCCAACGTTTTGAAGAGAATAAACGTAGGAATAAAGGTGACAATCCCTGGAATCATCAAGGTGGCCAGCGTGATATAAAAGAGAAAGTCTCGGCCAGGGAAGCGCAGGCGCGCAAAGCCGTACCCGACGGCAGCGCAAGAGAGCATGGTGCCGATGGCGACTGACACGGCGAAGTAGGTGCTGTTCCATAAATATTGCCAGAAGGGAAAGCCAGGATAATTCACAGCTTTAGAAAAATTATCCCATTGGGGGGGGTGGGGTAACCACTCCAGTGGATAGGTAAAAACCTTCGTGTTCTCTTTGAGCGCCGTGATCAGCATCCAGTAGAAGGGGAACATAAAGGCAATTGATACGTCGGTTTGTGTGCGTGTAGGCTTTGTCTGGTCTTTGATGCTGGTCTGTACAATTTGCGCCATTATTCTTTCTCTCTTCGCTCAATCCATGAACGTGCTACATCGACTACTTATGAAGCCTGATTTACGTAGTCAGATCTTCGTCTTCTCGGAAAACCCACAACCGTGCCGAACGGAAGATTGACAACGTGATGACAAGAATAACCAGAAACATCAAGACCGAAAGCGCTGAGGCATAACCCATCTTGAAATAGCGAAAGGCGTTCCGATAAATGAGCACCATATACATCAACGTTGACTCTAGTGGTTTCCCAGTCGTACCGCCAATCACAAAGGCCGAGGTGAAGACCTGGAACGACCCAATCACCCCCATGACTAGATTAAATAAGGTAACCGGCGTCAACAATGGCAAGGTCACATGGCGAAATTTTTGCCAGGCATTTGCGCCATCAATGCCAGCCGCTTCGAGCAACGACTGGGGAATCTCTTTCAACCCGGCCAGGAAAGTCAACGTGCCAACACCCACGCTCCACAGGCTCAGGATAATCAACCCCAGTTTCGCCCACTGCGGGTCCGAGAACCAGCCGGGACCGGGCAGGCCAATAAAGTCGAGTAATTGATTCACCAGGCCGCCCTGCGAATTGAACATGACCACGAAAATAATTGTGCTCGCAACTGGTGGCGCCAGCGAAGGCAGGTAAAAGAGGGTGCGATAAAGTCCGATCCCTTTGGCGCGCATGTTGAGCACCATTGCCAGCCCTAGCGAGACAACTAAGCCCACCGGCACCGAAATAAAAGCGTAATAGGCGCTATTATAGACCGATGTCCAGAAAGATGGGTCAATGTCTGACATCGTACGATAGTTTTCTATACCGATCCATTTAGGCGGTTCAAGCACATTATAATCGGTCAGTGAGAAGTAAAAACTGGCCAGGATCGGATAAGCCGTAAAGATCAGCAGACTCAAAATCCACGGCAACACAAACAAATAGCCAGCAATGGCTTCGCGCCGGCGCAGCGATTGCTTCGGCTGCGGACGACTAGCAAGAGCGGTCATCGCATTTATCTCCCCTCATTCCAATAAAACAGCGAGCCAGCCACGCAGCAACGCATGTTACGCAGGACAAGCGTATTCCGCTGCGTGCGCTATGTAACGCTTGTCCTGCGTGGCTGGCTCAGGGCAATTATGCGCCTTTTAGAAGTTTATCCAATTCGGCTTGGCAGGCTTTCTGCGCTTCGGCCATCGCCTCTTTGGGGGTGGCCTTCTTGGCATAGATATTCTCTAAGGCCCGCCCGATTTGATCTGTCGCAAAATCCTGGACCGGCGAGTCCCACATCGGGGTTGCAACATCTAATTGGCTGTGGAAGAAGTCGGTCACATTCTGGGCA
>JAPLGZ010000382.1 GCA_026389895.1 Chloroflexota bacterium | reverse complement strand
AAACCCTCACCACCGGCGCTGTCGACAATGAGATCAAAACCCGCCACCTGAGCCCGCAGTTGTTTATCCCAATCTGGCGCCCGGTAATTGACGCCACCCAGCGCGCCTAGTTGACGAGCACGCGCGATTTTCTCGTCTGTCCCCGAGGTTACGTAGACTTGCGCGCCCGCGGCCAAGGCAAATTGCAAGACCAGGATTGCCACCCCACCCCCAACCCCTGTGATCAGCACGCGCTCACCAGCTTGCAAATGGGCGCGCGTAAACAGCGCCCGGAAGGCAGTCAATCCGCCGAGGGGTAAGGTCGCCGCCTCTGCAAAGGATAGATGCCCAGGCTTTTCTAAGAGATTTTCGGCTGGCACTTTGGCAAATTGCGCAAATGTACCGTTTTCAGGCAAGCCCAGGATTTTAAATTGGCGGCTTTGGGCGCGTACGTTGTCGCCCCAATCCGTACCGGGATAGATCAGCACTTCCTTGCCCAACCAGCTTTGATCCACGCCCGCGCCAACCTCAGTCACAACGCCCGCGCCATCCGAACCTAAAATGACAGGGAATTTCAAACCCGCATATAGACCTTGTTGAATCCATACATCGCGATGATTGAGTGCCGCCGCGGCCAATTTGACGACAACCTCATTTTCACCAGGCTGCAAATCGGGCGTTTCTTTCAACAGCAGTGCCTGATTGACGCCTTCTAAGACCATTGCTTTCATGCTATCCCCACCATTTCGGCACATGCGGCCAGTTTTAACCATAGATCAAGAATGCCTGGATTAAGATTTAACTTTATCCAGGCATTCTTGATCTGTCAAGTCAGATCGGTTTCAATTGTGACGTATATAGCGCAATATGGCAGTAAATCAGCTGGCTTTCTTGCTCTTAGCGGCTTGGCTGAGCGGCACACTGATCACAGTCTGCACCTTTTTTGCCTGCCGAGTGCGGGCGTCAGTCGTTTTGTCTTCCACTTCCCCAGCAAATAAGGCCGGTTGCGTTAGCTCGGGTTGGGGGAATTCTTTGCTAACATTCACCCTGGTCGGCTTGCTTGGCAGACGTTTTTCTAGTGGCAGCTCGTCGGTTGGGGGAGTTGCCGGCGCTATAGCTGACTTTTTCTCGCGCATCGGCGTGACCATTGCAGGTTCGGGCGCGGGCTTTGTGCGCGGGGCAGGCTTGCTCGCGGCGTCATTTCCACTTTTAGCGGGCGCAGGTTTTGCTGATTTGATTTCTGCAGGATGAACGGTCTGCACCGCGCCAGTACGCGCGGGGGGTGAGGCTGGTGCTGGTTTAGGCGGCGTTTTTAAGTCTTCTTCTGGCTTTACCTGCGTTGCGACGGTTTTATCGCGCTGAACAGGGCTCGATACCGGCTGCGTGGATTGACCTCCAATGGCGGTGCGCCGTTGTGAAGATTTTTCTGGCGCTTGACGCGTCGTAGCCACGGGCTCCCCCAACTTCGCCGCCACTGATTTGGGCAGCGCGTCTGTTTTCTGACGTGATGATGCGGGCGCGCTATCGGTAACTTTTAGGCTGGCAGATGCTTTTTCTAACTTGTCTTCTGCTTTTGGCTCAAGTTGCGCCACTTTTTCTACCTTGGGGGATGTTGCCGACGCCATCTTTAACGTAGTCTGAATCTTTGTCGGTTTCGTCACACCGGATGCGCCGTCAACGCTGGGACGGGGTGCTGGTTTTACCGGCGTCGCGCCGTTTTTGCCCTTGTCGCCGTCACTATCAAGCTCTTTGACCCCAACGGCCGGTAATGTCGCCTCGTGGATACGTTTGATGGCCGCAATTGTATCGCTGCCGTTGATTTCGATGACTGGCTTGCCTTGGACGCCGCGGCCCATGATCGAAATCTCACTTAGCATCACCGGTCTGGCCACCCCTTTACGGGTGATAAAAGCCAGCATATCGTCAGTGGCCGTCTCTTTGAGCATCAGCGCAGCGACGACATTCCCGGTGCGCGGGGTTGGCTTATGCGTAACCACACCGCCCCCATTACGCCCTTGGACAGGATATTCCAGCAAAGCTGAGCGTTTGGCATAGCCCTGCGTCGTGACGGTTAACAGTTCGCCGTTGGATTCAACAATATCGGCATACACAACGCTGTCACCCTTTTTGAGCTTCATGCCGCCAACCCCACCCGCTAACAGGCCTGTGCTGCGTACTTCGGCTTCCTGAAAGCGAATCGCTTGGCCTTCTGCCGAAACCAACACGATCTCTTGATCACCTTGCGTCATAAAAGCCGAAGTCAGGCGATCTTTCTCATCGACGCTGAACACAGTCGGATCGATATGGGCGACCGCCAAGAAATCGGTTAGGGTGATCCGTTTAACATTGCCCTGGGCCGTGGCAAAGAAAAGATAGCCCCCGGATCGATCATTTTTATCGCGTGGCAGGGTGAGCGCGGCGGTTACCATATCACGCCGGCCAAATTTACAAAACTCACCGAGATGTTTGGCGCTGCCATCTTGGGGAATTTCGTGGATTGCCACGCGGCTACAGCGGCCATCTTTGGTAAACAGATAAAGATAATCGCGCGTGTTAGCTGTGATCAACGCCACTTCACTGCGTTTGCCAATCTGCTTGATTGTACTCGATGTAAGTTTAACCACATCCTGGCGGCGCAATTCGCCGTCCGCGCTGAGTGAGATCCAGACTTGTTGGTCGGGCAGCAGATCAGTGGTCGTCAACGTGCCTTTGGTGCGCTCCACAATCTGCGTGCGGCGCGCATCCCCATATTTTTCTTTGAGTAGCAGCAGATCTTCCTTGATTAAGGCCAAAATTTTCTCGGGGTGGGCCAACAGATCTTCTAAAT
Source organism: Chloroflexota bacterium (assembly GCA_026389895.1). GTDB lineage: Bacteria > Chloroflexota > Anaerolineae > Caldilineales > Caldilineaceae > JAPLGZ01. Next base: position 10,810 of record JAPLGZ010000382.1, on the reverse strand, counting down.
ACTTAATCCGATCTTTCAGATCCTTGTATTCATCTTGCAGTCTTTTGCGTTCCAAGGCGGCCAAACGGCGCAACTGCATGTCCAAGATAGCCTGTGCTTGGATCTCGGTAAAACCGAAGTTGGTCATCAAGTTATTGCGCGCTGTATCAACCCGCTGGCTATTGCGGATCGTGCGGATCACATCATCTAAAATATCCAGCGCCCGCAACAAGCCTTCCACAATGTGGGCTCGTTCTTTCGCTCGCGCCAGATCAAATTCTGAGCGGCGGCGGATAATCTCTTCGCGATGTTGGATGAACAGTTGGAGCGTACGTTTGAGGCTCAGCGTACGCGGTTGGCCATCGACCAACGCCAGCATTTGCATCCCAAATGTCTGTTGCAACGGGGTGTATTTGAAGAGATCGGCCAGAATATCTTTGGGATCGACGTTGCGCGTCAATTCCAGCACAACCCGCATCCCCGTGCGATCACTTTCATCGCGCAGATCGGTGATCCCTTCGATTTTGCCATCACGCACCAAGTCGGCAATGCGTTCAAGCAGCGTGCCCTTATTGGTTTGGTAAGGTAGCTCGGTGATGACAATGCGCATGCGCCCGCGGCTCATCTCTTCGAAATGGGCCTTGGCCTGCAAGACCAAGCGCGATTTGCCCACCGCATACCCTTGAGCAATCGCATCAATGTCATCATCACCCTTGCCATCATCGCGGAAACGATAAAGAATGCCGCCGGTGGGAAAATCTGGCCCTTGAATAAATTGCATCAATTGTTCGACCGTGATCTCCTCGACCGCGTCGTAATGCTCAATCATGTAGGCCAGCGCGTCGACCACTTCGCACAAATTGTGTGGCGGGACATTGGTCGACATGCCGACCGCAATCCCGCTCGAACCATTGATCAGTAAATTCGGCAACGCCGCGGGCAGAATATCTGGCTCGAGCAGCGTGCTATCAAAATTATCGTGCCAGTTGACCGTCTCTTTTTCCAGATCATCAAGCAATAGATTGCTGATTTCGGATAGGCGCGCTTCGGTATAACGCATAGCCGCGGCGTTGTCGCCATCGACACTGCCAAAGTTGCCTTGGCCGTCAATCAGTGGGTAGCGCAGACTAAAATCCTGCGCCATGCGCACCATGGCGTCGTAGACCGCCGTATCACCATGCGGGTGATATTTACCCAACACTTCACCGACGATGCGGGCGCTTTTTTTGTGCGGCTTGTCGTGCGTCAAGCCCAGGTCATGGTAGACCGCGTAGAGAATGCGCCGGTGCACCGGTTTGAGACCATCGCGCACATCGGGCAGGGCACGCGCCACAATCACGCTCATCGCATAATCGAGATAGGCGTCTTGCATTTCGTTAATAATATCGGTAGGCCGAACATTGCCAACAACCGCATGCTCACCGCTACCGTTCGGCGTCGCCACCGGATTGGTTAATTCAGTCATTCAATTGACCCTTGTGTTGATAAAATCGAACATAAGTTCTATTAACTATAGTATACCGTGATCGGGAATTTTTGTCCAGTTTGCAGGCGATTTACACCTGTATTGGGCATAGAGCCGCCTAATTTATCAGTAGGCTAAGCCAGGATATTCGCATATCGATGAAGGAGATTTTCTTCTAAACCAGCAAGATAATGAGGTTGTCGTTCGACAAGATGAGGTGATCGTCTCTGAAAATCATGTCAGATGGGCAGTTGCCCATCCAACATGATCATTACTTACTTACTTTCGCTTCAACGGTGCTTCAATGACCTCTAGGCTTCGCAGTTCCATTAACTGATCGCGTAGGGCAGCCGCCTTCTCGAATTCGAGGGCTTTGGCGGCATCTTTCATCTCTTTATCAATCTGCTTGATCAGCCGGTCCAACTCATCCTTGGGCAATTGCGCCGGGTTGAGCACGGGGGCGACACCGTTGTTGGCCTCGGTTGTATAGTCAACCCGGGATTCGGCCATGGTCTTGACCCGATCAGACAGATCGCGGATGCTTTTGATAATGCCCTGGGGTTCGATGTTATTTTCCAGGTTATACCGCATCTGAATCTCGCGACGGCGGGTGGTTTCGCCAATCGCGGCTTTCATCGCATCGGTCATCTTGTCGGCATAGAGAATCGCCATGCCTTCTACGTGACGCGCCGCACGCCCCATTGTCTGGATCAGCGCGCTTTCGCTGCGCAAGAAGCCTTCTTTGTCAGCATCCAAAATGGCTACCAACGATACTTCGGGCAGGTCCAACCCTTCGCGCAACAGGTTGATGCCGATAATCACATCGTACACCCCCAGCCGCAGATCGCGCAGGATCTCGATTCGGTCGAGCGTCTGGATATCACTGTGCAAATAGTTAACTTTGATGTTCAACTCAGCCAAATATTCGGTCAAATCTTCGGACATGCGCTTGGTCAACGTTGTCACCATCACGCGCTGGCCTTTGGCGACGCGGATCTTGATTTCGCGCAACAAATCCTCGATCTGCCCCTCGGTTGGGCGCACATCCACGCGCGGGTCAATCAGACCGGTCGGCCGAATCACTTGTTCGACTGTCTGCTCAGAAAGTTCTTTTTCATAGGGTCCCGGCGTCGCACTGACATAAATTGCCTGGTTGACATGCGACTGGAATTCATCAAATTTGAGCGGACGATTATCGAGTGCGCTGGGCAGCCGAAATCCAAAGTCAACGAGCACCTCTTTACGTGCGCGATCACCATTGTACATGCCACGAATTTGCGGCACAGACATATGGCTCTCATCAATAAACATCAGCCAGTCGGGCGGAAAATAGTCAAGCAGGGTCCACGGTGTGCTGCCGGCTGGTCGGCGCGCCAAGGGCCGGCTGTAGTTTTCAATGCCACTACAAAAACCGACCTCGCGCAACATTTCCATATCGTAACGCGTGCGCTGTTGAATGCGCTGCGCTTCTAACAGTTTACCCTGCGATTGGAAGAGCGCAACCTGCTCCTCCATCTCCTGCTCAATGTCGACAATCGCCTCTTGCAATTGTTCTTGCGGCGTCACAAAGTGTTTGGCCGGATAGATATCAATCGCTTGGTGGTCGGCCAACACTTCGCCGGTCAAGGTGTTAATCTGCGTAATCCGCTCGATCTCGTCGCCCCATAAGCTGATCCGATAGGCGAATTCACGTTCAGCTGGCTGAATCTCCAAAACATCGCCACGCACCCGAAAATGCCCACGTTCCAACGAATTGTCGTTCCGTTCATAATAAATTTCGATCAGATGGCGCAACAGCTGCTGCCGGCGCACCATGTCACCCACGGCCAGATGCAACACGGCGCGACCATAGTCCGCCGGGCTACCTAAGCCATAAATGCACGAGACCGAAGCCACCAGCACCACATCACGCCGGCTGAGCAGTGAACTGGTCGCGGCCAGCCGCAAGCGGTCGATCTCTTCATTGATCTGCGAATCCTTCTCGATAAAGGTATCCGTGCGCGCAATGTACGCTTCTGGTTGATAATAATCATAATAGCTGACAAAATATTCGACCGCGTTGTTGGGCAGAAACTCGCGAAACTCGCTATACAACTGCGCGGCCAAAGTTTTGTTGTGCGCCATCACCAGGGTTGGCTTCTGCACCGCCTCAATCACCTTCGCCATCGTATAGGTTTTGCCCGAACCCGTGACGCCGAGCAGCACTTGATGATGTAAATTCTGACGAATACCGTCGGCCAGTTTGACAATCGCCTGGGGTTGGTCACCAGTCGGTTGAAATTCACTGACAACTTTGAAGTCTGGCATAATCGAGACTCCTTACATAAGAAAAACCACAAAAGTACGCAGACACAAAGGTTGGATTGGACAAGTGATCGGCCACTCTTCGGTCATGTGTCTCTGTGGTTACACAAAGCATCGAACATCAGTTCTTAACTGAATTATACCCTTTTCAAGCGTATTTGTCCAGAAAAAACAGTTATCTAGCGCAAAAAACAGAGAAAAAAAATAGCGCTAATTAGGGCGCGAGTAACATTGCACTGATCACCTAATCCCTTGCCTAAGCAATCCCACCGACCACAGGACAGGCGCTTCCACCCATTTACGCTACGGCGCCGATTGTAACAACAAGTGCTAAACACAAGAGTGATTAATGGTATGATACCGCAAAAATGAGACCTGATCTGATCAACCTATCAAGCATAAATCCGCGAGGAAAAGGATGTTAAAACGAATGTGGGTAATACTCATCATTTTGGTCATCGGTTTGCCATTGCTAGCGACGGCCGGGCTTAGGTCGTGGGCGCGTGGGGCAAAGCGCCCCGCCAATCTTGGGGTTACAAACGGGCAGCTAGCCCCATGCCCCGATAGCCCTAATTGTGTCGCCACCCAAAGTGCCAAGGCTTCACAAAAAATGCCACCCTTAACTTATGCTGGTTCACTAAGTGAGGCCAAAGCACGCTTGATTCAGGTTGTGCAAGCCATGCCCGGCGCCAGCCTGCTCACGAATGAGGATAATTATTTGGCGTATGTCTTTCGCTCGCGCCTGATTGGTTTTCCGGATGATGTAGAATTCTATTTTGATGATGCTGCGAAGTTAATCCATTTCCGTTCAGCCTCACGCCTGGGCAGAGGCGACATGGGCGTCAATCGGGCGCGCATGGAAGCGATTAGTAAGGCTTTTGCAACACCTTAATCAATAAAGCTATGGGATAAAGTAGACTCTATTGCCCCACCTTATTCCAAACTCTACAATAATTTTTACTTCAATCGGGACTTTATCTTCGTTTTTAATCTAAATAGCATAGGGCAAAACAGAGGGACGTAACATAAGTGTTACGTCCCTCTGTTTTGCTATTACCCCGTGATACACGGCTGATCCAGGAAACACGTTAAAACGTGTTGACTCCCAAGTGCGTTGAAACGCACTTGCCGCATCAGGCTAGGATTTCAATCCTTGCTCTGCTATCTGACGATTAACGACGGAAGCCACCTTCACGGCGCGGCCCACGATCACCGCCGCCATTGCCACCGCGGTCACCACCACGATTACCGTTGCGATCCCCGCCTCGGCTACCGCCACGGTCACCACCGCGATCACCGCCGCTCGGGCGGCCACCACGGTCGCGGGCTTGGGCTTCTTCGGCGGTCAAGCCTTCAAGCACAGCCTGCCGACTCAAGCGCACCTTGCCGCCGGGATCAACATCGATCACCATCGCAGTCAATTCGTCGCCTAACTTGGCAACGTCTTCGACCTTCTCGACCCGGTAATCGGCCAGTTGGCTGATGTGAACCATGCCATCGACACCAGGCATGATATTGACAAAGGCACCATACGGTTCTACGCGCACGACAGGCCCGGTGTAAATGCGGCCGACCTTTACCTCTTCCATCATCTGTGAAACCTGACTCAAGGCATGCTCGGCCGCCGCGCCTTCACCAGAGATAAAGACGGTGCCGTCTTCTTCCACATCGATCTTAACCTTGAACTGATCTTGCAACCCACGAATCATCTTGCCGCCGGGGCCGATCAGTTTGCCGATCTTCTCGGGGTCAATCTTGAGTGAGAGAATGCGTGGGGCAAAGTCACTCATTGTTTTGCGTGGTTCTGGCATCACTTCGAGCATCTTGCCCATAATGTGCAAGCGACCGACGCGCGCCTGTTCCAACGCTTGATGGAAGATCTGGAAGTCCAAACCCTTAATCTTCAAGTCCATTTGCAGGGCGGTAATGCCGTGCGCTGTACCCGCGACTTTAAAGTCCATGTCGCCCAAGGCGTCTTCCAGCCCCTGAATATCACTCAGGATCTTATAAGCGCCGCTCTCTGGGTCTTGAATCAAACCCATGGCAATCCCGGCCACCGGCGCCGTGATCGGCACACCGGCATCCATCAAGGCCAGCGTACTGCCGCAGACGGAACCCATGCTGGTGGAGCCATTGCTGCTGATCGCTTCGCTGACCAGACGCAAAGTGTAAGGGAAATCTTCTGGAATGACCGGCACCAGAGCCCGTTCTGCCAAAGCGCCATGGCCGATTTCGCGCCGCTTGAGGCCGCGCAACGGATACGCTTCGCCAGTGCTATAGGGCGGCATATTATAATGGTGCATGTAGCGTTTTTCGTCGGCGGGTTGCAATGTGTCTAATTTTTGCGCATCACCGGGTGTGCCCAGCGTCGCAATTGTCAACACATGCGTCTCGCCACGCATAAAGAGGCCGGAACCATGTACACGCGGCAATTTGCCCACTTGTACGCTGATCGGGCGAATGGTCGTAGTATCGCGACCATCTGGGCGAATGCCCTCTTCGAGGATGCGGGTGCGCATGGCTTTTTTGGTCACCGAATCCATCGCATCGGCCACGTGTTGCGCTTTGATCTCGCCATTGGCGACACGCTCGGCCAGTGCGGCGTCTACTTCTTTTTTCACAGCGCTGATCGCATCCTTCAGGCCATGTTTGTCCAGGCCAGCTGCGACTGCTGCCGCCACCTTCGCCGACGCCATACTTTTGACAATGTCGGTGACTTCGGGGGCGGGCAGTGAGACGGGATAATCGCTGACCTTAGTTTTGCCAACCTTGGCCTGCATCTCTTCGATCAGTTGAATTACCGGCAACATCGACTCGTGCGCCAGCTTCAGCGCTTCTAGAATCAAGTCTTCTGGCAACTCATTCGCCCCGGCTTCGACCATCAAGATATTGTCACCTGTGCCAGCCACAGTCAAATGGAGGCCACTGTGTTCCATCTGTTGCACCGTTGGATTGACAATGAACGCGCCATCGACAAAGCCAATTGTGCTGGCTGCAATCGGGCCATTCCACGGAATATCACTGATGGCTGTCGCGGCCGAAGCCCCGATAATGCCCAATGCTTCCATCATATTTTCGCCATCGGAGCTCAACGCGGTCACAATCACTTGCACTTCGTTGATCAAACCTTTGGGAAAAAGTGGGCGTAATGGGCGATCGATCAGGCGCGAGATGAGCACGGCCTGATCACTTGGGCGACCTTCACGGCGTCCAAAACTGCCAGGGATGCGCCCGGCCGCATATAACTTTTCTTCAAACTCGACGGTCAACGGGAAAAAGTTAATATCCCCGCGCGTCTCTTTGCTCATCGTGGCTGTGGCGAGCAATACTGTATCGCCATACCGCACGGTGACGGCGCCCCCAGCCTGTGCGGCCAGAACGCCAGTTTCGATGCTCAGGGTGCGTCCGCCGATCTCGACGGTAAACACCTGTGCGCCATCAAACAATTGTGTCTGCATACTTCTCCTTACATGTTGGTTAGCAAACTAAAAGCGACAACTGAGGGCGCAACCATTGAGCTTCTGAGCGGGTGAATTAGCAGAGGTGCGGAACTGGAGAGTATTACGAAGGGTAAATTATAGTCAACAGTACTTAGCGATCAGTTCCTACGCGACGTTCACTAATCATTAAACACTGATGCCTTCGTCGCACTCTCCAATGCCGGACCTCAAACGCTACGAGCGGTGATTCGTCACCGTTCACTCGGCAGAGTCATGGTTGTGCGGTCAGTATCAGCTAATGGACAGGATTGAATAGGACAGGCGGCTATTCAGCACGACCAAGTCACTATTCGACTATCCAATCTCTAATCTTATTTAATAAAGCTCATCATCTAATCGATTAAGACAGGCACGAGATCACCCAGTGATGAGCTGACTACATTTATACGCAACAAAAAAAAGAGGCGAGTGTCAGCTAATTGACCGGCCCGCCTTCCAATCTCTTATCTACGTAGACCTAAACGAGTAATTAACTCTTGATAACGGCTACTGTCTTTAGACCTCAAATACGCTAGATGGCGTCTGCGCTGCCCAACTAACTTTAAGAGACCCCGACGTGAACCTTCATCATTTTTATGGTCGTTTAGATGTTCCACCAGAGCCGTGATGCGGGTGGTCAACAACGCCACTTGCACTTCTGGTGAACCGGTATCTTGCGGATTGACACGGAAATCGGTAATTAACTGTGTTTTTTTTGTTTTCGAAATAGCCATTGGTACTCCTGTTCTTTCTGAACTATTCTATATGAATGTTCTTGATGAACTTCAGCACGGGTGTTAGGTCACGCCGGTCTATCACCGCGCTGATATCTACACTACAGTGCAGCCCACTGTAAGGCCTATGGCCAAGTCACCGCTGTACCGGGCGCATGACCTAGCACAATAGTTCGATTACTATACCACGTTTGACAAGGATTATCAAATTTGGCGGTGGAGCATTTTTGTGCTAATGTCAATGGTATAGACCAATGGCCCAAAATAAACCGAGTCTCCCACTTTACATTCAGATTGCGGAAAACTTGCTTAAGCAAATTGAGCAGGGCGAATTAACGCCGGGCCAAGCCTTGCCGCCAGAGCGCAGCTTGAGTAAAACCTTGCATGTTAACCGGGTGACATTGCGCCAAGCCTTACAAATGCTTGAAGCCCAAGGGTTGCTGATCCGCAAACAAGGGGCAGGGACGTTTGTGGCCGAATCAAAAGTGGAATGGCCGGTAGCCACGCTGGCGCCTTTCACCAAAAACCGCCAACATAGCATCTACAAACCCGGCGTCCATCTGATCTCCGTTGAACAGCGGATGGCCACTATCACCGTGGCGCAAAAATTACACCTCAGCATTTCTGCGCCCATCTATCAGATTCAGCGCTTACGGACGATGAATCAACAGGCGAGTGTGCTCGAAGAATTTACGGTTTCGGTCCAGCGTTTCCCCAATTTCAACCAACACGCGTTAGCGGAGCATACCATTTATGCGATTATGGAGACCGAGTATGGCGTCACCGTGACCCGTGCGCAACGCAGCCTCGAGGCGGTGCCCGCCACGGCCTATGAAGCCCAGTGGTTGGGTGTCGAACCAAGCGCGCCACTCTTGCTGGAAGAGCGCGTCGGCTTTGATCAAACAGGCCAGCCGGTGGAATACAGCAAAGACCGCTATCGCGGCGACCGCTTTCGCTTTATGACGGAAACAACGATCGCTTAGCATCATATCACCTAGCACCCTAAGGATAAACCCATGACCCAATCGCTCTCCACTGCCGCGCTGCCCGCGTCGGCGCGTGCGGTAATTGTCGGCGGTGGCATTGTTGGCTGTAGCGTCGCCTACCATCTGGCGCAGCTTGGCTGGCGTGACATTGTTTTGCTAGAACAAGGCAAACTAAGTGGCGGCACGACCTGGCATGCCGCCGGACTGGTCGGTCGTTTACGCACTTCGAACAGCATGACGCAGATCAACAAATATAGCGCTGAACTATATGCCAAGTTAGAAAGTGAAACCGGCATACCGACCGAATGGCGGCAGTGCGGCAGCTTTATGGTGGCGCAGAATCCAGAGCGCATGATCCAATTGCGGCGCACCGCGGCGATGGCAAAGCTGTTCGATGTCGATATCGAAGTGGTGAGCGCCGATGAAATTCGCCAGTTGTGGCCGCTGCTACGCACGGACGATCTGTTGGGCGGCATCTGGTCGCCCGGCGATGGACGCGTGAATCCTGGGCAGACCGCATTAGCCTTGGCCCAAGGCGCGCGCAAGCAAGGCGTGACGATCCTGGAAGGCATTGAAGTTCGCCAGATTTTACAGCAGAATCAGCGGGCGACCGGCGTCGAAACGACGAGGGGGACGATTCAATCTGAAATCGTCGTGCTCTGTGGCGGCATGTGGACGCGCAATTTAGCCCGGCGCGCCGGCATCAACATTCCGGTCTATCCAGTCGAACACCATTACATTGTCAGTGAACCCATCGAAGGCGCGCACCCCGCTTTGCCCGTGGGCCGCGATCCCGATGACGCGCTCTATTTTCGGCCCGAGGAGAACGGGATTGTGTTGGGCGCCTTTCAGGCCTATTCCAAGCCGTGGATGGTTGATCAGATCCCGAATAACTTTTCCTTTCAATTACTCGAAGAAGATTGGCCAAAGTTTGCCGAGCCGCTCAAAGCGGGCCAACATCGCATCCCGGCCTTGGCAACTTCAAAATTCGTCAAATTTGTCAACGGGCCAGAAAGTTTCACACCGGATAACAACTTTATTATTGGCGAGACGCCTGAAGTGCAACGTTGTTTTGTTGCAGCCTGTTTCAACTCGGCGGGCATCGCCTGTGCGGGCGGCGCGGGCAAAGTGTTGGCTGAATGGATCGTCGGTGGTGAAGCGCCGCTGGATCTCTGGTCGGTGGATATTCGCCGCTTTATCCCGCAACAGAACAATCGCGCCTTTTTGCGGGCGCGGGTAGCCGAAGTGTTGGGCTTGCACTACCAAATGGCCTGGCCAAATCGCGAGTTGGAGACGGCGCGCGGCATCCGCAAAACGCCGTTATACGATCGGCTGGCCGCGGCTGGCGCCAGTTTTGGTCAGAAATCTGGGTGGGAGCGCCCCAACTGGTTTGCGCCAGCGGGCGTGAAACCCGAACCGATCTATTCCTTTGGACGCCAAAATTGGTTTGATGCGGTGGCTGCCGAGTGCAAAGCGACACGCGAAAATGTGGCGATTTTTGACCAAAGCACTTTTGCTAAATATGTGCTAAAAGGCCGCGATGCCGTCAATGTCTTACAAAATTTGTGCGCCAATCATGTCGATGTCGCGCCGGGCAAGATCGTCTACACAGCAATGCTCAACGCGCGGGGTACGTTTGAGAGCGATTTGACCGTGGTACGCGTGGCCCAAGATGAGTTTTATATAATCACGTCCACCGGCCAGATGACGCGCGATTTTGATTGGATCAGCCGCAACCTCCCCGCCGATGCGCAGGCCGAACTCGTCGATGTGACCTCGGCCTACGGGGTGCTCAGCGTGATGGGACCGCAGGCGCGTACACTGCTAAGCAAAGTCACCGACGCGGACTTGACCAATCAGGCA
>JAPLGZ010000724.1 GCA_026389895.1 Chloroflexota bacterium | reverse complement strand
CGTACTTTGCGCCGCATGCGCCGCCCCAGCCGCATCGAAATGGTGCACGATCATGTGGAAAAGCTGCGCAAGGCCATGCCCAACGTCGCCCTGCGCACGACCTTTATCGTCGGCTTTCCCGGCGAAACGGAAGAAGAGTTCCAGGGTTTGCTCGACTTTGTCGATGCGATCCAATTTGATAAAGTCGGCGCGTTCCGCTTCAGCCCAGAACCAGGCACGCCCGCCGCATTGTTGCCCGATGCCGTGCCAGACGAAGTAAAAGATGAGCGTTATGCGCGCTTGATGGAACGCCAACAGCCGATCAGTTTACGCAAGAATCAGGCCCAGGTGGGCAAAATGTTGGAAATTCTGGTCGAAGGTGAAGGCGAGGTCGAGGGCAGTGGCGAGCCTTTACTGCTAGGCCGCAGTTATCGCGATGCACCGGAGGTCGATGGCCTAGTCCTCGTGCCCGGTCTATCGGGCGTGCCAGCGGGCGAAATGATCGAAGTCCACATCAACGGCGCGATGGAATACGATCTGGTCGGCGAGGCGTTGGTGATGGAAACATTCAGTAGCAAGAAGGCGGCGATTGAATTAAGTTAAACCAGTGGCTCGAATAAGAGCCGCTTATTGTCAGTAGTTTGTAGCTATAAGAAAACGCCAGATGCTAAACACATCTGGCGTTTTTCACGTTTTATTCTATTCCATCGGTTTTACAATCAGAATTTCAAGCTTTTTCTCAGCGGGTAGTCTCCTGTAAATCACAATATGGCGTAAGACTTCCCACCAATAACGTCCTGGCGTCTCTTGGGTGCAACCTTCAGGTGGAATCCCCTCCGGCATGTGTGCTAATTCTGAAATTTTTACTAACAAATCAAAAACGTGCTTGCCATTGTCGATAAAATAGAACTTGGCTTCGTTGCTATAATCGATTTCCCACACAGGGTTTTACTCTTTTTCACTAATTAAGCGCATTAGTTCAGCGTGAGAAGTCGTTTTTGTTTCGCCGCTGTCGATGCTTCGCGCAATGCGCTCAGCCTCGGCCAATAATTCTAACTTTTCCAAACGCGCCATGATTCTTTCGTAATCACCAACCGACAGTAAAACCGCAGCAGGTGTACTACGTTGCGCCAGGAAGACCGGCCCGGCTTTTAGTTTACTCAGGACAGCCCTGTGATCTCTTGTCATGTTCGTAATTGGTTCTATCTGTGGTACACGCATCTCTTAGCTCCCCGCCCCATATCCACCCTACATCAGTTTAGGACACGTATTCTAACTACGTATTTTATCACGTCACTATTTAGGTGTCAATTGTGTATTCTTCAGGGTTGTACGAAATCATCTATGTTTACAAATAAAAAAGTACCCAACCAGTTGGTTGGGTACTTTTTTATTTTCTACTACAGGTCAGCAACTACACAATGTGGGTGGCAGTGCCATCAACCACGTTAATGTCTTGCAACTTGGTGTTCTGCATGGCCGCATCGACCAGCGTCTCTTCGGGCAATAGCAAGCCCACGGCAATGTAAACCAACACACCCGCACCGATGCTGCCGATGCTAAAAGCGGCCCAGATCAAACGGATCAAATTGGAATCGATGCCGACGCGTTGGCCCACACCACCGCAGACACCCATGAAGATCCGGTCGCGACGGCTGCGCTTCAGGGGAATCCGCTGCTTCACCTGGCGCAGATTGTCTTTAACCTCTTCTTTGCTGGGCATTTTGGCGCCCGTTCGGCTCTGCCAGCGATCGCGCATGCCACCCAAGTTCAGGTTCCAGTCCCGTTGACCCGTGCTGCGCAACAACAGGTATCCAGCGCCGATCAAGAGAGCCGGCCAGAAGAAGATGCGCGAGATACCCCAGAATGCACCCCACAACCAGGGTAAAATCCCCAAGTTGGAGAGCAACCAAAGACCACCTAAGGTCATCAGGACGATGGCGGCGCGACCAAGGCTGCGTTCGTTTAGCTCAAGCGCGGCCGGGCGCTGTTCACCGGCCTGCACTGTGCCAACCGGCAGCAACAACCACAAAGCAAGATAGGCCAAGAAGCCACCACCACTGGTGACCAACGTCATAACCACCCACAAAATGCGGACTAATGTGGCATCCACGCCCAAATAATCGGCCAAGCCACCGCACACGCCGCCCACCAACTTGTCCGTTGGATGGCGATAGAGCGTGCGTTTGATGGTTGTCCGCGTCTGGCCAGCTGTGCCGGCGTCCGTAACAGTTTCCGCATTATTGATGTTCTCAACCTTCACCTGTTGTTCAGGCGCGGTTTTGACATCGGTCCAATTTTCAGTCATATTTTCTGTACTCATCTGTCCTCCCGATAAATGATGCATTGCAGCGCTTCAGCGCAAATTTATAATGCTATATCGCCTGCATGGTCTTCTCTAGCATTCTGTTCATCATTACGCATGATAAAAATAAAAGTTTCATCAGCGCTTTGCCAAGTTTATAATTTCGCGGTTATGATGAGAATTGCCTATGCTTCTAATAAAGGTCGCTTTCCTCTATTTCATCGAAGATAGACCGAGTATCAACCATGCGGCGGCGCGCGTTTCTTAGTACAGTAGGCAGGAAAGAGATAGAAAGACGTATTCCCCTACCTTATCCTGTCTACCGAATAACATCTATTATTTACTTTCTGAAGGCAAGTTCTCATGCAACTTTGGCTGATCGCACTACTCATTTGTGGCCTGTTCACTGTGACTTTAGGCACAGCCCATTTTTTCTTTCCGCTCCTGCTCGATTTTGAACACGCCATCCCCAAACAAGGCAAGACCATCAAACCCTTTCGGCTGGGGCCAATTTTCTACAAAACCGAACGCAGCGATGTGCATGGCATTGCCTGGGTGATGAACCATGCCGCCAGTTATACGTTGGTCAGTATCGGCGTGTTAGATTTGCTGGCCAAGGGCTGGATCGGCACACCGCTTGGCCGTTGGCTAGCCTTGTGGATTGCGGGTTGGTGGCTGAT
>JAPLGZ010000811.1 GCA_026389895.1 Chloroflexota bacterium | reverse complement strand
GGGCTCTGCCTCGGTGTATGGGTAGCGTGTCGCCGGTTTGCGATAGACATCGACGGTGCTGCAAAAGATATAATGACCCACCCGTCCCCGAAACGCCCGCACGGCGCTTTCTGCATCGGTGGGCAGATAATTCACCATATCGATCACACAGTCGATGTGTCCTGCTTCGGCCATCTGCTTTTCAAAGGCTGGATAATTCATGCGATCGCCTTGGATAACTTGGACGACAGGCGGTGGCTGCCGATCGCTTTGATCGCTTACGCCGCGGTTATAGAGCACCACCTCTTCGTTGCGTTCGACGAGCAGGCGTGTGATTTCGCAACTGATCAAGCCTGTGCCGCCAATGAGCAGAATCTTCATGGTCTACACTCCAATCGATGGATGAGTGATTGTACAGCCTGGTTTAGATCTTTGAAGCATGATTGCCGCTATTCTGGTGCTGTCTCGATCCCAACCTGTGGAATGGCCAATCCGCAACTGGGACAAGATTGTGCGCCCGCAGGGGGCAATGGGTTGCCACAGCCAGGACAGTGGGTGGCTAATCGTACGCCACAATGCGCGCAGAATTGCCAATCCGTTTCGATCTCTTGGCGGCACGTGTTGCATTCCTGCTGGAGATCATGCAATTCTGTGCGGCGTTGGAGTAGGGTAATTTCTGCCTGATTGGGTGGGGTCGTGGCTGATTGTTGCTGGTTTTGTGACATGTGAATTCTCCTGTGATCCATTGAATCATATTGCGCGGTTGGGTGATACTGTACATGTCACCGGTGTCTGACCGCTCCGTATTTAAGGCCACGAGTGGGAAGGTGGAGGGATGCGGTTTTTCGTTCTGTTGGCGCTAGCGGCGGAGAGCGTAATAAGGTTGTGGCGGGATGGCTGATTGGCACGGAGCGGTCCTCCACAAAGGCTATTCAAGCTGCACGCGCGGGTCGAGCCAGGTATAGAGCAGATCAACAATTAGATTGGCCAGCCCGATCAACACCGCGCCAAACAGTACGCTGCCCATGATCACGGGCACATCCATGTGTTGCGCCGCCTGGAGTGTGCCAAAACCGATCCCTGGCCAACTAAAGACGCGTTCGACCAGCACAATGCCCGTTAGCAGCGACGCCATGTCAACCCCTAGCATCGTCACCACTGGTAGCAACGCATTGCGCAACATATGGCGCAGCGCAACCAGGCGCGTGCCCAAGCCTTTGGCATAGGCCGTACGTACATAGTCGGCGGAGAGCGCATCGAGCATGGTAGAGCGTAGGACGGTTGCATACCAGGCCGACCATGGCACAGCCACCGACAGGGTCGGCAAGATCAGCTGGCGAAAGGTGCCATACCCACCCACCGGAAACCATTTGAGCTTGAACGCAAAAAAGTAGATGAGCAGCAGCCCCAAAAAGAAGGTTGGCAACGACAGTGAGAGCAGTTGGAAGATCATCACGCCGCGGTCGAGCAACGTGCCATGACGCAACGCTGCAATCACACCAATGGGAATGGCAAGCAACATCGAGACGACCATAATTGAAACGGCCAACAAGGCTGTGGCGGGCAAGCGGCTAAACAAGGTCTTGGTCACCGGTTGGCGAAAATAGTAAGAATCACCCAGGTCGCCGCGTAATACATGGCTCATATAGGTGAGATACTGAACATATAATGGCTTGTCTAAGCCATATTGCTGGCGAATATGGTCAATCGAAACGCCCGTCGCTTTATCACCCACCAATGCTTGCGCAGGATCGGTCGGCCCGGCAAAAATCAGCAGAAAGGTCAATAAGGAGACACCGAAGAGTGTAATCAATGTCCATAATAAACGTCGTAGAATGTATCGACCTAACATTTGCTATATTCCTGTGAATTTTTTTGATAAGTGATGAGTGAGATCAAGGTTTATGTTCACTCATCACTTATCACTTATCACTGGTCATCCACCTACCGCCCACGGCGCGCCGGATCCATCACTTCGCGCAGCCCAGTGGCCAGTAAATTAACGGAGATCACCGCTAAGGCAATGGCCAGGCCGGGAAAGAAAGCCACCCAGGGTGCGGCCCGATAATAACTCATGCCGTCCTGAATCATCGAACCCCAAGACGGGGCTGGTGGCGGGACGCCTAACCCCAAAAAACTGAGGCTCGCTTCGGCGAAGATGGCATTCGGGATCCCGAGCGCCAGATAAACGATGATCAGCGGCAAGACATGGGGCAGCAAGTGCCGCACAAAGATCCGCCAGCGTGGCGTGCCCAGGCAATAGGCCGCTTGTACAAAATCCAGCCGTTTGATGGCCAAAATCTGGCTGCGCAAGATGCGGGCTGGGTAGGTCCACGAAAAGAGCGAAATGACTGTGATCACGACCCATACGCCTGGGCTGAGCATGACGACCAGGAGCAAAGTCAGGAAAAAAGTGGGCATGCTCATCACTAGATCGACAAAGCGCATGATAAAAAAGTCGGTTTTGCCGCCCAGAAAACCGGCGACACCGCCGATCAAGAGGGCTAGCAAGACCGAAAGTCCACTCGCCATGATGCCAATGCCCAGCGAAACGCGGCCGCCGTAGAGCAGCCGACTTAGCAGATCGCGCCCAACGCCATCCGTCCCCAACCAGAAGTGGGCATTGGGTGGCAAGGGTTCGCCTAAGGCCGAGAGTCCATCCTCGCGAAATTGCTCAATCGGGCTAAATGGCGCAATTTGGGGCGCCAACAGGCAGAGCACGAACAACAGGAGGAAAAGAACGCCAGCCACCAGCGCCACCTTCTGGTGCCGAAAGCGTTGCCCCACATCCTGCCACCAAGTTGTTGCCCGCGGGGCCGTGGATTGATCTACTTTTGTTTTAAATTTATCGATACCCTGGAGCGTTGTCATCGTTTGTAAATGATCTGTTCTGTCATAAGGAGGCAGCCGCAGAATGAGCCGTTGTAATCAGTAATAAGTAATGATGAATGACTAACTCCGTACACCGATTATTCATCATTACCCATTACTGATTACCTATTACTTGTTATTTAGCTTTTCGCCTCGATCCAAGCTGTCTCCAGATAGGGCCAGCCGTAGATCGGGCTGATAAAGTCATCATGGACATTGGCCGCACCCAAGGCCAGGCGCTGCGGATTGTTGAGGCCAATCCAGGCTACATCCTGGTTGACGACAATATCTTCAATTTCATGGTAGCCCTTGACGCGTTCTGGGTCGGTCAAGGCCAGTGCTTCCACTTTGTCTACCGTCTCGTCGATTTTTTGGTTGCAATAGAAGCCATCATTATAGCCAGTGTCCGCGGATGCACAAGTTGTCCAGGCCGACGTAAAGTCGAACGCGTCGGGGAAACTGGCGGACCAGCCATACATGAAGAGCGCCACATCGCCGGCGCGAATGCGATCGCGCCACTCTTTCCACTGACCGACCGCTAACTCTGCTTCAATGCCAATCTTGGCAAGGTCGGCTTGGATTAGCTGGCCAATTTCTGTATCTTCCCCCACGTACAGCTTCAACCCTTTGATCCCATCCCCGTGACCGGCCTCTTGCAGCATGGCTTTGGCTTTTTCGGGATCATAGGGATATTTGCTCTTGAACGCTTTGTCATATTGCAGCATCGGGATGGCGTAATAACCTTCTAGGGAGGTCATCGTGCCACTGCGCTTCTTGACGATGCCCTCTTTGTCGATCGCCATGGCCACGGCTTGGCGCACCTTGAGATCATCAAATGGTTTCGCCTTAAAGTGGAAGGCCAGCCGGTTTGTGCCCACACTGGGGGCGCGGCGTAATTGTTTACTTAGCTCTGCATCGCTGAGCAATCTGGGTAATTCTGCGGCGGGAATATTTTCCACCCACTCCGCTTCACCATTTTCATAGTGCAACATCTGGGTGGCTGGCTCGACATTCAGATTTAATTCAATCTTGTCGATATAGGGCATGCCACTTTTATAATAGTCGGGATTGCGCTCATAGGTCGCTTTCTCACCGGCCACCCATTCCACGAAACGGAATGGACCCGTACCAATCACGACCTCCGAACCCCATTTGCTGCCAGCGTCGATCGATTCTTGTTTGGGGATAATCCCGTTCATACTCATGGATAGAATCGCCGGAAAGACGGCCTGGGGCTTCTTGAGCGTGATTTCGACCGTATGGTCGTCGATGATCTTGATGCCGGAGAGTTCCTTGGTGGGGCCTTTGACCACCTCATCGTATCCAACGACGTTTTCCATGTAGGTCTTACCCCAACTGTAGACCTCGGGCCAGAGTTGCCGTTCCAGCGAATATTTAACGTCATCCGCCACTAATTCGCGACCATTATGAAACTTTACACCTTTGCGGATTGGAATGGTGTAGATCAATCCATCTGCGCTGAGTTTGGGCAAGTCGGCGGCCAGATCAGCATAGAACTCACCCTCCTTAGTATAGAAGTAGAGCATGTTAAAGAGCACCATGCCAGCGCTCCACCAATCTTCGCTGCTTTCGGCGCCTGGCGGGTCGAGGGTGCGAAAATCACCCTGGCCATACATGCGATAGGTGCCACCCACTTTGGCGTCAGCCGCAGCTGGGGCTGCACCCGGCTGCGCACTCTCCGTCGCTTGCGGTGCTGGGCAAGCCGCGAGCATTGTACTCAAGGCGGCGCCACTGCCGGCAATGGCGATCGTACGCAAAAATGCCCGCCGCGAGAGCAGAAAACTTCCGTATAGGTGTGGATACTGCCGATCTGGACCAAACTGCTTCATCCTTAAACCTCCTAGACGTGGACTTATCGATCAATGGTAGATAAAAGCGAGGGTTAATTGCTTAATGAATCGATCTGAAATAGATTATACGGATTTTTGGGGTTTGTGCAATCGGTGAAATTTAGGGACGGGCAGCGCAGATTTTTGGGGCTTTATGCAGGGATGAAGCCTGCACCTGACAGGAACAAGCCCCTCAGCAACTAAAAGCCGCGATTCTCCATCGCTGGGTGCCCGTTATCGGTTACTGGCCATGCTGATGGCGCACGACTGTATTGATAATTTTGCTTAAGAGGTCATCAATATCAAACGGTTTCGCCACCATCGTGATCTTGTGCTTGTCCGTCCATTGTTGCACTTCTAGAGGGATCGTATAGGCCGATACGAGGATTACTTCGATCTCTGGATCAAATTCATGAAGCAGGCGCAGCGTTTCTGCCCCATCCATGACGGGCATCTTCATATCCAGCACGACCACGGCAATTTTATTGTGATATTGCTTAAAGAGTTCGAGACCTTGGCGACCGTGGAGGGCCGTCAAGGTTTGCAGACCGGCCGCACCCAATAGGTCGGCCAACGATTCTAGGAGTAACCGTTCATCATCAATCAAAAGCGCTGTATTGGTCTGGGTTTGAGAAAGTTCCGAGATCTCCCACATCTCTTGCGCCTGCAATTTGCCGATGGGAAAGAGCAAACGCAACTGTGTCCCTTGGCCAGATTCACTCTGGACACGCAACGCGCCGCGATGGGCCCGCATAATATTTAACGTGCTAGGGAGTCCCAAGCCGTGACCATGTGGTTTGGTAGAGAAAAAGGCCTCAAAGATCAGGGCGCAAGTGGCGGCGTCCATGCCACGACCGGTATCGCTAACTTCCAGCACAACATAAAGGCCAGCGCGTAAGTCATCGCCTTCTATGTACTCTTTCAAGGCCTGTTCACTGAACTCTTCCAGCCGGGTTGAGATCGTAATTTTTCCTGCGTGTGGATGGATCGACTCGGCGGCATTGATGACCAGATTCATGATGACTTGCTGGAGTTGGCCCCCATTGGCGTCGATGGTTGGGAGCAACTGTTTGGCTAAGTCTAACTCCAAGTGAATGGATTGCGTAAGCACCGCTTGTAATAACACCAGATTTTTTAGTAAAAATGAATTGAGATTGAGCGCTTCAACTTGGACATGTTCTTTCCCGGCGTAAGCAAACAATTGGCGGGTTAGGTTTACTACCATCGCCACTGCGTTGTTTGCTTTGCCAATATGCACGCGCGCCGGGCCGTCAATGGGTAATTTAGCCAGTGCTAATGCGTTTTGGGCAATGACGTTTGTTAATAAATTGTTGAAGTCATGGGCAATGCTACTGGCTAGAACACCGACACTTTCCATTCTTTGCACCTTTTGCATCACGGCTTCAGCCTGTTGCTGCTCTGTCACATCGCGAGCATTCACGACAATGCCTTGGACTGCGGAATCTTCGAGCAAATTTGTGACGATGGCATTCATAATGCGCCATGATCCACTCGCATGTTGAATCCGAACATTAAGCATACGGATCCCGCTGCCCGGTGATTGTTGCGCCGTTGCAAATAACGTTTTTACGCGAAGTAGATCATAGGTGTGGATGATCTCCTGCAGATCATGACCGATCACCAGTGTAGGTGTATAGCCCAGCAGGGTGTATGTCGAAGGGCTGGCATAGGTCAGGATCAGCTCCGGGTTGACGATAATGACCACATCACTGGCATTTTCGATCAAGGAACGAAAACGGCGTTCACTGGCCAAGAGTGCATTGCGACTCTGTTTTCGGCTGATCGCATAACCAATCGAACGGAGCAGTGTGTCTTTGGTAAACTGACCCTTGATCAGATAATCTTCCGCCCCCATTTCCAGTGCCTGGCTGGTTAAATTTTCGTCGTCCACCGCCGTCAAGACAATGATGGCAGTCGCCGGCGCCGCCGCATGCATTTTGACCAAAGTGTTTAAGCCTTTGGTGCCAGGCAATCCCAAGTCGAGCAAAATCAGATCAACCGGGTTGTGGATGCTATATTCAGTTGCCTCAGCTAGGGTGACGGCGCGGTTAATTCTGTACTCTGCATCCGTGACACGCGGCAGCGTGTTCGCTAATACGCGCGTGAGCAACACAGCATAAGCATCAATATCTTCAACGACTAGTACATTGATCGTTTTGGGGAACATTAGGGCGGGTTTATAAAGCGCTATTTATCCTATTTGATAATTTAATTTCCAGACAATCTTAAGTTTTTATTAAGATTGTCTGATTTTACCGCATAAAAACAATTTAGACCACAATAAACGCACCTTGTCACGCGCGATTATTCTGTTTTAGCCGGCTTCGATAAAGCGGCATAGGCGATCCATCGCCGGTTCCAGGATTGCCAGATCGGATGCGCAGCAGATTCGAATCGAGTTTTCGCCGCCAACACCAAAGGCGACCCCCGGTGCAACTGAGACTTTTGTCGTTTTGAGCAACTTTAACGCAAAGGCAAATGAATCTTCTACTCCGTCAATGCGTGGAAAAAGATAGAAAGCCCCCTCCGGTTTCGGCACCGTGATCGCTTTCACCGCCGAGAGTGCGTGATAGCAAAACATCATGCGTTCTTGGAAAAGCTCGGCCCGCGCCGCAACATCATCTTCGCCCTGTTGTAAGGCCACTTCGCCCGCCTTCTGGATAAAAGTGGGGGCGTGCGAAATAATAAATTCATTTAACGGCGTTGCCTTTTTGATCAGGTCGCGGCGCGCCACTGCCCAACCCAAGCGCCAACCGGTCATACAATAACTTTTGGAGAATGACTGCACGGCGATCACGGCGTCGTCACGCGTGCATTGGCGCAGGATCGAGGGGGCAACCGGCCCATTAAAATAAATACGTTCATAGACTTCATCCGCCAACAGCCAAAGTTGGTGGCGGCGACAGAAATCGAGCAACTGCCGTTGTTCCTCTACAGTCGCCACCCAGCCCAATGGATTGGAAGGCGACGTGTAGAGTAATAATTTTGTTTTGGGGGTGAGTGCCGCTTCTAGTGCCGCAAAGTCAATCGTAAACGCTGCCCCCTGCGTCACAAAAGGCACCTCTTTGGGCGTCGCGCCATAGAGCCGCACGATTTCGGTGCCGTTGGGCCAGTTGGGCGTCAGAATCAGCGCCTCATCGCCAGGGTTAAGGGTGCAGCGAATGGTCACATTCAGCGCCTGCACGCCTGAGGCGGTAACAATAATTTCCGTCGCAGGATCCAAGGTGACCTGGTGCAATTCGGCGTATTTCTGGGCAATCGCTGTGCGCAAACCAGGTAGACCCTGGTTCTCAGAATAAAAAGTAAAATTTTGATCCAGCGCCTGCACCGCGGCGGCTTTAATATAGGGCGGCGTTGGCATGTTAGATTCGCCAAAATGCAATTTGAACACCCCCTCCATGCCAAAGGCCACATCGGCGATCTCGCGAATGCGCGAGGGTTGAATTGGATCTAGGCTAGAAGCCAACGCGATTGGGGGCATGATTCACCTTTTTCCTCTTTTATGGCACTATCTGGTATTTGCGCCATCATAACAGAGTGCTCTACGCAGTGCAAGCGGCGCATTTAATCTGCAAAATCGTAAAATAACGCCCAGAGTTTGCTTTATTTTACGATTATTATCGCAGGGTTATGTAGTTACCTTCGTCAGGCTCAGGGGCAGGAAGTCGCGCTCGTTTGGCCTGTCGAAGGGCAGCCGAGCATTTTTGCAGATTCACCAATGAAGCGGGCAAAACTAGGCAAGGTAGGTGCGGTTTTATGGGCATTAACAAAATACAGCGGTGATTGGCGGGCGTGCCGCAGCGGTTAAAACCGCCGCCTGATAGGCGAAACCGCGCCCAAGGGCGGGTGCCCCTTGGGCGCGAAGCAGGTTGACTGACCTGTTACCGAATTAATTTGTTAATGCCCATGTAACCGCACCGACGGATGGCTCGATCCATTGATTAATTTGCAATAATGCGCCCGGCCGAAGGGGCGCTAGAACGCGCATGACTGCTCATCCCGCGCTCGGCCTACATTTTCTCGAAATCTGTATCATTCACCAGCGTAATCACGCGATAAGATTCGGCATATTGCATCTCTTTGCCAGCGGCGGTCTTGGCAGCCCATTCGCGCATTTGCGGTTCGGGATCCCAGGCGCTAACCTGGCTGACATGCTTTTTTAGCGCGGCAATCTTCAGATCAATTGTATCCGTGATGTTGACATAGACCGCATTAGGGACGGCTTGACCCCAGGTTTCAACATAAACCTTGCGCGTTTTGTGGGACTTCAATCCTTCTTCGGCCAGTTCTTCAAATAAATTGGGTTGTCCAGCGGCAGGAAAAATCGCGTCAATCGCGGCCCCGGCCACAGCGCGATGATCAGGATGGTTGATGTATTCATCACCTGCCCATACCATTGTCGGGTCGCCACAGATGATCACCTCGGGCCGGAAGCGGCGGATCTCGCGTACGAGTCGTTTGCGCAGCGCCATTGTGTTTTCCACCATCCCATCCGGTTCGCGAAAAAAGACGACATCTTTGACGCCAACCACTTCCGCGGCGGCCAACTGTTCAGCTTCCCGAATTTCGGTCGCTTGGGCCTTGGTCATGCCCTCTGTCGCAATGCCGACATCGCCGCTGGTACACAAAATATAACAGGCTTCTGCCCCTTCGCGCACCCACCGTGCCACGGTGCCAGCACAACCAAACTCTATATCATCTGGGTGGGCGACAATAACCATCACCCGTTTGGGGGTATAAACTTGACTACTCATCTTTTTTCTCCGCGAAATTAGAACTGATTTCTGTTAAAAAATTAGACCCCTCCCCAGCTCTCCCTGCAAGGGACGGGTAGGGAGGGGTCCATTTTTGCGTATGACGAAACGCTTAATCGCTTATTTTTACACAGGATCGCCTGGTGCACCAAACTTCTGGGCCGCATCATCCAATACCAGCACCCAATCCGGCCCATCAATCGGCGGTGTAAAGCTGGCGACATTGAGCGGAACTACGTCGCCAATGCTCGTTGCTACACCGGTGCGTGGGTTGTACCACCAGGCCTGTTTGATGGTGCCAGATAGTCCGTCCAGCTTGATACTCACGGGTTCTGCGGTCGGCAGATAGATCAAGGCATAACTACCGCTGGCGTCGCGTGTGGCCTGTACATGGCTTTCTGCGCTGCCAGCCGACGAGATCAGCAGATCCTGGTCTGGTATGCGGGTAAGATAGGGGCGTGACTCTAGCAAGTTTCGTAGAAATTGCACCTGATTGGCCCCGTGGCGGTTGATCGCTTCAAACCAGGGCCGGTCGGCGTAGTTGACGGCTGTCCGTTTGGCTGGATCATAAAACTGCCACATCGCATGATGCCCATACGTGACGCCGCAGCCGCCCGCGAAGACGGAGCGATACAATTGTTTGCGCACATCGTAATCCCGGAAATAACCGTTATTCGGGTTCCATTTGGGCCAAGGGTTGACCGGATGATCTTCGTAGTTCGGTTCGCTGTCCAGCGTTGGCTTGATCGGTGGCAAATTGTAATCTTGGGTGATCATCTCCCAGACCGGGACATCGCGCCCAGAACCGTGCCCAGACTGCATCATGTTGAAATCTAACCAGGGTTCTTCTTGCAACCAGGCCGATGTAGACATCCCGCCCATTGGATGATAGGTCATGAGCGCGTTGCCGCCGGTGGCTTGGTCGATCCCCGCGGCCATTGCCCGCCAGATGGGTCGGTAATCAACTTGTTCGTGAATGGCTGGCCGGTCACCGCCCAGCACCCAAATGATGTTTGTGTAAGCACGATAGCGCTCACCAAGATAGCGCCCGTAGCTTTGCGCGTTTTGTTCGTTGAAAATAACAGGACCGGCGCCCCATTGGTTGTGATTTACCTTGTCACCCCAAGTGGGGAGCAGTCCTACGTAAAGTTCATGCGCCGCTGCTAGCTGGATTAGCTCGTCCATATAGGCGAAATACTTTTCATTGGGCTGTGTGGGGTCGTCGTTTAGGAGCGGCAAATCTCCGTAGGCATTGGGCGTGTGCAGACCATCGAACTCGGCCAGCGCCACCGCCTGAACGACATTAAACCGTTGGCGCTGGCGAGTGGCAAAATAGAATTCAGCCTCCTCACGCGTCAGCCGGTGGAAGATCTCCCAGGCGGTGTCGCCCAACCAGAAGAATGGATCGCCAGTTGCGTTGACCAGGAAACGTTGGTTATCACTCACGCGCAAACGGGGCAATGCTTGTTGTGGATTGATCGACATAAAGGCTTTTTCCTGAGAATTTTGTTTATTTGTTGTAACGAGGAAACCCCACCCGCGCCCTAAAGGGCCCCGCTTCCCAAACAGGGAGGAAACTGTTTGGGAAGAGAAGAAATTGGTCACTCTGTCCACCAAACGGCTCCCTCCCTTACCAGGGAAGGCTGGGGTATGGTTTCCCTTAAGGCACCGAGTGCATCGCACGGGTCATCAAATGATTCTGATGCGGTTCTAGACTTGACCCGTGCAACGCACTCTCTACCGTCTCGTTTTTCTTGGCGGCTTTACGTGCTAATTAAGCTTTTTTATTCGGCACGCGCGGGATCAGTTGTAGCGGCTGAACAATTTTGCGCCGTTCTGGCGTAAGCCGTTCCAACAGTTCGGGTGAAGGCTGATACCCATGCCGGAAATTTCCCCACGAAGGTCCATACCGATAGACAAGAATGCGCCGGATGCCTTCGTTCACCCGTTTGGCCGAGCCATGTGACAAGGTATCGACAAAGAGTAAGGCATCGCCGGCCTTCATCTGAATTTCGACAGCCCCTTCAATGCCATCTACCGAAGCGCCCGGCGCCATTCGATGGCGATCAAAGTGTGGGTGGATAAAGTTGGCTTTGTGGCTGCCGGGAATAATCATCGTGCCGCCATCCCCTTCGCCAATGTCGGTCAACGCGACCAAGATATTGACCTGGCCACACATAAAGCGGCCGGCATGATAGCGATACTGGTTGCGTTTCGCGCCGCTGTGACCGCCCGAATGTAGACCAATGGCTTCGCCCGGCTCGCGGAAATTGGCGAGGTTTTCGTCAATAAAGAGCGGGCCATGATTGTAATCAAAAGTGCCCTCGCCGCCGACAAAATATTTAATTTTGTCGATCCAGGACGGGTGATCGATCAATTTCTCGAATGGTTCACCGGCCTCATAAATTTGTTGCAAATTGAGCCCGTCCGTTTTGCCATACTTGTGTGCATGCACATAGCCATACCAATCTCCCTGTTGCAGGGGGGGTATGGCATCTAGCCCGGCGTTGAGGTCGGCCACTTCGGCGGGCGTCAACGCCTCTTTTAGCAGCAAATAGCCGCGCAGATCGAATAAATAGATGTCGAGATCACTAGGTGGGTTTGCCATGAGAACTCCTTTGGTTGGTTGATAATCAGCATTGATGATCGATGGTATATGATGGACAAATAACCGATGGACACCCCTACGCTATTCCCTGCATAACATGACTTACTTAGTAAGCTTGTGGAGCAGTTGAATGGCCGTTTCGACATATTTTTCCCCGGCTTCGGGCGCCAATGCGGCTGGATAGCGGTAATATTTATAGGCATCCGCCACTTCGTAACCGCCGTGTGGATAGGCGCGCCGTGCGGGAATATAGCCGATGTTGTCGTTGCTAAAACCACAGATAAAAGTCTGCTTGGCCCCGCCGCCATATTTGATCGCCAGCCCAAGCTCGACAAAGAGTTCGCCAGGCGCGCTGACAAAGGCCACATCGCCCAAGCAGATCACCTGCACCTCGGTTTGCACGGATGTGATGGCGTGGTCGCTCTCCAGGGCTGTGCGGGTGCGTTCGACCCACTGTTGCATCACGAGCTCAACTTTGACCCGCACCCATTCCAGCGTCTTTTCCGTTTCAGTCAACGGTGTCTGGTGTTTGGCCAGGAATTGCGCCAATTGCTCGTTGGTGGGCAATGGTTGGAGCGGTAGATCGACGGTTTGGGTGGCCACGCTCAAGGTCGCCCATTCTGCCAGTTCGAGCGTGGGCAGGGTCTCTAGTACGGTGGCGGCTAAGCCGGTGCCAATGGCTTCATAGACCGGCCAGCCGCGCGCAGCTGGCCCCACATCGCCAATCGCGCCCGTGGCAAACAGGCTAATGCCACCGGTCACCTCTTGCACCTGATCGGTCAGCACGCCAGGATATTCGGCCGAAAAAAGTTGGTTTTCCCCAGTCAGACAGGTGGGATGACAGGCATAATTGATAAAAGTGGCAATGGTGCCACCTTGTGCATCCGTTACGCGTAGGATGCCCACTTCGGGGTCGAGGATGTCACCTGGCGCGCGCCGATTGTGCACGCCTGCTGTGAACCGGCCCCGTCCAAGCCCAAATTTTGCGAATTGGCGTGTAGCAAAGGCGTTTCGAGTGACTTCTACCAATTGTTGGCGCAAGATCACCATCCAATCTGCATCCAACTCGCCACACCCTTGCAAAAACATGCTCGCTGGCCCGGCATGGGTGTGTGAGCATGTGATCAGCACATTAGCGCCAGGAATCCCGGTGGCGGTTTCGATATCGGCGCGCACACTGGCCACAAAATCCTTGTGAAAGCCCAACAGATCACAGGTGATAATGGCCGCTTGACACTCGCCATTGTCAAACACCAGCGCTTTGGCAAAGAGCGGATCATGGAGCCCTGTCGAATTGCCGGCGCGCGCAATATAGCCGGTCATCTCCATCCCAATCGGCGGCGTAATGTCGATGCGCGCGGCGCCCGCGCGCAGTTTTTTATCGGAACTTGTCATATTCAATCTTCCTGCGGATCTTATTTTACGTATATCTGTTGATAATTACAGTTTTGGCGCAACCGATCCAGGGTTTTCGGCATGGACGGTTCATTCGCCCTCGGTCGCCATCGTACTTGGAGGCTGCTGCTTTGTCAAATGGGTAAAAATTGTAACTCACGGCGCGTAGGGATACGGGACCAAGGATACGGGATTATGGTGTTCAGTAGCGCGCAATTTAATTCGTATCCTCAAACAACTAGCCAATATAGGGTGAGGCCCCACACAGCAGACTCTACAATAAAGACCAAGAATTAGTATAAAAGATGCTGCTTGACAATGTTTAGTCGTATGGGCCATAATAAAAGCCCGCACACCATATTGATCCTCGATTTTAAACGGTCCCAGGAGAAAAATATGCAAAACCAAAAGAATGGATTGTCTCGCCGCAATTTTTTGAAGGTCATGGCTATGGCAAGCGCACCGCTGGTGCTCGCTGCCTGTGCCGCGCCCGCTGGCGCACCCGCCAGCGGTACACAAGGCGGCGCTGCTTCTCAAGCGCCAGTTGAATTGCGCTTTGTGGCCATGGATTATGATAGTCGGATGCAGCCCGACACCCAAGCTGTGATGGATGCCTTCAACAAAAGCCAGACAGCAAGCACCGTAAAGTTAGAAGTGGTTGGTTGGCCCGATGGGCGCAATTTATTGTTGACCCAGATCAGCGGTGGGCAAGCGCCGGACATTTTTAATGGCTCGGGTCAATGGTGCCTCGAATTTACGTCGGCCAAAGAGACCGCACCGCTCGATGATCTGATGGGCAAAGAGTTTCTCGATAATTTCTGGGAATCTGGGATCAAAGCGATGACGGTGGACGGCAAGCTTTATGGCATGCCGTATTTCCTCGACCCACGGGGGCTTTATTACCGCACCGATCTGTTTACAGAAAAAGGTTTAAAAGCGCCAGAAACCTGGGCTGATGTGCGAGAAGCTGCCAAGGCCATCTCCAATCCGCCGGATATCTATGGCTTTGGCGTCGGGCCGGATGATTATTGGTGGTATGCCTGGATCGGCGCCATCGGCGCGGGCAATGATCTCGCCCCATGGACGCAAGACGGTCATTCACGGATTGCCAGCGAAGAAGGCATTGCGGCTGTCCAATTCCTGACGGATATTGTACTGACCGACAAAACTTCACAACCTTCCCCGCAAAACGCCAATCGTGATTCTGATCTACAACCACTCTTCCTTGGCAAAAAGATGGCCATGCTGGAAACCGGCTCGTGGATGCCCACCATCATCAGCCACGATGCGCCTGATATGCAATATGACCTAGCTCAGCTTCCCGTCGCCAAGGCCGATATGAAACATCCTAACGTCTTTTGGCCCGATGCCGTGATGATGGCGAATCAATCCAAACAGAAAGAGCAGGCTGCCGATCTGTTGAAGTTTATGTTTAATGCCGAAAATCGGCTGCAATTTGCGCTCCAACGCGGCGTCATTCCCGAGCGGATCGACGTGGGCAAAGATCCTAAATATGTTGACCCCAATGATCCATTGACTAAATACAAAGAATTTTATGTAAAAGAACTGGCAACGGCACATAACGTCTTTCAAACCCCTTGGCCGGCCACCGGTTCAGAAGACCAAACCTCGGTGACAAATGCGTTGGCACACATCTGGCTGGGCGAAATGTCGGTGGCCGATGCACTGACCGCGGCGGCGAAAGAGATTGATACGCGGCATAAATTGACGTAATACATGATACGTGATGAGTGATGCGTGAAAAAGGTGTTCAAGTAAACGGGAAATGGAGAATTAGGAGATTAGAGAGTAACAACAAGTGTTGGCGCGTCCTGGTTTTTTGCATCGTTTGCGCGAGGAATGGGCCGAGAACCAACTTGCCTACTGGTTACTCGTGCCGAGTATTTTGGGGTTTGCGATCTTTTTGGTCTTTCCCATTGCCAATATGATCGTAACGGCGTTTTCCGACGTGGATATCATGGCGCATCCCACGCACTTTGGCACCTTTCAGAACTTCATCGATCTGGCGCATGATGAGCGCATGCCCATGATTATTCGGCAGACTTGTCTCTATGCTTTTGGCACGGTCTTGATCGAAGTGATCATTGCCTTTCCCTTGGCGTTGATTCTAAATACGCACTTTCCTGGTCGCTCACTTGCCAAAGCACTGCTGCTGATTCCCTGGGCCATGCCTTATGCCGTCTCGGCCATCACCTGGAAGTGGATTTTTCATGGCCAGATGGGTTCGCTCAACTATTTATTGAGCGAGGTCGGCATTATCAAAGACTATGTTGTCTGGTTGGGCAATCCAGGGACAGCCTTTGCCGCGGCCATGTTTGTCGAAGTCTGGTCTTCGGTGGCATTTATGGCCATTACTTTTTTGGCCGGTCTACAGGGTATACCGCCGCACATCTATGATGCCGCCAAGATGGATGGTGCCGGCGCATGGCAAGAGTTTCGCGATATGACGGTGCCACAAATGCGCAACGTCTTTATGATTGTGACGCTTTTATCGATCATTTGGGCCTTTCGTTCGTTTGCCGTGATCTGGATTTTGACCAAAGGCGACCCGATCTTTCGCACCGACATTGCGGCCACCTATCTCTACAAATTAGCCTTTGAATTTCGCCATTTTGGCCAGGGCTTTGCGCTCTCTGTCTGTCTCTTTGTGGTGTTGACGCTCTTTAGTGTCATTTACACGCGCCTGCTCGGTGCACAGGAGGGCGCATGATTGCCAAAGAAACGCCTGGCATGCTAACGCCGCGCATGATCAAGCTGGTGGGGATTTTTGGTCTGCTGATCCCAGTGCTCTTGATCAGCATCTTTCCACTGATCGTGATGATCTCCACCTCGTTCAAGACTAGCCAAGAAGTCTATATTCCACCGCCCACCTTTATGCCCCGTGCGCCGACCATCCAGAACTATTTGGACATTTGGCGCGTGGTGCCGCTGGGGACTTATTTTTGGAACAGCTTATTGATTGGCCTGGGCTCAACCGTGGCCTCGCTCGTGTTAGCGATTCCAGCGGCCTATGCGCTGGCGCGTTATCGCTTTGTTGGCAAAAGCGTCTACGTTTTGTTCCTACTGGGCATCCAAATGTTTCCACCAATTGTGCTGATCTTGGGCTTGTTTCGGCTGATCGCCAGTCTGAATATGCTCGATAGCCTGGTGACGATCGTCGTGCTCAACGCGATCTTCAGTTTGTCGTTTAATACCTGGATGCTGATGGGTTACTTTATGACCATTCCGCCCGAAATCGAAGAAGCGGCCATGATGGATGGCAATTCGCGCGTGGGTGCGATGGTGCGCATGGTGATGCCGCTCTCCTGGCCAGGGTTGGTGGCGGTGGCCATTTTTAGCTTTATGAATGGCTGGAATGAGTTCACACTGCCCCTCACCTTTTTGCAAAGTCAGGATAAATTGCCGCTCACCATTGGCCTCTTCAAGTTTGTCACCCGCTTCAAAGTGGAATGGCATCAACTAATGGCGGCGTCGTTTCTGGCAACCCTGGTTGTCGTCGTCCTCTTTATGCTGGTGCAAGACCAATTGACCCGTGGAATGGTAGCGGTTAGTGAAAAATGAAATGTGAGAAGTGATGCGTGAGATAGGGCTAACGACCTGCCACTTTTGTTTGGAGCATTAAAATGCTCGGCTGAAATAATCGAGCAATCCGGGTTCCCTGCATAGGCCATGCGGTAGCACGACCTTACAGTGGGAGAGCCACAGCTTTATTGCTAGGTTAAAAAGTTAATTTGCAATAACCCTGCGGCTGCTTTTTCACGCTGGCTAAGCCCACCAACAACTTTTGTCCCAATGTTGAGTCAACTCTCACGCATCATTTTTTCACACATCACGTAACGTTCAATCACTTCAATTAGGATGGATCTATGGCACGCGTCGTCTGTCGCAATCTCTGTAAACGTTTTGGCGAAGGTTTGGCCGTTGACAATGTCAATCTAGAAGTGGCCGAAGGCGAATTTTTGGTGATCGTCGGGCCGTCTGGCTGTGGCAAAACCACCACGCTGCGGATGGTGGCGGGGCTAGAAAGTGTTTCATCCGGCGAAATTCTGATCGATGACCAAGTGGTGAACCAGGTGGAGCCGCGCCATCGTGACATTGCGATGGTCTTTCAGAATTACGCGCTCTACCCACATAAAAAAGTCTTTGATAATATTGCGTACCCGCTGCAATTGCGGCGTGTGGCTAAATCAGAAATTGAAAAACGAGTGACGGAAACCAGCAAACTGCTGGGCATCGAACATCTATTGCAACGACGCATCCGCCAACTCTCTGGCGGTGAGCGCCAACGTGTAGCCTTGGGGCGCGCCATTGTGCGCCAGCCGCGGCTCTTTCTAATGGATGAGCCGCTGAGCAACCTCGACGCCCAGCTGCGCATCCAGATGCGGCGCGAGATCATTCGTTTGCAACGGCAGCTCGACATCACCACCATCTACGTCACGCATGACCAGGTGGAAGCAATGACGATGGGCGACCGGATTGTGATTATGCGGGGTGGCCTGGTGCAACAAGTTGGCGATCCGATGACGATCTACAATCACCCGGCCAATCAATTTGTGGCGCGTTTTATCGGCAGCCCGCCGATGAATTTGTTTGAAGGTGTGTTGGAAAATAGCAACGGAGAGCTGCAACTGCGCACCGGTTTTGCGCAATATACGTTGCCAGTGCGGGCGCGTGATAGTTTGTTACGTAATAAGACCCTGAACGCCACGAAAGTGATCTGTGGCATTCGGGCTGAAGATGTCGCCGTCACCGGCGCCCAAATGGGTGATCCGCAAGGCATGATCGATCTAGTCGAACCGCTCGGTTCCGATGTCTATGTGAGCGTGGCGATGGGTTCAGACATGATATTGGCACGCGCCAATCCTGATCTTATGCTGCAAGAAGGGCAAAAGACGCCGGTTACTTTAAACCTGGGTAAGATGCACTTCTTTGACGCGGATAACGGCAACAATTTGCTGGTTTCAGGTCGATAAACGCGGCCTCACCCCCTACGCCCGCTGGGCGTCCCCCTCTTCTGAACTCAGGCCTTCGATTCAGGAGACCCTTCGGGGGTGAGGAAAGCCCTTTAAAACGTCAATTGCCCGCCATCAATCACTAACTGGTGACCGGTGATAAAACCCGAATCGGTGGAAGCCAGATACGCGACCGCCGCGGCGACTTCGGTTGGCTCACCAAAGCGATTCAACGGAATTTTCTTTAGATAATCGGCGCTCCATTCGGGGTTGGCAATGGCTGATTGGGTGAGACGCGTTCTGATCAAGCCTGGGCAGACGCTGTTGACGCGGATGTTGTAGGGCGCCAGATCAATGGCCATCGTCATCGTCAACCCGACGACGCCAAATTTTGAAGCATTGTAGTGCGTCATGTTTTTTTCTGCCACCAGACCATTCGTCGAGGCCATGTTGACAATGCGGCCAGCAATTTTGCGTTCTACCATGTGCCGGGCCACAATTTGCGAACAGAGAAAGACACCAGTCAAATTGACATCCAGTGTTTGGCGCCATTTATCGTCGGGTATTTCCAGAAATGGCGCACCGTGGGCAATGCCGGCAATGTTGCACAGGACATCAACTTGTGGATAATGGGCCAGGACCGTGGCCAACATCGTTTCGACTTGCGAACGTGAAGTCACATCGAGCGGGAGCGCTAGTGCTGTGCCGCCAGCCTCGCGAATCTCCTGTGCTGCCTGTTGCGCTGCCGCCAGATCCAGATCGGCGATGATCACCGCGGCCCCTTCACTCGCCAGCCGGCGGGCGGTGGCCAGCCCAATGCCGTTGGCGCTACCTGTAACGATGGCTGTTTGCTGCTCAAAGCGTTGCATGGGCCTGACTCTCCTCAATGGTCTGCGGGGTATAAATGGGGGGTGCTTCTCTGATCACTTGTGCCAGTGTATTGTTTAATTCTTCGATCGTATAAGGTTTGGCCAGTACGCCACTAAAACCATAGTCTCTAAAGTTTGCCATGACTGGATCGTGCGAATACCCACTAGAGACAACTGCTTTCACCTGCGTATCTAGCTCTAGCAACTGACGGATAGCTTCTTTGCCACCCATACCGCCTTGCACGGTTAGATCTAAAATGACCACATCAAACGCTTCCCCCATGGCTTTCGCTTGTTTGTAACGGGCGACCGCTGCCAGTCCATCTTTGACAAATTCAGCTTTGTACCCCAGATAGCCCAACACGCTACCGGCGCCTTCCCTAACCAAATCCTCATCGTCCATGATCAGAATCTTTTTACCGTGACCTAGTACTGGCGCGCTGACGGGGGCGAGGACCGCTGTATTCTGCTCCTGCATAGAGGCTGGCAGATAGATGTAAAAGGTTGTGCCTAGCGCCGGTTTGGATGTTACTGCAATATGGCCAGCATGCCGGCTAATAATGGAATACGCCGTTGCCAAACCCAGGCCATCGGCATTCGTTTTGGTGGTGAAATAGGGTTCAAAGATGTGGGGTAGAACGTTTTGTGGGATCCCACTGCCTTGATCTTGGATAGAGACGCACAGATAACGGCCTGCGGCTAGTGGCAGAGTGGCTAGCGCGTCTGGCCATACATTTTCCGCCTGGATTCGAATCGTGCCACCGTTGGGCATGGCCTGCTCAGCATTGAGCAATAAATTAGTAAAGACTTGACTGATCTGGCCTGGGTCAACTTCCACAGACCAGAGTTCGCTGGGTAATAACAGGTTGTAATGCACATTAGAGGGTTTAGCCATCAATTCGGTGGCGGTGGTAATAATTTCGACAGCCGAGCAGATTTTCTTGATCGGCGCACCTCCTTTGGCAAAGGTGAGTAATTGTTGGGCCGCTTCCGCCGCCTTCCAAGCGGTCTTTTCCACCGTCTCTAGTTTACCATAAATGTTATTTTCTTTGGGGGTGCGTAACTTGATCAGCGAAATATTGGAAATAATCACCGCCAGTAGGTTGTTAAATTTATGCGCGATGCCACCTGCCATCAATCCAAGTGACTCTAGCCTCTGCGCCTTTAACAGTTCCTCTTCAAGCTTTCGCTGTTCGATGACATCACGCAAAACCAATACCACGCCAATTGTCTGGCCCGCTTCGTTACGAATGGGCGCCGCCTGCCCTTCTACGGCTAACTTTGTGCCTTCTGTAGTGATCAGTGAGGTATCGCGGCCGATACTGATCATAATGCCTTTGTGCAACGCCTGAGTGACCGGGTTTTCAAGCGCAGTCTGGCTGCGCTCATTAATAAGTTGAAATAATTGCCACAAATCTTGCCCGCTAGCCGCGGTCAATGACCAACCGGTGAGGATCTCGGCCGTATGATTCATGAAATTGATGAGACCCGTCGCGTCCATCGCAATGACGGCATCTCCAATGCTATTAAGCGTGGTAGCCAGCCATCGTTCATTTGCTTTTAGTTTCTGTTCTGTCCGGTGTTTATAGAGGGCCACTTCCATGGCGATGTGCAATTCTCGCTCTTCAAACGGTTTCAGGACATAGCCGTAAGGTTCAGTTACTTTGGCGCGCTGTAGCGTGTGTTCATCTGCATAGGCAGTCAGAAAGATCACAGGAATATCAAACTGTGCGCGAATTTGTTCGGCCGCTGTTACACCATCAATATTACCTTTTAGACGAATGTCCATCAGGACTAGATCGGGTTGTAACTGTCTGGCTTTTTCAATGGCAACTTCGCCAACCGACGCTAGCGCAACGACACGATAACCCATGCTCGCCAATCGATTTTGGATTTCCATCGCCACAATCCCTTCATCTTCGACGACAAGAATTCTAGGGGGCAAAATTGTGGTTTGTGTCATAAATTTGCTTCCTTAGACAATTTACATAAATAAACTAGGCGGGTCAATGTGTTCATTCGAGTCACGAAAAATGAGTACAACTTCGATGATTTGACCACTTTTGTCATGGATGGGCGCTGCGCAATTGTCAATCGGTCGAGCTGTGCCAGCTCTGTCAATGAGTAATGTTGCATTCCCAGAATTTTCCAATAAACCGTTCCGTAGCGCTTTGCTGATCGGGTTTTCCACCGGTGCATGGGTCGCTTCATCGACCAGCTGGAAGATCTGCCTGGCATCTTGGCCCAGCGCCTCGGTTTGTGACCAACCAGTTAGCTCGGCCGCGACTGGATTGATAAAGTTAATTTGACCCTGCGCATTGGTGGCAATGACCCCATCGCCAATGGCGTTTAGCGTGTGAGCCAGCCAATTTCCTTCCTTTTTCGTTTTTGTCTCGATGCTATGCTTGTACAAGGCCATTTCAATGGCGATGTATAATTCGCGTTCTTCAAACGGTTTCAGGACATACCCATAAGGTACGGTCATTTTGGCCCGTTGTAAAGTGTATTCATCCGCATAGGCCGTGAGAAAGATAACAGGGATATCAAACTGGGCACGAATCTGTTCGGTCGCCATTACCCCATCCATATTGCCTTTTAGTTTTATATCCATCAAGATCAAATCGGGCCGCAAGTGCGTGGCCTTTTCAAAGGCCATTTCACCGGTTGTCGCCACGCCGGTCACGATATAACCCATAACTCGGAGGCGCTCCTGAAGCTCCATCGCTACGATACCTTCGTCTTCAACAATAAGTATCTTTGATTGTGGCATGAACTTGATCCTTTGCCTTACTTTTGAGTCGAATAGTCGCGCTGAAAGATAATCAATTACCCAGGCTCAATAAGTTGGGTCGATCATGCTCATCTGCTCAGACTAAGACAGGGACAGTGGGCTTTTCTGAGGATTTTACATGCTGTAGGATCCGGAAAGCCGATTTGTCTCGCCAAATTTCATGACGGATTGGGAAATTGTATTCTGAATTCAGTCCCATGATTGCTGTGAAGCTCGATGACGCCATCCAATTGGTTAACTAAGGTATTTACCAATTGTAAGCCCAGCGAAGCCGTGTTTTGGAAATCAATAGTAGCGGGAAACCCCACCCCGCTATCGCGCACTGATAAGGTGAAAAGTTGCGTCTGTGTGCCTTGGCCCTCAACGGTCTTATTCGCACGGAGTTCAATCTGGATTTCACCCGCTGTGTTTTCTGGGAAAGCATGTTTGAGCGCGTTTGATACCAGTTCATTGATGATCAAGCCGCATGGCACCGCTGTGTCGATCCCCAAAAACACGTTATCGGCCTGCACGCGTAGCTGGATTGCGCCAGCATGGGCTGTATACGAGCGAAACAAATAGCTGGTCAGATTATGAAGATATTCGCCCAAGTCTACCTTCGCCAGATCTTTGGTCTGATACAATTTCTCATGAATGAGCGCCATCGATTTAACCCGATTCTGGCTATCGCGCAGGATACTGAGCATCTGTGGGTCTTGAATTTTTCCAGCTTGCAGGTAGAGCAGGCTAGAGATAACCTGTAAATTGTTCTTGACGCGGTGATGAATTTCTTGCAATAGCACCACTTTCTCTTCTAGGGATGCTTTAATTTGATCTTCGGCGCGCTTGCGTTCGGTAATATCTTCAGACATGCCCAATAAATATTTAGGCTGACCATCCGCCCCGAAGACGGGGATTTTGCGGGTATGCAACAGCCGAATGCCCTTGGTGGCTGTCTGGATCGGTTCGACGGGGATGTCCATTGCTATCCCCGTGGTCAACACTTCCGTATCTTTGGCTCTGAACGCCTCGGCTTGCTCTTTGGGTAAGAAATCTTCATCGCCTTTGCCGATCATTGAGTGGCGATCAATGCCTAGCATCTCCTCCCAGGCCCGATTAAATTGCACAAATTTCAAGTTATTGGCCTGTTTGACAAAGAGCATGCTGGGCAAATTCTCAATAATCGAATCGAGGAAATTTGTCGCCTCCTCTAGTTCCGCCGCACGCTTAGCCAGCGCTTTTTCGGTCTGTTTGCGCTCCGTAATATCCAAACTGGCCCCCAAAATACCAATCACTTGGTTGTCGGCATCATACAGTGGCACTTTGTGCGACAGCATAATTCGCAAGCCATGGGGGGCATGGAAGCGTTCTTCGATAATAAACGGTTTGCCAGTCTCTAAGACCTGTAAGTCGGCGGCACGCAACTCGTCGGCAATTTCAGGGGTCAGCAACTCCATATCCGTATGGCCGATGGGGTCATCAGACCAATAGCCTCGTTCATAGGTATTGACACTGGTGTAGCGACTTTCTTGATCCTTTGTAAAAATGGCGACCGGTGCGGTATTAAAAAGGGTCTTATAGCGTGCTTCGGACTCGCGTAGGGCCGTCTCGGCGCGGATGCGTTCGCCAATTTCCACGTGTAAAATAGTGTTCGCTTCTGCTAGCTCTGCGGTTCGTTGTTGCACCCGGATTTCTAATTCGTCGTGTGCAATGCGCAGGGCGTCTTCTGCCTTCTGGCGTTCAGAGATCTCGGTTGCCAATTTGACCGTCTGTGCCACCAACTGTTCTTCGCGATTGCGCAATTGCTCGGCCATTTCATTAAAAGCCTGCGCCACCTGGCCCACTTCATCCTGCTGCACCAGCGTGATGCGATGGGCCAGATCACCCTGCCCAATCTGTTTTGCACCGGCCTGGAGCTGTTCCATTGGCTCAAAGATCAGGCGCCCCAACAATTGGGTGGTAATGGTTAAGGCCAGCGCACCAAAGATCAACATGCCGCCGCCCAATAACCACAAAGCGCGCCGCGTGACAGCAAAGGCCTCTTGTTGTGCCAGTTCTGTGATCACCACCCAATCCGTGCCGGGCACAGGGCCAGTCGCCCCGACAACTGGTATATTTTCGAAATTTATATACGCGCCTGTCCATTGATTTTTAGTCGCTTGCAATGCTGCGATCAGTTCTGGTCGTTCACCCAAGTTCATATTCGCAAGGGTTATTTTCGAATCGGTATTGGCTATCACCTGGCCGGCCTGATTGATTACATAGGCTTGGCCCGTATGCCCAAATTTAATCGCGGCAATCAATTCTCCCAATACTTTCATCTGCAAACGGGCTGCCACAACCCCGCCCTCTAAAGTCGGTGCGGCCAGGATCACATAAGGCTCATTGTTCGGCGAAAGTTGCAGATCACCCAGGTAATGTTCGCCTTTGCTCGCATGCCGAAACCAGTTTGATTGTGGAATGGTGAAGAGCGCGGCAAGCACGGCGGCATCTTGATGGGCATGCGCCAAGATCTGTCCATCTCCGTCTAGATAAATGACTTCTAGTAAAGCTGGATTTGTCTTAATCAACTGCAAGAGGAGTTCCGGCTCCCTTTTCAATTCATTGCGTCCTAACAAACTGATTGCGGTCAATGTGGCATTGACCTGTTGCATGAAAGCTGCCACCGCCGCCGCTGTATTGTACGAGGCTTCTGCTTGGCGTCCCTGCCAGGCTGTTTGCTCGGTTTGCGCGACAAAACTCGAGACGCCCAACCCAATGATCAGTAGGGTAAATAATAGGATCGCGCCTAGCCAATTTAAGAGCCGCCAACGCAAACTCTGGCGTCGACTGAGTGCCTCCCCTTTTCTTGTGTGCTTCGTTAGAAAAACGTAAGCATTGATCGCGTTTTGTTTGTTTGTGCTCATACGATCTCCTGCTTAGCTTGTCCGATGGATTTTATAAAAGATGAACATCTAGGATCAGACCGCTAAAAATCTGCTCGATGGCGTCCGTGAAATTTCTGCCCTACTGCTTTAAGCTGGAGGACCCAAGTAGGGGTTGCAGTGTGCAGCATAGAATTTTACATCAGTAATAGTGGATTAAGCATATCGTCAGTTTAACAATGCACTTAATCCACGACGCACATTCCATCGTTAGGAAGCCGCTATCTGTATTGTATTTATGGATTTTGCTGTGGATCGGGTATGACTGGTGTTGCGGCGAGAAAGCGCTTCCAAATTTCGTCATACAATTTTTGGCCGGCTGGACTGGGCGCCATCATGATTTCCGCATTTTTTAGATCAGCGTCGGGTGGAAAAACCAAAGGGTTGTTTAAGATCTCTGGCTTGATAAAGGCCCGCGCTGCTTCATTGGCATTGGCATAATAAAGTTCATTGACAATTTTGCCGCCGTTTTCTGGCTGCAAGATAAAATTTATAAAAAGCTCAGCGGCCTCTTTGTGTAAACTATTGGCTGGAATTACTAGGTTATCTCCCCAGAGAATGGTGCCCTCGCTGGGTAGTATATATTCAATGTGCTGGTTATCATGCTGGCTGGTCAATGCATCATAAGCCCAACCATAAGCTAGAATCACTTTACCACTAACCAGTGTAGGTCCGACGCTCCCCTGATCCAGATCAACAAAGCGCACATTTGGCTTGAGCTCGATTAATACTTGCAGGGCCTTTTCGAGTTCTAAGGGGTTTTCCGAATTTACCGAATAGCCAAGCCGTTTGAGCGCAATCGGGATCAATGGGCGCTGCAAGGCCCAAATCGCCACTTTGCCCGCGTACTGCGGATCCCACAAATCAGCCCAGCGTGTAATGGGGGTCGTGAGCAGATCGCTGCGCGCCAACAGTCCGGTGGTGCCCCAGTTAAAGGGCACAGTGTGTTTATTACCTGGATCATAGGCCAAATCGCGAAAATTGGCCGAGATGTTTTTGAAATTAGAGAGATGGCTCAGGTCAATTTCTGCCAAGATATGATCTGTCAACAGCGGCGGAATTAGATCATTATCGATCACGACAACATCATATACTTTGTTGGCGCGTATATTATCAACGGCTTCTTTTTGTGAACCATACACTTGGTGATCGATTTTGATCCCATATTCTGCGGTGAACGCGTCCATCACGGCTTGCGGCATATAATCTGGCCAATCGTAGAACACCAAGGTCTGGTCGGTCGGAAGTGGCGGCGGTGGCGGCGGCGGTTTAGATTGACTGCAAGCGGTATACAAATTTGTGCTTAAAAACAAGAGGCATAGGTAGCCCAGCAATCGGTGCGGTCGCTGGGCTTGTGTTGATCCCGTTGCGGTGGCGCGTGTCTGGATCTGGAAAAGTCTCCGTAGGCGATTAGGACAGAGCGAAAACAAATTATATATCCTTTTTCACTTTTTTATCATTGGCGCGCCCGCTAAGCTAGTGGTTAAAAGCAGTCTATGATTGAGGAACCCTGCTTCAGTAGCGTTCGCCTCTCGGCGTAATGCGGTTCATTTCATTCGTCAGAACTTACGCACGCGAAGGTCGCAACGTCGCATAAGTTACGCTAGTCTTGGCGACTTTCCGGCGCCCGCTGGCATAAGTCCGATTGGTAACCGTTTAGGCGCGGATTTAGCAAACGTCGATGACTAAATCCCTATCAACGCTGCCCATTATCTGCATCTACATCGATAGTTGTTGCGCTTGAACCGTTCCTTTATTGTATACCGCACCATGCAATTTATGCTATAGGTATTTTTGCGTAATTTGTTGACAAAAAGTGAAATTGAAGGGCTTTCCCTGATCCTGTTGGGCGCCCATGCCCTATCGAATCCGCCCGCCTTGATCCTGATCTTAAAAGAGTCGCATTTGTTTTCACTGGCTTAACGGCGGATGTTGCTGATGGAAGTGGGTCGCATCCTGATAGGCTTTCGCCACAGCTAGCACCGTGGGTTCGCCATCCAGTTGGCCGATAAAGGTCATGGCGCTTGTGGGGATGCCGGCGCTGGAACATCCATTTGGCAGCACCACTGCTGGATGACCGGTGAAGTTCGTCAGCGCGCTATCGCTGCCAGCCACATTGGGCTGCAAATA
>JAPLGZ010000723.1 GCA_026389895.1 Chloroflexota bacterium | reverse complement strand
CAGGCTGCGTTCAAAGGCGTCGACGTCATAGATGCCTTTGCCGACATAGATGCCCGCGCCAAAGAGATCTTGATAGACATCCGAAACCGCCATCGTATAGAGGTCTAGACCCGCATCGCCCGCAAAGACCCGCGTGAAGAGGGAGTGATTGGCGCTGGATGGTTTGATGATCGTGCGCGGTTGTAACACTGTATAACCGGCTCGGATTTGCTGTGTATTATCCACAAACCGTGCCTGATTCAACGGATGGGCCAATGTTCCGACCAACCGGTGGGCGCCATCGCGTGGTAATACGGTGTCGGCGTCTAGCGTGATCACATACTTGATCTTAGGCAAAAGCTCCAGATTACCAATTTGGAGATTAAAGGAGGTATGGGGCGAGTTGCGTAGCAATTTATTAAACTCATGCAACTTGCCACGTTTGCGTTCCCAACCCATCCAGACGTTTTCGCTGGGGTTCCACAGGCGTTGGCGGTGAAAATAATAAAATGGCTGATGGGGATATTTACGGTTTAATGCTTCGACCTTGGTGCGCGCCTGGTCGAGCAAGGCTTCATCATCCGGCAACTGTTGCTGGGCGGCGTCAATAAAATCAGCTAACAAGCCAAAGGTCAGCTGGGGGTCGGGATTGCGTAAATAGTGCAATTCTAATTGTGCCAACAACGACTCTACATCCGCTTGGTTGGCCAACAACGCCGGCACCACCACCATCGTCCGGCATTCGGCTGGCATCCCCTTTTCAAAGTCTAGTTTGGGCAAGACGCGCGGGGGCAAGAGATGGGTGACAAGCCAGTTTAGTAAATTTACCGCGCTGGTGATGGCGGGGATAATGGTCAAGACCGCTGCGAGAAAGACGACAAAAGCGGAGCCACCAGCATGCCGCGCATAGGCAGTGACGGCCAGAATGATCAATAGTGTGAAGAGGGTAATGCCACCCAAATAGATTGGGGTGGGGTGGCTCAGGATCCAACGCCGCGGCCGTTCAAAGCGATCTGACTGATAGCCGATCTGCTTTTCTAGTTGGGTGCGACCTTCGGCCAGCAAATAGTAGCCAACATGGTTATTGCGCTCTCGCTGTAGATCCACCCAGGGCGAAGGCTCAGTGGGCGGTTGCGAGCGCGGCGTCTTTTGTAGACCGTTTGTTGGTCGGCGCGCGGCATACGCGGCCTGGGCTAAATCAACCGCATTTTGGGCGATGCTCACTTCCGCTGCCGCCAAATCGATCGCGACGTGTGTGGGCCGCTGGGATGCAGCTTCCCTGGTGGCCCGCGCAAGCTTTTCGACGACACTGCGATAGCGGTTGCGCGTGTCAAAATCCATCCGTGGATAAATCCCCACTGGATCTTGGCTTAAAATCCGCTGCACTAGATTGACATCTTCAAAGAATTTTTTCCACTCTACATTTTCAATTTGGCGCAAGGCTGGAATGCAATTGGCTACCAGGTCGTTATCGCCTAAATTACTTTCGACAGGGCGCGCCGATTCACTGCTTTGCGGCAGCGGTGCGTGTTTGGTAATGCGCGCGGTGGCCTGGGCCAACGTTTCTAAAAGCGTCAGGCGTAGCATAATAGGCAGCGCCCACACTTCGCCCATTGTGAGCGGGGTGGTCTGCTGATAGGTAACCACAAATTGTTTGAAGCGTTCTAGGTTGAACTGGCATTCTTCAAACTCAATATAGGCGCACGCCAATGCGTACACCCGTGGATAGCCTTTTAACTTATGCTGCTGGTCCAGCTTAGGGAGTTGGCGATAATACCCAACCGGCAAATCTTCTTTGACTTGCCGGAGGGCTTGTTCAATGATGTGAAAGTTATCTAGCAGCCACTCTGCTGCATAGGAAAGCGCTAACTCTTCTTCGGTGGTATGAACAAAGTAGCGCTGGGCTTCACGTAATGACCCCGAAAGTTTGCTGAGAAGCGTAAGCAGACGAAGCTGATTATCGGGGCTGGCATCTACCGTCTGGTCGGCCGCACAAGCTTGTGCCTGTTGGTCCAGAAGACTCGCTGCTTCTGCCGGCGTGATATTCGGAGCTGCTGGGTGGATTGCTGAATTTACGTCAGTCACTTAGGATCCATATCATAGTAATGCGGTGTAGGCATAGGCGCGTACTTTGGGCGTTTCGCGGATGCCATAGTTTTTCTTGATGTTGGTAAAGACCGATTGAAGGCTCTGTCCCGCTTGCCCACTTGCCTGACCATTTTGCTCACGTTCGCAATAATTCTCGTTGTGACCATTGCTCTTGCGCAATACCTGCTGTTTGACCGACGTGGCCCGTTCGGCCTCGGTTGGCTGGATTTCGTAGAGCGGCAGATCTTGCAGAATCAAAAGTGGCACGGCACTATGGGTGATAAAGCTGGTGACGACACTGCCATAGGGCCACTGATTTTGGCCAGAATTGCCGTGGGCGCTCACCAAGACCAGATCAATTTCTTCTTGCTCTAAGAGTTTGTGTAACTCGCTGGTCAGATGGTCACTCACAATGATGCGGGTGCGCGGCGCTGGTGATAGACGGTTTTGCAGCTGTTCAAAATACTTAGTGGCCTGAATTTGGTTGCGTTCGACCACTTGATCGGCCAGCGTCGTATCTTCGCTCGTCAGCGGCATGCGCTGGATCATCTCTGGGCGAACCACCACATGGGCCAACAAAAGTTCGGCTTGATATTGTTGGGTCAGCGATGCTGCGATTGGCAACACGCATTCAGCCCGTTGCGAGCCATCCAAAGGAGCCAGGATATGTTCATAGTGAACGGCGCCCCAATTGCCTTCCAACCCCATGTCGGGCCGATAAGCTGGCACCAACAGAATCGACAGACCAGCCCGATTGATCACTTTCATGGCTACGCTGCTGACATTCCAGCCATTCAAGCCACTCTGCCCGTGCGTGCTCAACACAATGAGA
The DNA here is from genome assembly GCA_026389895.1 of Chloroflexota bacterium. GTDB lineage: Bacteria > Chloroflexota > Anaerolineae > Caldilineales > Caldilineaceae > JAPLGZ01. Next base: position 9,610 of record JAPLGZ010000723.1, on the reverse strand, counting down.
TCGTAACTATGCTTTTGCGCATATTCAATAATGCGTTCGGCGGCCGGGCCTTGCAAGACCTGTGTGTCGGGTTTCTGATCGGTAAATTGCCCCAATCGCTCGGCAATTTCATCCAAATAGGTTTGGGCTTCCACCTTGCTCAGATGCCACTCCACCGGATTGATGCGACCTGATTGGTCATTGCTCATCTCTGTGACGCGTAGCAGGGTGATCTGGGCATCGGTGGCCCGCGTAATCGCCACCAAGTGCGGTATGACGCAGGTGGCGAGCGGCGATCCGTCGAGAGGTACGAGAACTTTGTTTAACATGGATGATCCTCCTGGGATGTAACAACGCTCGACGCTTGTTTCAACATCGAGCGTAAACACTCATTATAGCCTAATTAATAAATACTTGCATCAATGGCCGCTAAACGATTTTTAACGTTATGCCTACTGTTCCCCTTCCTCAGGCCTTAAAGAAGGCCAAGCAAGGCGGCATCTTCCCATATGCTGCAACCGGTGCAAATTGCAGCAAGCGGGCTATTTCGTTTTTGCCACCCATTGATCGCCGCGTTTTTCGTACTTCTCTTTGACGGCTGCCCAGGCTACACGGTGGGCTGTCTCTTCACGAGAGGCATCTCCACGGCGTTCTTCGGGCTTATCATATTGTTCCCAGGCACTGTTATAAGCTGCCTGATAGATTTCCTGAGCGTGTTTGGGCAAATTGTCTTTCACTGAATCAGGCAATTCTGAAACCTGTTGATAAGGCATAAGCTTGTCTCTCTTTCTTACCCAAAAATCTCTCCTAGGCTTTCCCTAGGAGTCAATCCTGCAATCACGCTGATGTTGTACTCGTTCCTCTATCGTAGTGGCGAGGTTTTCGTCGGACGATGCGTTCCTGCGACGGTTCAACTATAGGGTGCTTTGTTCCATTTGACCATAGACAAAGGCATAATTTCAGGTTATAGAAAAGGGTACATTTATCCTAAGAAAAGTGCGCTACTATGTGATAGCGCACTTTTCTTAGGATGAACCGATTGAAAGAGCCATTGCTGAGCAGGCTGTTGGGGTAGCTTAAAAAATAGTCTATCTCCTCCGTTAACAAAAATTCGGTTCTCAACTTGCTGTGATTCGGCCTGTCGTGAAGGCTTCCGTCGTTATCCTGTTCACAACGACGGAAGCCTTCACGACAAAATATTTTCAATCACTAAGCCGCCAGACTACCCGTTACGGCGCGGCATATGTGATCCGATAGATGACGCCACCTGTATCATCAGAGAGCAACATTGACCCATCTTGCAAAACGAGCAGACCCGCTGGCCGGCCAAAGATTGCTTTGCCATTTTCAATCAGAAAGCCGGTCAGGAAATCGCTAAAGCTGACTGGCTTGCCATTGGCAAAATGGATGCGCACGACTTTGTAGCCAGTGGGTTGCTCGCGGTTCCACGAGCCGCGCATCGCCACAAATGCATCGTTTTGATAGTCACGGGGAAATACTGTGCCGGTGTAAAAGACCATCCCAATCGGCGCACTATGCGCCTGATAGGTGAGGGTTGGTGCGGTGCTTTGGGCGCAAAACTCAGCTTTTGTCAGACCGACCGGTGGACTAGAGAGATACTGATCTACTTTTTTATCCCCAAAGCAATACGGCCAGCCATAATTGGCGCCTTGCTTAAGCTGATTAAGCTCTTCGGGTGGTTGGTCATTGCCGCGCCAATCACTGCCGTGATCCATGCCCCACATTTCACCGGTGGTTGGATGCCAGCCAAAGCCCATTGTGTTGCGCAGCCCTTTGGCAAAGATCGTCCGGCTAGAGCCATCGGGTTGCACCTGGAGAATGGTGGCATGCTCTTTGTTGGTTTCGGAGCAGGAATTACACGAGCTGCCCACCGTGACATAGAGCAGACCGTCTGGCCCAAAGGCCAGGGTGCGATTGCCATGCTGGCCACCGTCGGGCAACTGGCCCAGGAAGACTTGCAGATCCCCAATCCCGCCCCCTGTGATCAAGCTGCTGACATAGATGGTGGTCGGGGTGGCCAGGTAGAGTTGGTCGTCTTGGATCAGAATGCCATGCACACTGGTAAGGCCGGTCGTTACGGTGATCGGCGCTTCGGCCATGCCATCGTTGTTCTCATCGCGCAGGGCTAACACATCACCTTGGGCGCGCCGGGTGACATAGATGGTGCCATCGGCGGCTTGCGCCATCATGCGCACGTTGGCCAAATCTGTGGCAAACGGTTTCACCGTAAACCCTGCTGGCACTTTCAATTGCGCCATGCGCGCCGGCGTGACGGCCCGCTGCTCGGGCTGCACGGCATAACCCTCGATCGGGGGTGGCGGTTCAGAAGCCGGCGCTGCGGCAATCACACCACAGGCAATCCGACCATCACTTTTGCCCGAAGGATCTGACTTCTGATCGTCGGCTTTGGCATGGATCACAATCGCGCTGCCATCTGCCACCAAAATGGAGGTTGGACTATTGCCCAACGTGATCATCGTGGTCGTCGCCGTATAGGTCGCATTGCCATTCGTATCAAATGTAATGTTAGGCAGGTCGCCGGCATGGGCACCCTTCGGATTCTGTAGCCCATGCTTGGCCATCATCGGATTATAGTGCTCACCTGCGGCTTGGAAATCGGGGGTGCATTTGCCCACCTGATGAATATGGATGCCGTGCTCACCCGCGGTGGCCGAGATCAAGCCCGATACGCTAACCTGGATCAACACTGAGCCAGCGCTGGTTTGGCTGAAAGTAGCTGTCCCAATGTCATTGCCTTGTGCATCCTTGAGCTGGGCTTCAGCGCTCATCGGCCCCGTAGCGGTTATGCCTGTTGTATCCGTCATGCTAGTTGTGCCAGTCATATCGCCAGTTGCGGTTGTCGCCGACGCTGAAGTTATTGGCACGGTGGTTGTGACAGCTTGTGCCTTAATGTTGGCAATCGCTGGTGCACCACTAGTGGCCGAGGCTACTGGCTGCACCGACATGATAGATGCCAGTGCGATGCAAGCCAGGCAGCCTGCCGTCACTACTAGATATCTCATTGATTCCTCGCTTTCTGGGTTCATTTGATCTTTTGCATTGTATGGCGCCGGTGTAAATGCGCATTTTTCCATCATATACAAAGGAAATGGCAGCGTCTATATATCTAAAAAAAAGTAAAGATACAGGGCAAGACATACAGCGTAGTTTAAATTAATCCCTGCTATGAATATGCCTTGCCATGTATCTTTTCCGTGTAGCGTTCTCTATTGCTAATGCACGGCCCTCTTTCTAGAATGGTGAGGACTGTTTATACCGAACTTTGACACTATATTCGAGTTGCTAACGAAAAGAGGTGCTTGTGGAGAGCTCAATTTTTCAGAGCTTTTTGATGGGCGGCTTTGAATGCTCATCGCATCGCCTAAGTTCGGGGCAACGTTTAGATCTACTTGCCTCGACTCACCATGATCAATATCATAAAATTCTGGCTGACTATAGCCGTTTAAATAAGTTAGATATCTTTACAGCCCGTGATGGCATCCGTTGGCATCTGATTGAAGCCAAACCTTACACCTACGATTTTTCTAGCGTATTGCCTTTTGTGCGTGCTGCGCGTGAAACAGGCACCCAAGTGATTTGGGATCTCTTTCATTACGGCTGGCCAGATGATCTCGACATTTTTATACCCCAATTTGTAGAGCGCTTTGCGAAGATGGCCGCCGCTTTCGCTCGTCTGTTGATCAATGAGACGGATGAGATTCCATTTGTAACGCCTGTCAATGAGATCTCTTTTATGGCTTGGGGTGGTGGCGATGCAGGGTTTATGAACCCTTTTGCGCACAATCGTGGCCCTGAGATAAAAGCTCAATTGGTGCGCGCGGCCATCGCCGCCACCGAAGCCATCTGGTCGATTGCACCACAAGCCCGTATTGTGCAGATCGACCCAGCGATTCACATTGTGAATCATCCTGAGCACCCAGAAGAAGCCGACGACGCCGAAGCCTATCGGCGGGCGCAGTATCAGACCTGGGATATGCTCACGGGCCGATTGGCGCCGGAACTAGGAGGGGAAGAAAAGTATCTGGATATTATTGGCGTCAATTACTATGCTGTTAACCAGTGGTTTCATCATGGGCGCACAATCCATCGCTATGAGACCCACTACAAACCTTTTCGAGAAATTTTGGGTGAAGTTTATAACCGCTATACTCGCCCCTTATTGGTGGCAGAAACGGGCGATGAGGGGTGGATGAGACCAGGCTGGCTTAATTATGTGGGTAGCGAAGTGCGTGCCGCGCTTGGCGCTGGCATACCCGTAGAAGGGCTCTGCCTGTACCCGATCCTAAACCACCCTGGTTGGCATAATGAGCGTCATTGTCATAATGGTCTTTGGGACTATGCCGATCCAAACGGTAACCGTGAAATCTACCAGCCGTTGGCGCATGAATTGAAACGCCAGCAGCGTCTGATCAAACAATTGCCGCCCAGACCCGCTTCTCGTCTGCCAATGGCAGGCTCTGGGCCTCAATTATCCCACCATTCTGAAAGAGTAAGGCGAAAAATGCCAATAAAAATTTCGGCGGTTGTTAAAGGAACAGGCCCAGCGATTTGCCTATTCACGGATAGTCTAGATCCGTCGGGCGTGGGTGAGCATATGTTAGCGTTGGCCTCGAATTTACTCTATCGCTATCCGATTCTTTTTGTTTGTCCGTCTAGCCCGAAAGGTGATTATGTCTTAGAACGGGCGGCGGCGATTGGGTGTCGAACGTTGGCTTTAGAAGTTCGGGGCGCGCCGGCGGCACAAGCTATTTTGGCCGATGAACTGCGCCAAATGGCTGTAGAAATTTTTCACTGTCATGCCGGCATTGGTTGGGAAGGTCACGCGGGCATCTATGTGGCCCGCGACAGCGATATACCGGTTATTATCCGTACAGAACATCTGCCCTATTTGTTAACCGAGCCCGATGATCGTTTGGCCTATCAGCAAATTGTTCAGACCGTGGATCAGCTGATTTGTGTTTCGCAGGCGGCGTATGACACCTATATCAAAGCCGGTGTGCCCGCCCAAAAATTAACAGTGATTCGGAATGGCATCTATGTGCCAGCGCCGCGCTATGATCGGGTCGGTCTCTGCCAGGAGCTAGGCTTGCCACCCGACGCCAAGATCATTTTGACGATTGCGCGCTTGACGGAACAAAAGGGCCATACCTATCTGGTGGACGCTATCCCCACCGTTCTGGCGCAAGTGCCGCAGGCTTATTTTGTCTGGGTTGGTGAAGGACCCCTTGAGGATGAATTGCGGGCCCAACTCCAACACGCCAAGATTGACGAACGCCATGTGCTCTTTGCTGGTTGGCGTAGCGATGCCTCTGAGTTATTGGCCATTGCGGATCTGTTTGTCTTACCTTCACTCTTTGAGGGCTTGCCATTGGTCGTGTTAGAAGCGATGGCCATTGGTATACCGGTGGTGGGGACGCGAGTTTGTGGCACATGGGAAGCCATCGAAGATGGTGTAAACGGTCGTTTGGTTGAGGCCCGCGATAGTGCCGCCCTTGCTGCGGCTGTGCTAGAGGCCCTCACCGAGCCTGCTCTGGTGGCGGAATGGTGCAAGGCCGGCCGCGCTTCGATCGACCAGGTTTTTAATGTCACACGGATGGTCGGTGAGCTAGTCATGCTCTACGAGCGCTTGCGCACGCACCGCACGCAACCTGTGCCTGTCCGTGAGCTCCAACTGACTTGGTAAACGCGCCGCAAAGAATCTTGGCTAAAAGTTGGGCCGGTGCAAATGTCAATCCTATAAAAAGCCTCAGCGTACTGCTATTACGCGCTGTAAGCGGCGATATTATGCTTGGACCTCTTGCTGTGTGGTTTTATCGCCAACATTTTATCTATCAGGTTGTGGATGGCTGCTTTGGCCAAGCGGGATTCACAAAACTATTGCTCTATAACCTATGACAGGAGTCAACTATGGATCGGGTTCGCATTGGTTTGATCGGTGCTGGTGGGATTGCCAGCCGACACGTAGGCGATCTTCTTCAATTTGAAGATGTGATAATTGCGGCTGTTGCCGATCCTGCTCTTGAGCGCGCCGAGGCCCAGGCCGCGCGTTGTGGCGCCAAAGTCTATACCAATCCTGACGAAATGCTGGATCGCGAAACGTTAGATGCGCTTTATATCTGCGTGCCACCTTTTGCGCACGGCCCTGTAGAGATGGCGGCGCTAGAACACAAATTGCCATTTTTTGTCGAGAAACCCTTGGCTTGTGACTGGGCAACTGCGGTGCAGATTGACCAAGAAATTACCAAACGCAATTTGGTCACGGCAGTTGGTTACCATTGGCGTTATCTTGATATAACCGAAGAGGCGCAAGCCCTGCTGGCCAAAGCGCCGGCCCGCTTGGCGCTCGGTTATTGGTTGGATTCTACGCCACCGCCGACTTGGTGGCGGCACGAGCAACAGTCGGGTGGCCAAATGGTAGAGCAAACCACGCATATTTTTGATCTGGCCCGCCTGCTGTTGGGTGAGGTAACGCAGCTCTACGCCACTGGCAGTCGCCTGGAACGTGAAGCTTTCCCCGACGCTGATGTCGCTGACGTTTCGGTTGCTACCTTAAATTTTGCCTCGGGTGCTGTGGGCACAATGGCTTCGACTTGTCTACTGCATTGGCCGCACCGGATCGGTTTGCATCTATTCTGTGACGGTTTGGCAATTGAGTTGACCGAGTTTGACATCATGGTGGATGTGGGGCGCGGCCGCCCTGTCCGTCGTGCGGAAGGCGACCCGTTTGTGCGCGAAGACCGCACCTTTATCGATGCTGTGCAAGGTAAACCCAATCAGATTCGTGCTTCTTATGCCGAAGCGCTGAAGACCCATCGTCTGACTACGGCCGCGGCCCAGTCGCTCCGTGAGGCACGCGTGGTTGATCGTCAGGAATTGAGTTTGGCTAAATAACGACGCTCTCGGTGTAACGCTTGTCTTTTGGAGCCTGAATCAATCACAGCGCGTGATCGCTGATTATCGATAGTTTTATTGCCGTATGGCCTAGAAAGGTAGCATATGTCTAAATCAAGAATCGTTTACTCGTTGGGCGTCAAAGAAGTGGGCCACGCCTATTTTTTTCATTATGAGGAAGGCCCACCCCCCGAAAATACTTTTCGGATTGATACACTCTATTCTGGAATTTCGGCTGGCACAGAGTTAACTTTTTACGCTGGCACGAATCCTTACTTGCACGCCTCTTGGGATGCTGAATTCGGGCTTTTTCGGCCAGGTGAACCGAGTAATCACTACCCGATGCCTTTCCTTGGCTATATGGAAGTGGGGCAGGTGACCGAAAGCCGTACACCAGCCGTGGCCGAAGGGGAACTTGTCGCGATGGCCTATGGTCACAAGACCGGCCATACGGCGAACCCAATTCATGAGTTCTATGTGCCGCTGCCTGCCGACATCGATCCGATCCTGGGGATCTATCTGGCGCAGATGGGGCCCATCTGCGCCAACGGCTTGCTGCATGCGGCGGCGGATCTGGTGGGCCAAGATGTGCGTTCGCTCGGCGATGGTGTGCGTGGCCGTAATGTGCTGGTCATTGGTGCTGGCGTGGTCGGGCAATTGACCGGGCTATTTGCACTCTACCATGGCGCCGCGAATGTGGTCATTACCAATCGCACGCCTCATCGGTTGGCCGTGGCGGCGGCGATGGGCATGACGGTGCTTAACGAAACGGAGATTGAACCGTGGCGCTACTGTAAAGAACAGTGGCATGATGGAGCCAATCAACGCGGCGCGGACCTTGTTTTTCAGTGTCGGGCTGAACCGAGTAGCTTGCAAATGGCGCTGCGTAGTTTGCGACCACAAGGCACCGTGATCGATATGGCTTTCTATCAAGGCGGTGCGTCGGAGGTGCGGCTGGGGGAAGAGTTTCATCACAATGGTCTGAACATTCGTTGTGCGCAGATCAATCGCGTGCCACGTGGTTTGGACTATGCTTGGAACAAACACCGGCTAGCCAATGAAACGATTGCTTTATTGCGGGCTTATGGGCCACGAATTCGCGAATATATGATTACCGATATCGTGCCTTTCGAGCAGGGGCCCGCCTTTATGGATACCCTGTCTATGCATTATAACGCTCAAGTGTTGCAGGCAGTTTTGGAAGTGCCGCATGGCCTTGCTTCTGGCGCCGAGATCATAGAAGCACGCCATGCAGAACAACCGGCCAATCATCCTCAGCCGGCGCTGGAGGCCGCGCATGCGTAATTTGCGGAACAATTGATTTTGCAACCGGATCTGCGGCGCCGATTAGGCCGCAACTTGCGCTACAAGGTTGAGCAAGAATATTGCGCCCCAGTAATTGCGCAACGCTGGACCGCCCTCTTCGATGAGTTGTTAGACGGGGCTTTGCCTGGTGGCAAGTCTGGCCGAGTGGGTGGAAGCGCAAATCGCCGTTGGCCGGCTTACTCGGCGGTTGCTCAATTTGCTGAAGGGTCGTAAACCTTTGCGGTCAACGGGCTAGGATTACACGACCTTTATCTATCTGATGAAAGGGCTGACTGTGTGGGCGCAGCGCATCGAGTGTTTCTGTAGCAAGCGTGCACTAGTCAATGCTTTCTAAACCCAACGAAGCACGCCAACAAAGCGTGACCTATCTTATCTACAGCTAGCGTATTCCGCGCTACCTTATTCATGAAAGTGAGAAACTATGCAAGACTTAATTTGTATCAGTCATTTACGCTGGGGTTTTGTGTGGCAACGGCCACAACATTTGCTCTCACGCCTGGCTGAGCATTATCGTGTGCTTTTTGTGGAAGAACCGATGACAAACACAGAGATTACCAAGCCACAACTGGCTATCCATGTGGGCCACACCCATAACGGGGCGGCCGTCACCTTGGCTTGCTTACAACAGCCAGCCGACCACCATCATTGGATTGGTCACAGTGATCCAAGCACACAGCCGATCTATGAGCATCTGTTGCGCGACTATCTGGCCGCAGAAGAGTACCACGACCCGATTTTGTGGCTCTACACGCCGATGGCAGGAAAGTTTGCCCAGGCGATACCCCACAAAATTTTGGTTTATGATGTTATGGATGAGTTGGCCGCATTCAAGGGGGCGCCAACCGCGCTAAAACAGCAAGATCAACGACTTCTACAACAGGCCGATATTGTCTTTACAGGTGGTGCCAGTCTCTATCGCTCGCGTGCACCGCACAATACCAATACCCATCTTTTCCCCAGTGGCGTAGAAAGTGCACACTTTGCTCGCGCCGCCACCGAGGAATTCGCCCGGCCTGCCGATCTTGCCAACATCGCTGCACCAATCCTTGGTTATTTTGGGGTGATTGACGAACGTATGGACTTGCCATTACTGGCCCATGTCGCCGAAGCACATCCGGAATGGAATATTGTCATGCTTGGCCCAGTGCTTAAAGTGGATCCGGCTGATCTACCAAAGGCGCCCAATATCCATTTCCTAGGCATGAAAGATTATCAGGAACTGCCGGGCTACCTGGCCCATTTTGATGTGGCGTTAGTCCCTTTTGCCATGAATGAGGCCACCCGTTATCTCAGCCCTACAAAAACGCTCGAGTATCTGGCGGCGCACAAACCGACCGTTTCCACCCCGTTGCCCGACGTGATTGAACTTTAT
>JAPLGZ010000695.1 GCA_026389895.1 Chloroflexota bacterium | reverse complement strand
GTTAACCAGCCGCTCGTGTTTGAGACCGGTCGTCGTGAGGGCGCTGCGGACCACCCCTTCGATCTGCTCCTTTTCTTGAGCCTTGGGCACGATGCCACCAAGCGTGATCACACCATGCTTGCTGGTCACCAGCAAGGTACTGGCATCGCTGATCAGCGGGTCGGTCGCCAGCGCTTTCATCGCTTGAGAGGCGAGTTGGTCATCCTTATAGTTGGTACCGACCAAATTTGTTAAGAAACTCATGCGTCATCCCTCCTAGGTTCACTTCGACACGTGCATGCGCGACGGTGGCCTTCGTGGCCATGTGAGTGGGTAGGGTTCGGTGAGCCTCCACCGGCAATAAGTTTGGTATTGCTTGGCCAGGCTGTGGCCGTTGATTATCCCCGTTTGGCAGCCCCTCCGCTGTCCAATCCGTAGCCATCAGGCACCGTGACTCGCCAGTATAACACGCTCTCAGACGGTCAGCAAACACCCCATTGATAGCTTTACCAGCCTATTGCTCGTTTTGGTGTGAATGGTTAGTTTTCTGCTCGTATAGCATTTTGGAACGTGAGTTCTCACCAACAACAGGGGTGATTTCTGCCTAAGTAGGCCGAAAAATGGCTTAAATTGGCAAGCGACCACCGACGCCTCTCCTCACAAGTGTTTCTACTTGTGAGGTTTAACTTCGTCTTTACGAAAGTAGATGAGGATCAGGATCTAAACTCGTCAACATACAGTGGCCTGGCATGTATCCAAATGCCAGGCCACTGTGTCTACGGATTTCCTTACTCGCTACTTTCGGCAGGAACCGCTGAGGGATCTGAATCGCCGCCACTGAAGGAACGCTGCGGCGTTCCTTCAGTGGCGGCACGCGACGCTTGACTGCGCCTCGCGGCGGATAGAGGGCTCACCGTTGCACAAATGGCAAGAAGAGCTGATTCTCGGACAGCGGTGGGCTGTCGTCCGTCTCCCCACTGTCGGGCAGACTTGGCTCATCGACATCATCGCCTACCACCTCAGCCACGCCATCTTGGATAGTACCACTGGCTTGCACATTGGCGGGCAAGAGATTGGCGGGTAGTGTGCCGATGGCGAGACCATCGATCTTGTTCTTGCCCAAGCCCAGACTGCCCATATCTTTGTAGAGACTAAAGGCACAGACGGTATTGGCGCCGAAACCCGTTTGGTGACAGATGAAAATGTCATTGCCATCCCCACTAAGCTTGCCATTGCTGCCAGTCACCTTAAATTTACCGTCAACGGCCAGGTAGAGGTCATTACGCGGCGCGTCCACCCATACAGCCCGCAGATCGGGGTCGAGCTTAACATCGCTGCCATCGAAGCGCCACGTCCAGGTGCCACTGCTGGGGCTGAAGGTAAAGAGGTCTTCATTTTCACCCTTGACGCCCAAAGCGTTAAACGGCCCATGCGGGCTGACGATCAAATTACCGCTGCTATCCCGATCGAGTGCCTTGATGTCTTCATTGTTGTTATCCGCTTCCAGCCCATGTTCCGAACCATTAAAGTACGGGTCGAACCTGCCGCGTGTGTTGTTCAGCCCCAACGAGGTCGGCGTGAACTGGATCACATCTTCGTCGCCAACCGGACCAAAGCCAGCCAAATTCATATCCTTCTCTACGGAAAGCAGAATCGACCCATCCGATAACAAGGCAAAGTCATCAATGTCGGTATCACCTAAGCCGACATTCGAGCCGTCAAAGACCATCGACCATTGTTGGGTCACCGGGTTGTAGGCGATGATGTCTTCATCGCGGTACTTCAAACCTGCCACTTCACCATTCTCATTCGAGCTGAGTAGGATTGAGCCCGTTGGCCCCGTTGGTGTGGGGGTATTTGTGGGCGTGGCGGTACTCGTGGCGGTACTAGTCGCGGTTGGTGTATCCGTTGCCGTGTTGGTTGGCGCCACCGGTGTATTGGTTGGTGTATTGGTCGGTGTACTAGTTGGCGGCGGATTGTCGAACTCATAGGCGCCGATGTCACAGATGCCGCCGTTGGGCCGGGCGAACCCGCCCCTATGGTCACCCACCGACCAATCCTGCTAACGCTTCGAGCAGCTCCGCTTCATCCCAGCTCACGGCAATCGCAGCATAATCGCGCACAGCATAACGCGCTTCCTGGTCGCGCTTGGCCCAGTTCCACGGCTTATTGATCGACGGATTGTAATAATAGATCGTTACACCCGTGCCGATATCGGTGCGCACCACGCTCGAAGGATAGCCCAGATCGGTCGGCCGCGGATTTTCGATTGCATAGCCGTATAACGAGCCAGAAAAGGTCAGCAGACAATCCAGCCAAGTGTGACCCTGATCGCGGCTGACCAAGCCTTCGATTCGATAAGGTGGCGTGCGGTTGCCATAGGTCAACAACAGCACCCCATTACTCAACACCACCAGATCAGCTGGATGATGGCGCGCCGCCGTAATTTGAGTCGGCGCCGACCACGTCAAGCCACCATCCGTTGAATGTGCGCTGTGCAACGCCTGATCTTCATCCTCGCCACGCAGTACGGCGATCACACTGCCATCGGGCAACACCATTAGCCCGGTTTCATTCTTTTTGGCGGCAATCAAGACCGGTTCCGTCCAGTGAAGACCGTCATCGTGCGAGCGGACCACAAAGCTGCCGTCGGGGTGATAGATCGCCATGAGCAGAACGCCGTCAGCCAAACTCACAATCTTGCCAAATGGCGAACCACTGCGCAACGGCTCCAGGCCAAGCGCAAACGGTTTTTCCCACGTGAGGCCAGCATCATGCGAACGCGTAATCATCACGTCAACGCGGTCAGCACTGTTTTCCGTCGCCCGTAGATAATTACCTTCAGCATCATAGTTGCCTTGGCAATGATAGGCGAGGATCAGGGTGCCCTGCTTGGAAACACCAAACGCCGGGTTACGGTCATCCCGTTCGCTGTCGGCCACCACGTTGGGCGGCGACCAGGTAAGGCCCGCATCGAGTGAACGCACGATCTCGACGCGCCCGTCCAGGCCAAGATGGCCAGCGCCCCCGCGCAGGGCGGCCACGATTGCGCCATTGTTGGCCAGGGCAAGGACAGGAAAAAGTCCGCCCTCTTTATAAGCGATCACTTCACGCGTACTGGGCAAGGCGCGCACATCCAGTTGGCGAAGTGGTGATTGACTGTTCATCAGACTCCTTTCTTCTAAGTGGTGGATACATCATTGAAAGGTGGCGCCAGGTAGGGGTGAGGCATGCCTGGCCCTACCTGGCACAGTCAAACGCTTAGCGCGTCAAATGTGGCAACACCTGCTCGACAAACAATTGCGTGCTCTCCACTTGTGGGGTGTCAGCGAAAGCGACATTCACGCGATGAGCGCCTTGGGCAATACCTTCGAGTAACTTCTCCGTCACCTGTTCGGGCGTGCCAGCGAAACCATTCGTGCCCGTTGGCCGGACATGCGGCTGTTCTTGCAACCGCTTCACATCGGCTTCGGTCTCACCCACCAGAATATGTGCGGCAATCACTTGCGTGATCTCGGCATAATCGCGCCCGACATCTTTGCAATGTTGCTGCAAGACATTCTGTTTATGCGCGTAGGTTGCCTTGTCTTGATAGATATAGTTCCACCAATCGGCATATTGGGCGACGACGCGCAATAGATATTTCTCACCCAACCCACCCACCATGACCGGTGGCAGCGGACTTGGATGCGGGTGACAATACGCATCTGCAATCTGATAATGTTTGCCCTGAAAGTTGGCGGGGCTTTGTGTCCACATCAGTTTCATAATCTGGATCGCCTCGGCCAATTCACCAGCACGAGCCGAAGTTTTCGGAAAGGGCCAACCATAAGAATGATATTCTTCTTCGTTCCAGCCCGCGCCGATCCCCAACACCACGCGCCCGCCAGATAAGATCTGACAAGTCGCCGCCATTTTGGCCAGATGGGCAGGATTGCGAAAGCTGTTACAGAGCACCTGGTGCCCCTGTAATTTATCGGGATAACGCGCCAGGGCAAAGGCGAGCAAACTCCAGCCTTCGGCCACATTTTTGCTGCCATATTGTACATGGTCAGGAAACCAGATCGATTCAAAGGGTGCGACGATCTGATCAAGATAGGGCATGGTATTTTCAACCAAGCCAGACCAGATATTCAGACCAACGGGTACGCCCATAGCTCCTCCTTGTTTATGCTTGATGTTTGTTGTCAATGCGACCCCACCGGCGCCCCTACGGCTCCTGCTCCTCAAACAGAAAGAACTGAGCAGGGATAGATGAAGTCACTCGTTCTACCCGACCAACGATTCCCTTACCAAGGGAGTGGGTGGGGTTACTTACTAATTTTATCCTTTCTGATGCATTTTCCAAAGCACAGTAAATCCAGCCACGATAGGCAGGTAATCAGAGATATTTCCTGTTCTATCGCGCCGCTAAAAACTTAACAAATAACATAAACTAAGCAAGTAAAATCATGTTTGCCAGAATGACAAAGTTATGTTGTAATAAGCGCAGCTATGCGGAATACGCCCCAGCGTCCAAGCTGTTCCTTCGCAACGCTGGCCCAAAGACTTCCCAAGTCCCAAAAATCTAAAGGAGATTATTCGTTATGTCGAAAAATTTGTCACGCCGTCGCTTCTTGCAGATGAGCGGCGCAGTCGCGTCCGTGGGTCTGCTGGCCGCTTGCGCACCCCAGGCCGCCGCACCCCAAGCTGGCGCCGGTGGCGCGGCAGCCAGCACCGACACCATCAAAATGAAGTGGGATACGTTCCGCGGCCCCGGCACCGGCTGGAACGAAGAACGCATCAAGACCTTCAAAGAGAAAAATCCCAACGTTGACATTGAATTCCGCCCACTTACCGGCGCCAGCCAGCAGGATAACTATGGCAAGATGTACGCCTTGTTTGCCGCCGGTGACTTGGGTGATATTTGCGCCTTTGACCCATCACACTTTCACTTCTGGCGTGCAATCAACAAAAACATTATCGGCCCAATTGACGATTTAATCGCCGCCGACAAACTCGACCAGAAACAGTGGTTTGACCAATTCATCAACCTCCAAATTTACAAGGGCAAACAATATGGTCTGCCCAGTTGGGGTTGGGCTGGTCAGGACACCATCGTGATTAATCAGGTGATCTTCGACGAAGCTGGGGTAAAATTGCCCGATCCGAAGGCCCACGACACGTCAATGGACACCTATGCCGAATGGGCGCATAGCTTCTACAAAGAAGGCGAACGCTACGGCATGGGCATGGTCTTTGATGAAGGCCACTTGGTGACCCTGACGCGCGCCTTTAACGGGGATCTGATCAACGCAGAAGGCACCAAATGTCTATTGGCCGACGATAAAAATTCCCAAGATGCCCTGCGCTGGGCCTATAAGCTGGCCGTCGAGGACAAAGTGCTACCTCGCCCAGCCGATGTCGCCGATTTGCCCGCTGCGCTGCTGGCTGGCAAGATCGCCACCCAATGGGGCGGTTCGTTGGATGCGCGCAACTTTAAGCGCGGCATCAAAGATGAGAAAGTGGCCAAAGCCGCGCAAGGTCTGCTGCCCATCCGCAAGGATGGCAAGGCGCCATGCCAGATTCGCGGCGGCACGTGGAACATTCTCAAGGATGGCAAACATCCCCAAGAAGCCTTCAATTTCATCAAGCACATCACCGACTTTGACGGTGCGATTGGCTTTAACTTGGTCGCTGGTCAGGGTGCGCTCGTGCGCCCCGACGTGTTGGCCGAGCTGATCAAGAAGGACCCGATCCACGAATGGTTTATCCCCAATCTGGAAAATGGCATCCCTGCCTTTGCACCAGCCAACTCACGTGGCCGCGAATACACGGATGCATGTACGCAATGGGCCACGAAGATGATGGACTACAACGAGAATATTCCCTTTGAGAAGGGTTTGCAAGATTTGAACGACAACATCCAGAAGGTCTTGGATATGGATCCGGCGTAGCCAATGTGTAAGGCCGAGGCTGGCAGGCAAGGGACACTTGCCCTTGCCTGCCAGCCTCGGCCTGTCTGTAGGAGAAATTTATGGCAATTGCAGCGAACGCCATGCCTAACAAACCCAAAGGTCGCGGGTCGAAAACTCGTCGCCATGATAATTTATACGGCTATCTCTTTCTGACGCCCTGGCTGATCGGCTTTTTAGGGCTGTTCGTGGGCCCGGGGTTGGCCTCGCTCTATCTCAGCTTGACCAAGTATGATGTGATCAGTGCGCCCGAATTTATTGGCATCAAAAATTATGTGGATATGTTTACCAAAGACGATCTCTTCTGGGCATCGTTGGGGCGGACATTCTACTTTGCGGGCCTGGGTGTGCCGCTAGGCGTGCTAGGCTCGTTGTATTTGGCAATTTTGCTCAACAACAAATTAAAGGGCATCACGATCTTTCGTACGCTCTTTTTTATGCCTTCGCTGGTGCCACTGGTGGCCGCCGTCATTTTATGGAAGTGGCTGCTCAACACCGATTTTGGCCTGGTCAATCAATGGTTGCGCGATTTGGGCGTGGCGCATCCACCCGGTTGGTTTGCCGACAGCCAGTGGGCGATCCCCTCGTTGATCATCATGCGCCTGTGGAGCAGCGTAGGCGGCACCCAGATGATCATCTTTTTGGCTGGTTTGCAGGGTGTGCCGCAAGAACTGTACGACGCGGCCGCCATCGACGGGGCAAACAGTTGGCAACGCACGCAACATGTCACGATCCCACTGCTGACGCCGACGATCTTCTTTAACACCGTGCTGGGCATTATCGGCGCGCTGCAAACGTTCGCCGCCGCCTTTATCGCCACCGAAGGCGGGCCGGGCTTTGCCACCTGGTTCTTCAGCTTGCACATCTGGAAACAGGCCTTTGACTATTTCAATATGGGCTATGGCGCGGCGTTGGCCTGGTTCTTTGCGCTGATCATCATCGGGTTGACGATTATCCAGATGCGCCTGTCGCGCCACTGGGTCTTTTATTATGGGGATTAAGGCGTAAGGAGTAGGGGCCTATTGCCTAATCCCTAATTCCTAATCCCGGCTTCCTCTAGGAGCAGATTATGACCACCACCTCCAACACCGTTATTTCGCCGCAAAAGACACGGACGCAACGGGCCACGTCCAGTTCGGTGCGCCAAGGGCGGATCATGGGCAAAATTGCGATCTATCTGTTGTTGACCGTTGCCGGTTTAATGTTTGGCTTTCCACTCTTCTGGACGGCCTCTAGTTCGCTGCAAACCTGGCAAGAATTACGCTCGTATACCCCCCATCTGCTGCCAGCCGTGCCGCATTGGGAGAATTACAGCCAGGTCTTCAACGCCGTCCCGTTTGCGCGCTGGATGCTCAACAGCATGATCATTGCCCTGATCACCGTCACTGGCACCGTGGTCACCTCGACGATGACAGCCTTTGCCTTTGCACGTTTTAATTTTGTCGGCAAAAACGTCTGGTTTATCCTCCTGCTCGGCACGATGATGATCCCGTCAACCGTGACGTTGATCCCGCAATATTTGCTCTGGTTCAACTTGAAGATGATCGACACCTACGTGCCGTTGACGATTGGTGCGTGGCTGGGTGGCAGCGCCTTTATGGTCTTTTTATTGCGCCAATTTATCATGAGCATCCCGCGCGATCTCGACGAAGCCGCCACCATTGACGGCGCCAATCCCTTCCAGATCCTCTGGCGCGTGATCGCCCCGCTCATGAAACCAGCCTTGACAACCGTGGCAATTTTGCAGTTTTTGAACGAATGGAACGACTTCTTCGGCCCCTTTATTTTCCTCAACACCCAACGCCTCTACACCGCCGCCGTCGGTTTGCGCACCTTCCAGACAATGGCGCTCGAAACCACCGAGCCACGCGACCACCTGCTCATGGCCGCCGCCGCGATCATGACGATCCCTGTGCTGGCGCTCTTCGCCGCCGCCCAACGCTATTTTGTGTCGGGCGTGGTGATGAGTGGGTTGAAGTTGTAGAAGGTTTGTAACGATTCAGCGAGAAACCGGTTTCTTCACCGAGCCAACACAGCTACCGGGCGTCTGGGACGCCCCGACCTTTGCCAACCACCTCTGGGCGGATGCCGAATGCCGCGGTGTACCCAAGGCGCAGTATGTGGTTAGGTCAATGATGGGCGCCCCTGGCCTAGGGCAATTGGTTTCTGGGTTTTGCCCGTTGTGTGCAAATTCTCGACTAGTGCCATGCCACCCACTAGGTAGCGACCACGCGGCCGCTACCTAGTGGGTGGCCCCCCAAGCCTGGCTCGCCAAGGGTAAGGTACGCACTATCTGGCGCCATCTCCGCCTCTATCCCGCAGGCCGCCATTACCCACACCCCTCCATCAAGCAATCCTTTATCTTCGTTACGGCTTGCTCAGCGACCCTGAACAAATCCTTACATTTTCGTTAACTAAGCTTGCTTTTTGCCAAAATTTTTGGTCATCCCCAGAGCCATTTACGAATTGACAGGGCAGAGAGAAGTGGTTATACTAAAATTACCGCTTTTATTGTTAGTATATTGTAAGCTTAGGCACCCGAGCTTTTCGGGTGGCAGCGCCTAGCTTGCGTCTTCTTTGTTTTTCAGGATTGGGGGCGAGCGGGCCTTCAAGCCGGCCGGGTTAGGCGTTTCGCCTGAAACGGTTCATTCGTCAACATCTTAAAGTTGTCTACCATATTACTGGCGACAATCATCCTTAAATGAGAGGAGCAACACACAATGGCAGATTCAGAACAACTCGATAAATTGCAAGAGAGTGTCGAAGAATGGAATAGTTGGAGAGCGTCAACAGAAATTGGTAGTCCAGACCTGCGCGATGCAGACCTGAGCAATGCAGACCTGAGCAATGCAGACCTGCGCGATGCAGACCTGAACGATGCAGACCTGAGCAATGCAAACCTGAGCAAGGCAAACCTGAGCGGTGCAACCCTGAACGGTGCAAATCTGAGCAGTGCAGACCTGAGCAATGCAATCCTGAGTCGTGCTAGGTTGTACACTGCAGACCTGAGCGAGGCAAACCTGCGCAATGCAATCCTGTACACAGCAGACCTGATCAAAGCCAACCTGAATGGTGCAGCCCTGAGCCGTGCAAACCTGTGGGAAGCCAACCTGAGCGGTGCAGACCTGAGCAATGCAACCCTGCGCGATGCAAACCTGTGCGAAGCAAACCTGAGCGTTGCAGACCTAAGCAATGCAAACCTGAGCGGTGCAAAACAAAGCCCTCC
>JAPLGZ010000242.1 GCA_026389895.1 Chloroflexota bacterium | reverse complement strand
GACTGGTCCATAGGGTAGCGCAGGGTTATGATAAACAATTTGCTCGGGATCCATATGGACGACCAATACAGCATGCTGGCGGCTCAAATTGCTCCATCCTGGCAACCCGGCGGTTGTTGTCACGGCAGCAATGACAGCCATATCGGCAGCCCAAGCCATCGCCAGGGATTCTCCACCCTGCCAACGGGTGATCTGCACATCTACACCCCACTGCGCCAAGCGTGCGATCCGCGAAAAGGGCGTTCCCACGCCAGCATCGGTCCCCAAAAGGCGGGCAATTTCAGCTTGAGAGACCTCAATACCCAATTGACTTAAGCCCATTTGCGCGCAGGCTGGCAGACAGTAGCCTGGGTTGCTCTGCTGTAAATGGATGACTGGTTTACGCAGAGGTGGATCGATCACTGGTCCATTTCTAAACTTTTCTATCACTGCATTTCACCATAATAAAGTTATGCCACGAAAGGCCTACGTCAAGAAATATCTTGTAAAATTCTGCTTGATCGCCAATGATTGCCTGACAATCAACTAAGGTCAAAGAAATTCTTATACAGTCTCGATGAAGACAATTTTACAGCTTGGATTCTATCATAAATAGGCCCTAATTTGCTAGTGATAGCTTAACAACGGGTGCATCCCAGAATCCTACTGATTTTTGTGCGGAAATTCCATTGACGCGCTAAAATCGGGCCACTAGGGAGCATTATATTCTCTGAGGAAAACCTGCAACGCGCCCAACGTATTGATGCCAAACGTGTCAATTCCCGAGAAAGCTGTTACAATCAGCCAACTTGCAACATTGATTCTCAAAGGCAAATTATCTACTTACGCTCATGAAACGTTCTACAGATAGAGACAACGCTTATCATCCGCTCGTGTGGCTGAGCAAACTTCTTTTGCTCGTTAGCGCGAGCGCCCTGCTCAGTGGTTGTGGCCTTTTATTCGGCTCAGATGCGGCTGAACCCACAGAAATTCCTGTCACAGTCCACACGGTGCCCACATTTACACCAACGCCCATGCGGCAAGAGGCATCAACGCCAACAGTAGCACCCACACTCGCCCAGACGCAAACCCTCGTTGCGCTTTCGACCGACCTATCAACCACCACCGTAGCGTCAGCAGTGCTCACACCCACCGTGCCCGTCTCACAAACGACAACCTCGACGCCTACTGCTGTGACCGCAACAGGCCCATTGCTCACCGTCAATGATGAGGCGGTCAATATCCGCAGCGGACCAGCCACCAGTTTTGCGCTCATTGGCACAGCCAGTAAGGATCAAACATTCCAGATCGTGGCCAAAAATCCAGTTGGTGATTGGTGGCAGATCTGCTGCATCAACGAGCAACAAGGGTGGATCTTCGGGGCATTGGCCAGTGTGGCCAACGCCGATCAAGTAGCCGTAGCCGCCGACATCCCAACGGCAGTGCAACCTACCGAAACCCCGGTCACGGTAGCGACGACCGAGCCCATCGCGGCCGCACCTACCCCTGCGGCGCAACCAACCAATGCCCCCGCGCCCGCCGAACCAGGTGATTCGACGGCTGGCATCTTTAATGACGACGCGACTTATAAAATTGTCCACTTTCACGTATTGGGGCTGAATGAGAATAATGGTGGGATTCGGGATAGCCGTGCGCAACATCTGATCTTTGTCACAGTGGTAGATGCCAACGGCAATGGCATTGACGGCGCAGTTGTGAAAAATTTGGTGGGCGATCACAGCGAAATTGTGACGGGTGGCAAAGGGCCAGGCAAAGCCGAAATCACGATGTACTACGATCCATTCAAATTAACGGTAGCCTCAGACTCATCCGGCCCGACGACCAGTCAGGTTTCCAATCAGATGGGCCTGGCCTTTCCCCATATACCCGACATTGTGGGACAACTCGGCGGCACCGATTATGAGTATGCTGTCTGCCCAACCCCAGAGATCAATTGCACATTACCAATTCACGCCGTGCACTATTCGTATGAGATTACATTTCAGAAGGTGAAATAATCGCGTTTCTCTCCTGAAGATTTCTTTTATAGTAACGGCTCAGGCATGGCAGAATGGCCCGCAGGAAAACGAAGGAAGGGCTTTCCTTTGTCTTCCTGCGGGCCATGCTTTGCGGAAGGATCGGTTAAACTGGCGTTCCCTTTTGCGCAAAAAACGCCTGCACCACTTCCGTATGGAGCGAAAAAGCGAGTTCTGCTGGTTCGGCCAGGATAACACGTTCGCTGGCTTCGCTAGTGGGGACAAAGGGCGGGAGATCTGCTGCGTGGCGCTTTGGCGCCAATCCAAAGATCAGCACTGTGCCATCTGGAGCGCTACGGACGCGAAATTCATGAATGGTTTGTGGATCCACTGTAATTCCCGCTTCTTCATACAATTCGCGAGCCGCCGCCGCTTGCCAAGCCTCGCCCAGTTCGATATAACCGCCGGGCAAGGCCAATTGCCCCAGCCGCGGCTGAATTCCACGCCGCACGACCAACACGCCATCATCCACTGGCAATAATAAGACGGCCACCGGCAACGGATTGACAAAAGTTACATTATTACAATTAGCACAGCGCCGCGGCCACGCTTGCTCGGCCACAAATGGCTGACCACAATAGGAACAATGGCTATTTTTCTGATAAGTCTGTTGCATGCTTTTCTCACTTGAGCAGGCTGACAAGATGGGTTTTTAAGGTCGTGAAGCAGCGGTTAAAACCGCCGCCTGCTATGGAAAAGCCTGCTAAAGCAGGTGGGATAAGCCATTACCGATTCATTTGGTTAATGACTATCAATCACCGCGAAGGCTTTTCAAACAGGCGCGCAGGAAGCTTTGCGCCTCTGCGTGAAAGCTTTTACTCTGTGCGTTCAATTTTGACGGCTTTCTTCGCGCGCACATCATAGAGATCGACGCGCCGATCATAGAGATGACGGACACTAGCCAGATCTCGTTGTTGCGCTAGGCTGGTCAAATCCAGATCAGTGATGATGACGGTTTCAACGTTTGGTTCAGCTTCACCAGCGGTGGCGCTCGGTGGAAAGGCAAAGTCGCTGGGCGTAAAGACCGCCGCTTGGCCATAATTAATCAGATAATTCTTGACAGTCGGTAGATTGCCCACGTTGCCGGTGATCACGGTATAGACAAAATTTTCGACGGCGCGAGCTTGCGCTGTGTAGCGCACCCGATCATAGGCTTTCTTTTCATCGGTGCTGAAGGGCACAAAAATAATCTCGGCCCCAGATAGCGTCTGCAAGCGCGAGACTTCTGGGAACTCGATATCATAAGAGACCTGAATGGCAATTCTCGCTAATGGGGTATCAAAGACTTTGATCTCTTCCCCCGGCTCAATCCCAAAATCCTTACGTTCATTCGGCGGAATATGTAGCGCATCCTGTGTATAAACACTGCCGCTCGGCGTAAAAAGATGCGCCACATTGTACACCTTGCCGTTGCGGATCACCGGTTGAGAACCACCAATAATATAGAGCCCACGTTCGACCGCCGCGCGGGTAAACATGTCGATATAATGGTCGGTCATATTCGCCAACTGGGTAATTGCGTTGCGCGAATCCAGGTCGGATGGCATCAAGCTAAACAATTGCGCCGTGAACAATTCAGGAAAAACCAAAAAGTGACAATGATAAGTGTCGGCGGTGTCGACAAAAAACATCACCGTCTGTTCAAATTCTTCCCACGAGCGAATCGGGCGCATCAGATATTGAGCCGCGCAGATGCGGATCTTGCGCACGGGTCGTTGCAACGGCGCCGCCGCAATTTGCCGTTTTTCGGGTTGATAGTTAGGGTTGGGCATCTCCAGCCAGGTAGAATAGTTCAGGCTGGAATCGTCCCACAGAAAGTCGAGCAAAACACGCCCCACTTGATAACCAGCCTTGAGATGAGCCGCCAGTGAGGGATCTTTGATCTCGCCCTTCAGCACCCTTTCGACATATTGCTCGGCGGTCATTTTGCCGGCCACGGCGTTGTAACCAGGAATTCGTCCATAAGCCACCATGCGCCGCAAATTGTAGCGCCGCATGAGCCGTTTGCGCTGTTCGTAGAGCAAACCGGCAATGCCCAGGCCGCGGTAGGCCGGATCAACGCCAATGTCGGCCCCGTAGAGCGTATCACCACTTGGATCGTGCGTGGCAAAGGTGCCGCCGCCGGTTATCTCTTCGTACGTATACGAGTGGGCATTATCGTCTAGTTGAACAATCAACGAAGTGGCATACCCGACCACTTGTCCATCAATTTCGGCCAGGATCTGCCCCTCAGGAAAGGCCGCAAATTGCATCTCATAAAAACGGGAAGTGTAATAGGCTTCCTCTTCATATTCAGGGTAGGCGGCCCGATGACAAGCGATCACACCAGGGATATCTTCATAACGCCAACTATGCACCTTAATTCTAGGACGTTTCGTTTTGGCCGCTTTGTTTTTCGTTGTGATACTCATAGGTTGCTTTCATAGAAAAAGAGAATTTGCTTGACGATCCAGATTGATGGAGACAATCAGGCACTTGGCCATCGCGGTAATCGCATCGCCAAGCGCCTGTTATTCATCAAAGAGTGTCAATCAACTTCATCTAATTCCTTATTTTCGGCTTCAGTATTTTCAGCCTCGGTATTTTTGGCTTCGCCTAGCTCGGCCCAAGCACGTTTGTAGACGCGCCGCGTCACTTCGTAAGTAAAACCCCGGCGTCCCAGAAATCCACTAAGCTTCTTAAAGAATTCTTGTTGCTCAAGGGTTTGCCAGCGGGCCAATTTGGATTCGACAGCCGCCCAGGCCGCCGCCTCATCATCAACCGTTTCCACTAATTCATCAATGACCGTAGCATCTACCCCTTTTTGCCGCAACTCATAGCGCAAAGCCCGCGAACTACGGGGCCGCAGCTGTTCGCGACTGTCCACCCAAGAACGAGCAAAGGCTTCATCATCCAAATATTTTTCGGCCAACAACCTTTGCACCACTTCTTGGATAACCGGCGCCGTATATTCTTTTTCACGCAGATATTGTTCGATTTCGGCCTGGCTACGCGAGCGAAAGCCTAAAAAGTATAAAGCCTTGGTATAGGCACGCTGCCGTTCATCCGCCGCTTTCAGCTGTTCGATCTCAGCTTCGCTGAGCTGTTGGCCTTTGCGCAAATTCATGGCCGCATTCAACGTGATGGCAAAGGCAAACTCCTCATCCAAAAAAACGTTGACGCGCGTCTTATCCTTTTCTTGAATTTTAAGCAATGTAATTATATTTGACATTCTACTAGTATAAAACAAAAGTTCTAATCACTCAAGTGGCGTGGGCCAGGGTGATTTTTCCAAAAAGAAAGGTGTCGCACTTGCCGCGACACCTTCTGACAACTTTTTGCCATCCTATAGCAAAATAGATCTAAAAATCGACGCTCCTGAACGGTCAGGACTTTGCGATCAAAATGGTCGGCCCGGTTGATTCTTCTGGAGGCGTTGTTTCCTGAACGTCTGCCGTTGTTTCTGCGGCCAGCAATTCGCTCAGGTCGGCGGACGCACTTGCGATCACAATGGTCGGTGCGGTCGATTCTTCGTGAGCCACGATTGGCAGATTCTCAGGCAATGGTTCTGCTGGTGGCAGTTCACTCGTGGCTGGGGCTGCCACGGCTGGGGCAGGGGCCGCTACTGGCGGGCCACCCTCATCCTCCATATTGGCAATGGCTGTTGCTACTTCGGCCTGGGCAACCTTCGCCTTTTTATTCAGCTTGGCGGCCGATTGCAGACCACGTTCGCGCAACTCCGTCACCGTAGTATTGGCCTGCTGCCGCAGCGTTCCCACCCGTCCACCCACTTCTTGCGCAATGGTCTCCCCGCGTTGTGCGGCTTCTGCCATCAATGTCTTACGGTCTTTGAGGATAGATTTAACCTTGTCATAGGTCAACCCTAATAATCCCGTGTAGACCCAAAATGCATTACGAGCGATGGTGCGTGCCTGTTCCTTGCGCGCGTCTAGCCCTTTTGGCTTAGTTTGCAAATTGTTATCCATCTTTACGTTGGCCTCCATGAGAATTTTTCAATTATGACCGAGAAAGGGGCAAATAATGTAGGATGCGTAACGCCGCTTTGGGCCTACTTTCGCAGAAATGACGCAGTGCGTTACAGCGATAAGATAACGCATCGCGTCATTTCTGTCAAGTGCTAAAGTTCGTTCCAAGCGCTAATCTTACTAAAAAGCAAGGTTTACATGGCACCTGCGCAGGCCAAAACTCACGATTCCACGCGATTGTACATCTAACCTTCCCAGGTCGTGACAAACTGCACCAATGTCTTGAGCACGTTGTCAAAAACAGCCAGCCGCGCCACTTCATAACCGTGACTATTCTCACGCACGTGACCAAAACAGGCGATGCGCTGGGTGAGACCGGCCGCATAGACCAAACTGGCATCGCTGGCCGCCCGTGCATAGGCAACGGGCTGCAATGCGGTCCCCACGGCAAGCGCCGCTTGGCATAAATCGCGCAGCAAGGCTTGATCATAAGGTGCGCTCGAATCAAAACTCCAAATACCGGGTCGGCTGTCGAGCACCAATGGCGTGCCTGGCGGCATTGGGCAACCGTCCACGGCGATGAAAACTTCTGGTTGCTCGCGGTGCGCCAGGACTTTCGCACCCAAACCGCCAACTTCTTCGCCCACGGTAAAGGCGATCAGCGTCGGCAAATTCGGCTGCAAACGCTCGCGCTGCAATGTTTCTAACAGGCGCAACAAAGCAACTACACCCATCCGGTCATCAAACGTCCACGCCCCGACCAACGGATCAGCCGGATCACCAAAGAGGATTGGCCCACAAACGGCGCGCGCCGGCACCGCCTGGGAGCCAGGTCGCACGCCAACTTCGGCCAATTGCGCCGGCGTTAAGCCAGTCAATACCCGCACATTCGCCCATTCGATCGCCTGAGTAGTGGCCGTGGTATGTGTCGAGCCCATCGAAAGCACGCCGGTTATGGTGCCATGATCGCCCAGAATCTCGACTGGGCCCTCGCCATGTTTCCAAGGGTAAAGACCGCCCGAGCGATCCACACGCAACGAACCTTCCGCGTCCACCCGCGTGACCACCATGCCGATTTCGTCCATATGCGAGGCATAACAACAGAGTGGGCCATCCAGTTTGCCAGTTAATCGCACAAACACGTTGCCAGCAGCGTCGGTTTGAGGCGTATAGCCCCAAGTCTCAAGTTTGGTACGGATCATCGCGGCGATGGCTTGTTCACGACTAGAGGGTGAAGGCGCGGCGAGCAGTTCGGTGAAGAGAGTCAGGGCTGGGTGGTCGGTCGACATAAGAACATTCCTTTCAATTAAAGATTGAGAACTGCGGACGCAAAAAAAGGGGTACCAAGCAACAACGTGCCAGGCACGCCCCGCAACACCTGACGCAAGGAGGAAAAATTGTCAGCGCGCTTGCGAGCTTACGAGCCGGACACGTTTTGCCAGTGATCGCACGGCGTTTTATCCGTTCCTGTCTAAATCTGTTGTGAGGATTGGTCACGGAACAAAGCCACACGAACTTGGCATTACGTAAGTGAGGTTGGCCCTTTCCCGGACCCCTTGCCTCTATGTTGTTCCATCGTGAATTCTCCTACCGGCACGTAGACAAACGTAATACCTTCAATCATCTTCGTTGCGCCCACAGCCGGTTCAGCAGGTGTGGCCGTCTTCGTGGGCGTAGATGTTCGCAATGGCGTGTCAGTTGCCGTCAGAGTTATGACAAGTGTCTCTGTCACGGTGCTAGTCGGCGTAGGCGTTGCAGTTACTGAAGTGGTACTCGTTGCTGTGTTACGCACAGCCGCCGTGGCGGTCGATGTTATGGTCGCCAGCGGGGATAGGATTGACGTGGCGGTCGGCGTTAGCGTTGCGGTGGGGGCCAGGGCAGTTTTTGTCGCCGCATTGGCTGTCTCCAGCGCCAAAATTGTTTGTTCGGTCGCCGTGAGGTTCGGGGTGGCGGTGGCGGTCACAGCGGTGGCCGTGTTGGTGGGCGTAATCGTCGGTGTTGCGATGGCTGGGGTCGGGGTATTGACAAAGAGATCACGGAAGGCCGGCCACCCAACACTCAAGGCGCCGATCAGAATGCCCAAAGCCAAAATAACCGCGAAGGGTGTCGGGATCTGCAACGTCCCGATTTTGATCATTCGCTTTCCGACGGCGACATAATTGGCGTCTTCGTTGGGATTGGCGGCAATGTTGTCACTGGCATTTTTTTCAACGGGGGGCTTTCCCTCTTGCACGAGCAAGGGTGGGGGTGCGACAGGCTGTTTGGCCGGGGTCACCATTGCCTGGGGCTGTACAATCTCAAATAATTGCCCATCCTGCGCCCGCAAATAGAGCACCGGCGTGCCCCATTCCACATCATTGCCCTCGGCATAGATCGCCTTGCGCGCTTCGGCCAGGGCGCCATCTACCGGATAACGGTCAGCCAGGGCGCTATAAAATTCATGGGCAAAGGTGATGGCGGCCTGGTCGGTGATCTCAAATTGCATGGCGATCACGGCGGGGATGCCCTGTTGCACCAACGTTTGAGCGACGCCAGCAAACGGATCGCTTTGGGCGGTACGCGCCCCTTCACAGGCATTGAGCACCGCCAGCCGCAATGAACGATGGTCATGCAACAGGGCGCCAATATAACTGCCAGCCACCAGGCGAACTAGACCATTTTCATTTTCCAACAGCAAGACGCCTTCTTGGGTCTGCTGGTCAAAGCCACCGTGACCGATAAAGTGAAAGATATGATACTGTTCGCGGCGCAACTGGCGTTGCAAACTGGTGAGTGTAGCCTTTTCTAGCTGCGTCAAGGTGACCAAACCGCGTTGCACCAGATCGGCCAGCGCCTCTTGCACCTTGCGCCACTCGCCTTCAACGTCTAGTTGTCCATAATCGCGCGGGCTGGCGATCATCACCAAAATCTTTAAGGGTGGCTGCACGGCCAACGGTGGAATGCGTTGCGGCAAGTCAAGATACCGCACAATAGGCGTGGTGGCAGAGTGGGCAAAAAAACGGCGAAACGCGGTATCATAAAGGAATTCCCAAGGCCAATCGGCCAAGGCTGGAGCATCGCTCAGGCGCAGACGCAAACGCAACCCCTGATCGGCTTGTTGGTTGGCAATGTTCAAGCTGCTGCGCAGGCAATCGCGCACGGCGCCTTGGAAGATGGTATCGTAAAGTTTGCGGCCAAATTCTTGCGCGGCGCGGCCTTCCGTCGAATTTAGCCCACGCACGCCCTGGCGCGGCCGCCCCATTTTCAGGATGTAATTTTCTAGCTCGAACGCGGAAAAAGGCACCACAAATTCCACGATGGCTTCACCGGCTGGTGAGTCTAATACGCGCGCCCGATAATGGCCAGGTGTGGATTCGATTGCTTCGATAGAAAGGTCAAAATCAAGATAGTTCATGGCCACCCTGGGGATTTCTGGCAAGATTGATTCAGGCCAGTTTACCATAAAATAGCATAATGGAGCGAGCGATGAAATTTAGTATTCTGTAAAGTATAACGCTCTTGTCGCCACCTACTGTTCCAAAGGCAAATCTACCTCACCCAGCACCACGCCAGCGGGCAAAGCGTTGCCGGCACGGTCAGTGGCAGGCAAACGTTGGCCACTGATCGCATCATACAAGCCCACTTCGAGACGATAACGACCGGCAGGAATATCAACGGGCAACGCTATGGTATGCGTATCCGTGACAATCTCGCCCGCCACCCATTGCTCAGTAGTGTAACCGTTCTGGGGAAGGGCATCCGATTGGGCAAGGATTTTGCCTTGCTCATTGAGCAAATGCACGAACACAGTATAACTGTTCTGCGGCGTGCTCAATGCTTGCCAGATCAGGGGCACAGTCAGGGTTTTAGGGCTATTCGTTGACTGTATTTTCTGATAGCCGAGCCATTTGATCGCTTCGCCAAAGGTAATATCGGCAGTCTGCGCCAGCGTTGGGACCGTAAAATTCCGCGTAGATGGGCCGATGGTGAGGTTATGCAAGGCAAATTTCTGCTCGGGGGTCGTAAGTTCCAGTTGATAGGCGCCGGGGACCAGATCGGCGGGAAGGCGCAGGCGCAAGCGGCGACAGATTGTTTCACCGTCACGCCACGTTGCGCCCGGCGCGATCGCACCCGTCCAAAGTGGCATGGCCGCTTGTTGATTGGCCATTTGAAGACCAATTTTCTGTTCCGCCAACGCCTGGTTGCCGCGCCAAAAGAGATCAACGATCAACGGTGCGCCAGCCTGCCAACCAGTTCCTTCAATGGCATAGGCTAACAGGGTCAAATTGTCACGCACCGGCAAATTCAGAGCGTTCGGTAATGTAATCTGACCAGCCGCGTAAGAATCAATCGGCAGTGTCATATGACCAGCCAGCGCCGTATCGCCCGAAGCATCCACCCGTGGCCGGCGCGCGCCATTAGCGGCTTGTTCATACCAGCCAACCTGGACACGCACCTCTTCGCCACCCGCACAGGGATCGGAAATGGCGGGGTAGTGGCGGTCGATGATCCGTTCACCCACAGACCAAACGGTCGTCAAATAACTGTCATTACCCGGCAATTTATCACTCTGCCCCACGCGCCGCCCTTCGGCGTCAAGCAAGTGGATAAACGTGGTGAGGCTGCGTCTGGTCTGGGCTTCGGCACGCCAGAAGAGGGTGATCGTGCTGCTGCCACGCATAGTCTGCATGCCTAACAAAGTCGGAGCATCATCAAACTTGGCTTCGATTTGGCTGGTTGGATGCTGTGTAGCCGGCCAAGTCGCCAGTTGTGCCGCATCGACTTTGACCATACCAAGCAGCAGATGACCAAAGTGATCATTGATATTTTCTGCTTGTACACCCGGCCAAAGCTTAGCCAGCGGAATGGCATTCTTCGCTTTCTCGGCGGGAAAGGCATAGACGCCCCCTCGGCCCACTGGCGGCAAGACCAGCGTGTCCGACATATCCAAAGATTTAACCAACTTGCTGCTGCGCATAAACCGCACCGGCGGATGATCAGCCCACAATTGATCTAGATAAACTTCATTCTTCTCGGCTAAACCATTCAAGTAGGTCAGGGCGTCGAGCTTGTCAGCATCATACAAATAGTAGACCTCTGGCCGTTGCGGAAAGCGCACAAAATAATCATAGCTGGCTAAACCAGCACTGATCATGAGGATGAGGCCGACCACGCCCAAACCTGCGTACTTGGTGGCAACCGAGCGACGCAGCGTGAGATTAGCCAGCCAGGTCAACCCCAAACCAGCGGCCAAAAAGACCGCGGGCAAGGCCGGCAATGTGCGCGAATAATTCGGGGCCGCTTCACTGAAAATTGACGGCGCTAGCATCACCAAGGTCCAGAGCAGCAAGAGCAGCAGTGCATCCCCATCTGGGTCAGACGCTCGCCGCCACAAACGGCGGCCCCAAATGAACAGGCCGATCATAAACGGCATTGACATCAGCGGGTCGAAAACGGGTCTACCGGCCAGATTATGCGCCCACTCGCGGTCGCCTTGTACACTAAACATCCCTAGGACACGCAGCACATTCTGCAAAAGCATCCATACAGGTGAGTCACCGCTCACGCGGCCAGCAAAGACTGATACTTCGGAGGCATGCCCCATAAACCATTCTGGGTGGTGATAGAACTCAAGCCCCAAAGGTAGAAAGACCAGAAAGGCAGGTGCGCCCGTCAACAACAGACCAAACAACGGATTATCCAGTGACCAACGCCGCCGTTCTGGATAGCGCCCCCAGAGCCAGAGCGCATAACAGATCAGCACAAAGGGGACAAAACGGCCCGTTGGGTGGGTCCAAACACTGATGCCGGTTAATAGGCCGCAGCCAAGTAGCGCCCAGAAGTGATGAGTGATCGGTGATGAGTGATAAGTGATAGGCTCTCCACCCCCTCTCCTTGTCTCCCCCTCTCCTTGTCTCCCCCTCTTCTTGTCTCTTTGTCTCCCCCGCATGCCTACCCAATACAGGCCGAAGATCGCACAGAGCAACGGCGGCATTGTAATCACCCGAATGCCATAGTGGCTGAAGTGAATATGCCATAAACTAATGGCCAGGGTTAGGCTGGTGAAGGCGGCAATCTTCTGGCTATGGCGTTGGAGTAAACGGCGTAACAGTAGATAGGTGGCTGGGATCGCGGCAATGCCAGCCAATGCCGACGCAAGGCGCAAGCTATAGACATTCAACCCAAAGAGCGCGGCCAAACCAGCCTGAAAATAGCTATAGAGCGCCTCGCGCCCGGCATTGGCTGGCAGGAATAGCGGACGATTGCCATCGATAATATGCCCAGCATCAATGGCATTGAACGCCTCGTCAAATTGAAAGCCGGGTGGCACAATGCCAAGCTTATAAAAACGCAAAGTGGCAGCAAGCAGGGTCACGGCGACTAAAAGCAGCCAGTCACGACGGGTCCAGGTCATTAGGGTATCAACAATCTTTGACTTTTCATGGGTTGCACGACATTTTTAGAGAACACTATCGGCCCAAACGTGGCAGCACACGGCCAGTCTGTTGCATGTAGGTCCGGTAAACCTCACCAAAATGGGCAAGCAGGCTCTGTTCCTCCTGGGGAACGCGTACCAGATAAAGGGGCAAAAAACAGACGATACCGGCGCCGCCAGCTAGCCAATTGGGCAACAAGCAGAATTGCGCAAACGCCGTTAGCCAGAGCGCGGCGTAAATCGGATGGCGGACATAACGGTAGACGCCCCGACGAACGAGCGTATGTTCAAGCTGAATGGCCAAGGTCGCCGACCACTGTGAGCCTAAATCCTGATGAGCGCGCCATAACAAGGCTAAGCCAGCCATCAAGATCAGCACACCTAGCCACTGAACCCAGCGTGACCATTGAAGATTGGCAAAGCTGAGCCAGGCGGGGAATTCATAAGAGACCAACACATAGACGACCGGCATAATCTCCAATCCCGCAAACGCCAACAGATCCAACAGCGCGCCTGTGTCGCCGCTGATGAGGTAGCCGAATCAATTCTTCTAGGATCAGACCGATCAAAAAAATAAGTTTAAAAATCCTGAACGACCTCTCTGCCAAAGATTCGTACTGATAGCTCCGACTATTCTGGCTTACGCACCACGATTGTATCACCGATCTCCACCAATGCCAGCACCAATGGGGCACTGGAAGCCGTTGCGCCTTGTGTATAAGTCAGCAAAGTGGTGGTCGCCGGATCATACAAATCTACCGTCAACCGATAGACGCCCGCGGTCAATGTAGCAGGGATGGGCAGCGCCATGAAACCAGGCTTTTCATCGCCAGCATTCCAGGTGCTTGGCGGCAACAACGGGCCAATGGGATAGTCATCACGTTGGCTGACGACATGGTTGTCAGCATCCACTAAGCGCAAGGTCACGCGATAATCAACGGTTGGTTTCACGGCGGCGCGCCAATCTAGTTGCGCAAGGAGGGTTTGGAGGCCGCTGATCCCGGCTCTGGTTACCATAACATGGGCAGATTCAAGCGCCAACTCGTTTGACCAAAGCGCGGCCATTTTTGTAGTTACATTGAGATGGCCAAAATGAGTGCTGGCAAAATAGCAAAGTTGGACATCCAACCAAGCCTGGCAATCTTCTTTATAGGCGATGGCAGTCAAATATTTGGACACAAACTCACCTGGATCGACCTCATCTTCCGCGGTTAGCACCAACCATAGGCCCGAATGTTTGCGGAGTGCGCTTTGCAGTTGCCCATCCATCTGTTCTGGCACCACGGGTGGGGCACTAATCGGCCAGTAAGCCGGCAAGACCACGGTAGGCGCAGTATAGATCGGCAACGTGGTTGGCAAATAATATTTGGCGAGGAGATGCTGGCGCGGCGCTTCTAACAACACCGCCTCGTCTGTCACAATATGACGGGTCAAAAAAGCGGCCATCTGCCGGTATTCACTTTTCTGATAGGGGTTAAAATAATAGCGAATACCAACGACTGCGACAAACCCAACCAGGCCAAGTGCAGCGATCCCCAGCCAACGCTGGCGCTGCCATAACCAGGTGATGCCAACGGCGATCAAGAGATAAAGCAAAGGCATTACAAATAAGATATAACGGGTGGCCAGGGTGCGAAACAACAAAGCGCTAAACAGTATGGGCGTCAACACGACGAAGAGCGGCAGCCACACCCAGGGGTTGGCAAGTGCCGGGCGCGGGGTCGGGAAGGCAGAAGGCGCGTTGGGGGCGCGGCGTCCCGCCAGAAACAAACTGTAAGCCAGGCCAATCAGGGCAAGAGGCAAGAGCAAATAGCCAAGCGTCGCCTGGGCTGGTTGCCAGCGAATCGCGCCAAAGCTAAAATCTCGCCACAGCCCGTCTAGGAATGGCCATAAACTAGGTTGTCCGCCACCAACGCCTTGCAGCACAATTTGGGCGGTAATCCGAAAGCCAGGGGCAAAAGCCATCCAGAGCAGCAAGGGTAACACCGTCAGCCCCATGCCGAGTAGAAACAACCCTAAACGCTTGGCAACGATTGGCTGGCGCAAGGTGATTAGCCCAAAGGCCAAAAACTCGCCAGTTAGCAAAAGAACTGAATAATAATGGAAACCAAGCATTGCCCAGTTGATCAATAAAAAAACAAGCAATCCGCGACGGGTTGGTTTGATCAGCCATTGCTGGCCTGCCACTAATGAAGTCAACGCCAGCGCCACCACAATGGTATACATGCGGGCTTCTTGGCTGTAGAGCAGCAGCACAGGAGAGGTGAGGACCAGCAAAGTGGTGAGCGAGGGTAACAGTTGGAGATTAGAGATTGGAGATTGAGGGGTGAAACCAATCTCCAATCGTTTAACAAGCTGCCAAATCAATGGCACTAACAGAGTCCCTGCCAGAGCCGGCAGTAACCGCAAGGCAAACTCACGCTGGCCGGCCATATTCGACCAGAAATGCATGAGCAACTGCCAGAACGGCGGATGTTCAAACGAGGCATGCCAATGAAATTGAATAATTTCAAGCGGTGTTGCGCGCGCCATCAAGGCCGTAGCGGCTTCGTCATAGGATAAGCCTTTGGCATCCAACGCCCATACGCGCAGGGCAAAGGCCACTAGGGTAAAGAGCAGCAGTGTCAGGCGATTGAAGAGCGTGGAAAGAACACGCGTGGACGTGTTCATGCTAGACGAGGTATGCACAACGAATTAGCCAGCCACAACCCTGGCGACAGATCGAGAAAGATGGATAAACATG
Source organism: Chloroflexota bacterium (assembly GCA_026389895.1). Taxonomy (GTDB): domain Bacteria; phylum Chloroflexota; class Anaerolineae; order Caldilineales; family Caldilineaceae; genus JAPLGZ01. Next base: position 25,529 of record JAPLGZ010000242.1, on the reverse strand, counting down.
AAAATTTGCTTTCGATTGGATGTGACCTAGCTAACGCGAGAACCTTGTCGGTAAATCTGATCAGTATGGCGTCTATTTTCAAATAATATCATTATCGTTGACGATCTGCCAATGTAGCCAATTTATCAACACCAGCCATCGCTTAAAATCGGCCATTGCCACAAAATCAGCGCAAGCCCACTGAATATTTAGTGGGCTTGCGCTGATTTTGTGGCAGATTTTCATTTCAATACCCGCGGGCTTCATGGCCATTCAACGGGCGATTGGCTTTACTTGTCCGTCGGAATCAACTTGTACTGCGGCGGAATATGCGGCGTGAACTCGCTGGCTGGCCTAACTTCGCGGCGCGGTTCCTCGGCAGGTGTAGGTTGACCATTTTGATGATTTTCGGCGACCACGACAGGTTGCACCGCCTGGTGTGCTTCACCATTCTGCACCAACTTGCTATCACCATTCACCACAGGCGCCGCAATAGCTTCTAGACTGTGGCCATTCGTCGGTTGAGGCATTTGCGACCCGTCGGCTTGTACCACTGCATAGGCAGGTTGAGTTGCCAACACCGGCGCGGCCATTACTGGCACAGGCGCCGACACTTCCACTGGCATGGCCACAGGCTCAACCAGCGGGTGCGTCACACCATTTGAGCCTGGTCGCACAGAATCACCTGTTTCACCATCAAACACCGGCTTCATTTCGCCATTAACGATTAGCGGCGCAGGATGGCCAGTTTGCCCATTGCTTGCTTGCAACACCGGCTGAACTTCGACTACCTGTGCTGGTTGACTCAAGCGACGCTTTTCGGCCTTGCTCGCTTCCTTGGCGGCCTTACGACGGGCGCTGCGAGCACCCATCCGCTCTTGCAGACCGACCACCAAGCTATAGGCGACCGGTACGATCACGAGGGTCAGGAAGGTGCTTGTGATCAGACCGCCCATAATGGCGACAGCCATGGCGGCGCGGAATTCACCACCAGCGCTGAAGCCCAAGGCCACCGGAATCATCGCCAAAATCATGGCGAACGACGTCATCAAAATTGGCCGCAAGCGTACGGGACCAGCCCGCCGCATGGCCTCCGTGGCGTTGGCGCCCTCATGGCGCGCCCTGTTGGCAAAGTCGACCAACAAAATTGAGTTTTTAACCACCAACCCCATTAACATGATAAAGCCGATAAAGGCCGTCAAGTCCATCGGGCGGCGGGTGATCAAGAGCGCGAGCAAGGCGCCGATAATGGCCAGCGGCATTGCGATCATGATCAACAAAGGTTGAATAAAGCTACCAAATTGGCTAGCCAACACCATGTAGATGAAGATCACCGACAACCCCAGGGCCAACCCTAAATTCTTGAACGAATCAGCTTGGGTTTGTGCGTTGCCACCCAAGCCCACTTCCATGCCTGCTGGCGGCTTCAAAGAGGCCAGCCACTTAGTGACATCAGCGGTTGTCTCTGGCGTACCACGGCCAGCCACGTTAGCATTGATGGTGATGATCGATTGGCGATCCTTGCGCGAAATCTGATTGGGGCCTGTTGCAAAACTAACATTGGCCACATTACGCACCGGCACCAGTTGGCCAGTCGGCGACAGCAATTTGATATTCAAAATATCATCTTGGCTGGCCCGATTGCTCTCTTGCAACTGGACGCGCATATCGGCTTCGTTGCCTTCACCGCGATAAGTAGAGGCCACATCGCCATTGACCAAAGTGCGCACCGTCGCGCCGATTTGTGCTGTGCTCAACCCGAGTTGGGTGGCGCGTTGGGAATTTACATCCAAGCGCATTTCTGGGCGACCCGGCTTGTAGCTGGATTGGATTTCCACAATACCCGGAATTTTGGCTAATTCCTGGCTCACCCGCTCAGCCTCTTTACCAAGGTCGTCATAACTCACACCATTTCCCAATACATTCAGCGTAAGATCGGTAGCCGAACCGCCTGGCCCACCACCGGTCACAAAGGAAAGTCCCGGTACATTGGCCAACGGCTTGCGTACCGCGTCGATCACTTCTTGTGAAACTGAGTCATCTTTCAACTTGACCGTGTAAGAAGCCTTTTCAGGCGCACCAGTTTGGCCCACCGATGTAAAGACGGCGACCACTTCGGGGTGGCTGCGCAAGATTTTCTCAATCTTGATCGCTTCGCGTTCGGTCACCTCCAACGGCGTGCCACCAGGAAAGGCAACATTCAAATTGAACAGATGCTGTTCGGTCTTTGGCACGAAAGCAGTATTGATGAAACGCACACTATAGATGCTCGCCGCCACAATGATAAAGGCAAACAACAATGTCAACCAACGATGGCGCAAGGTCCAATTCAGGATCGAAGCATAGACGCGTGTAAACCAACCATGCGATTCTTCTTCATGCTCGTGGCTTTCATTAATTTCGCCCTTATGGGTCTCATCGGCACGGAAGAAGTAGGCGCTCAACATTGGCGCCAGGGTTAATGACTCGAAGGTCGAGATCACAATCGTGATCGCTACGGTCAAGCCAAAATCGCGGAAGAAGCGCCCGATAATCCCTTCGGCGTACGCCACCGGCACAAAGACGGCCAAAATCGCGGCGCTCGTGGCGAGTACGGCCAAGACGACTTCGTTCGTGCCCAAGCTCGACGCTTCTCGAGGGCTATAGCCCTTTTGCACCCACCGCAAAATATTTTCACGCACCACGATCGCATCATCGATCACGAGCCCGACGACCAGCGCCAAACCGAGCAACGAAAGCTGATTCAGGCCGATACCCAACAAATTCATGAAAAAGAGTGATGAAATCATGATCACAGGCAGACCAGCCATCGTGACCAATGTATTGCGCAGATCTCGGAAGAAGAACAATACAACCAAACTAGCCAACGCTGCGCCCCAGAGCAAATCCTCAATGGCGCCCTCAGTGTTTTGTTTGACCTGAATCGATTGGTCAGCCGAAATCACGAGGTCAAGATTCGGATTACCCTTCAGCACGGGCACCAAGGCGGCCTTTACCCCGTCAACGACGGCAGCGGTATTAGTGCCGCTCTGTTTACGCACATTGACAACAACTGATTCTTGGCCATTGAGACGCGTGATCGTATCGCGGGTCTTAAAGCTATCGACGACTTGGGCAACATCGCGGATGCGGACTGGTGTTGTGCCGCGTTGGCTGACAATCACATTGCGCACATCGTCTAGCGTCTGGAAATAGCCAGGGGTGCGCACCTGCAATTCGCGATCAGCCTGGGTCACCGAGCCGCCTGGGATATTCTGATTTTGCGCTTGGATTGCAGCCGTTACCTGTTGCGGGGTAATACGGCGCGCTTGCATGGCCTGCATATCCAGGTCAATGTCGATCTCACGTACCTGACCACCACTCACATCGGCGGCGGCGACGCCAGAGACGCGCTCAATCGGTGCTTGAATCTCATCTTCAACAATTTTGCGCAATTCGACTGGTTTCAATTTGCCGGTGCGATCCGAGACGCCAAAGAGCAAGATCGGCTGATCGGTCGGGTTGAAGCGGCGGATGATCGGGTCTTGAATGGCCGTTGGCAAGCGATTGCGCAACAGATTGACCTTCTCACGCACCTGTTCGTTGACCTGATCCGACGAGACCGTGAGTTTGAATGACATGACGAGCGTGCTCACGCCTTCGGAAGAGGTCGAAGTCATCGTGTCAAGGCCAGGCACCGTGCTGAGTTCATCTTCCAACAGCTTGGTTAACTGGTCTTGCACTTCGGTTGGCCCAGCGCCCGGCCAGACCGTAGTCACGACGACGATCGGGAACTCGATATTCGGAAAAATATCGACTGGCATCCGAAAATAGGAAAAAACGCCCATCACAACCGCCGCCAACAGAATCATCGTCATAAAGACCGGTTGACGGATGGCAACATCCCATAGTTTCATTATACTGACTCCTTACGTGTTGTCATTAGTAATCAGTCATTAGTCATTGTCCAACCGCGCAGATGCGCCGCCATCACAAATTACCCATGACTAATTACGACTCACTGTACCATTAACTCGACGGTAGCAGACATGCCGGGAGACAAGACACTAGCATCTCCCGTAGGACGAATTGTCACCTGAACGGTCCGCGTACCGGGGTCCACTTCGGGTGCAATAATGGCAATGGTGCCATCAAAAGTGCGATCGGGATAGGCAGTCGCATGAATGACAGCCTTTTGACCTACTTTTAATTGACTGAGCAGCGATTCTTCAACGGCGACATTGATGCGCACTGTATGCGATAAAATGGTAACCATCGGCGTGCCCAAAGCAGCCTGCGAACCAATGGCGGTCGTGACGCGTGACACAGTGCCATCAATCGGGGCTGTGATCGTGGCTTTGTTCAACTGCAATTGGGCCAAATAAAGGCTATTTTCGGCATTGTGGACTTGCGCCTCAGCTGCCTGAATTTGGGCTGGCTTTGCACCATCTTGCAAACGTTGTAACGCCGCACGTGCGTTTGCCACTTGTGCCGCCGCACCTGCGATCACATCAGCGGTCGCACCTTTTAGCACTTTGTCATAACTGGCCTGGGCAGCCTCATAAGCTAAAGTGGCTTGTTGCAGCTGCAAACTTTGCGGCAAGGCCCCAATCGCGGGGTTGCCTTTGACAATGTTATAACCGGCTTGAGCGACAGTCACCGCAGCCTGTGACGACTTTAATTGGGCCAAAGCCAACCGTTTCTCTTCATCGGTCGGGCCATTCACCGCGCGCGTGTAAGCCGCACCCGCCGCGCCCAAAGACGCCTGTGCAGCGGCCAGGTCGGATGAGGTTGCCGAAGTTTTTAACAAATCTAGTTGGGCTTTCGCGGCCTCCAGGCCAGCCAAGGCTTGAGCACGCTGGGCTTCTAGTGCGGCAGTATCGATGCGCACCAGCACATCTCCCGCCTTCACCTTCGAGCCCACATCAACTTTGAGCTCTAATACTTGCCCATTCACCTGGGCCACGACTGGCACCACTTGATCGGCCGCAATCTCAGCTGAATAGCCCGTGAGGTTCGCCCCAGCCGGCGCATCTGCGGCGGCGGCAGGCGCTGGTTGCTCAGCCGCAACTTCAGTTGCAGTCACGCCTGTGGTTGCTTGAACCGTCGCAGTAGGGGCCACTGCGCCCGCTGAGACAGTGGTTGTATTGGCTTGCGTTGCAGCATTTGATTGTGTATTTGTATTCGATTGCGTTGTGGTAACACCGTTTTGAGCCGTCACACCAGGCTGGTAATTCGGTGCATTGAACGGCTCTGGGGTTGCCTGGGTTCGTGTGAATGAACAGCTAGCCAACAGGCTGATCACCACAACGAGCGTGCAACAGACGCCGATGCCTTGTTGAATTGTTCTAAGAAGATCTGAAAATTTCGAGCCACGCATGCAGATTCTCCGCCTTTACATAAAAGGAATTAATTGGAACTACTAAGAACGACTAAAATAATAAATTAGATAGACCAAGCCATAGAATAGAGGGACAGAAGACCCCAGCGATTGGTCGTTTTTCGTTATATCAATGCCTTACGCTGCATGTTTAACGGATTCATGAGGGTGAGATTGACTGAATACAACATCTTCGGAATTGAGGGTCTCCGTGCTAGCGCCATCCTGATTAATCCCATAAAGCAAGAGCGATAACGTGTGGTCGACAAAATCATCACCAGACTCCGCCTCATCGGTTAACATACAGTGCGCCACAAAGCTATGAATCATACCGAATAAGCTGAAAACGGTCATTTCGACATTGACTGGCCGAAATAGACCCTGCGCAATGCCATCTTCAATAATTTTGACAACTGGGCTATAATAAGCCGCCATATGCTTACGCTTTAGTTCTTGTAGGTGTGGTTCTAAACCATTAATTTCGCGGATCACATTAATGATCATTGCGTGACGTTCACGAGTCATTACGTAATGAGTTTGAATAACGGCGCGTAATTTCTCTATACAATTTTCTTCTTGGGCAGCGGCCGCGACGGTAGATGCACGTATTCTACTCATATCACGCTCTAATACACTTAAGACAATGGCTTGCTTATCATGAAAATAATGATAAATTGTCGCCTTGGCGAGTCCACACTCTTCCGCTAGCTCGCGCATAGAGAGGCCAGCATACCCATATTTCCCTAATAATTTTTCCGCAGCATCCAAAATGCTGGTCTTCGACGGGCTGATTAATCCTTCAAGCATTCCACAAATCCTATATGTCCTCTTTGACAAAAGACCTACCTATCATGCATAATTGACTGCAACCGTTCGACCGAACGTTCGGTCGAAAAAAATTGTACAATCGACACGTGCATTTTGTCAAAACGGAAGGTATCATCAAAACATAATTGTTGTAAGGCAGTCAAAGGAAATGAAGCTTTGACGTGCTTGCTGCTTTTGGGGCGCAACGAAAATTCAAGGGTTTCGTACAGATAGAAAGAACGCCACTTAAGAATTCCAATAGAATATCAACAAACCAGACCAGAAGTAAGCCATCATTAGACAGAGCATTTCATACTAAGCTTTAATATTGAGCATTCACAGCTTTGGATCGAGAGGAAATAGCATGCGGCAGCTAGAAAAAAATGGTGAAGCAAGTTTGAATTTTGTAAAAAAATCCAAAGTGCGTTCACAATTCAGCAAATCCCGCCAAGTCAGAATGGGCCAGTTGGCGCTACTGCTGGCGGCCCTTTTGTTTTGGCTCCCCCAAAATCAACGGCAAGCACTGGCCATTGCGCCGCGCGTTATCGAGCAAATTGAGCCCGGCGCCCAGGGCAAGTTAGCCGTGGTCGGCGCGCAAAAGGCAACCCTCTACGCAACGCCAGGTGGCAAGGTGATGGAAACCTTGCAACCAGGGACAACGCTCACCGCCTATGGTCGCACCGGGGATAGCCAATGGGTGATTATAAAGATGGATAAAGGCGCCACAGGTTGGATTATGACCGACCAGCTGGTGATCTTTGGCATGGACAGTCTGCCATTGATCGCTGATGCGCCAGAAACCCCAGCCACCACTGGCACCCCCAAAGCAACAACCGTTGCAACGACGACTAGCCCGACGATGACGGTTACGGCGCCCGCCGCCGCAACCAAAGTCGCCGTAGCCACGGCGACTGAAGCGCCACCCACGGCCACGCCGCTGCCGACCGCCACACCTTTGCCAACGGCCACACCGTCACCGACCACGCCACCACCTACCGCTACGCCGCTACCAACGGCCACAGCGTTGCCAACTGCAACGCCCACGGCGGCGAGCGCAACGAACATCAATTCTAATCCCATTGCGGTGGTTGGCAGCGATAATGCAGATTTATTAAACGCGCCCAATGGCACATCCACGCGCCCGTTGACAACTGGCACTACCTTGACCACGAAGGGCCAATCAGCCGATGGAAACTGGCTTTATGTAAGCACGAGTGACAACGCAACCGGCTGGGTTGCCACCAGCCAAGTGGTCGCTTTTGGCATCGATAATTTGCCCATTGTCAATGCGCAAGGGGCCGCAGAGGTTGCCGCGCAGGTGCCCGTCACCGGGACGACCGCCACCACCGATACAACGACAACCACTACGACAGTTGCGCCAGAGAATGCACCAACATCGACGGTAGCATCAGTTGCTGCGCCGGCCAGCGTGCGCGCCACACCAGCGGCCGATGGTGGGCCGATTGCGCGCGTCGTTGCCGAATCTCGGATCAATGTCCGTTCGGGGCCTGGCACCGATTATCGGATTATTGCCAAAGCGCAACCCAATGAGACCTTTGTCGCCCTAGCCCGTGACGAATCGTCGGCCTGGGTGCAAATTGAAGTATCGGATGTCGCCGCGGGTTTTGGGTGGGTTTCAGCCGAGCTAGTGGAAGTCGACAAAGCCATCGCCGATCTCCCAGTTTCTGACCGCGTGGGTAGCCCACCAGCACCCACCGCCGTTCCAGCCCCTACGGCAACACCCGCTGAAGTTGGGGCGCAACCGGCGGCGCCTAGCGTGCAAACTGCCGCTGTCCAAACGGTGAGTAACACCAGCGCGGCCAACAACCCCGTTGTCCAAAGCACGGGCCCGACGGGTTTGAACGGCCATCTGGTCATTGAAAGCACCTGGGGCGGCACCATCTATGTCTACGATCTGGCCAGCGGGTCGTTACGCGCCCTGACAGGCGGCTTTGATCCAGAGATCAGCCCCGATGGCACACAAGTCGCCTTCACACGCGATGGCAATGATATGGGTGTCTATGTGATCAATCTGGATGGCAGCAACGAACACCGGGTTTTTGGTGAGCGTGACCAGTTGCGTTCGCCGAAGTGGAGCCCAGATGGCAAGTCGATTGTCTTTAGCCGTTCGGAAGGCACGTATGGCTGCTATAACCTAGGTCCTTACTGTATGTCGTCACAACAGATTCTACCGATCCCCAAAGATGCGCCGCCTGCCCAAAAGGAGGCATTGGAAGCGATCCGTTCCAAAATCTTGAAAGATTTTGATAAAGATCGACGCTCTAATTTTATGATTGCGAGCGTCAGCACCGATGGCAGTAACTTTCGAGATATTGCCGCCCTCGACAGCGCCCGTGCGCCCGATTGGAGCGCTGGCGGCATTACTTATTCATCGCCGGCTGGCATCCAGAAAACCGATGACAAGCCTGGTGCACAAAATTCGCTGGTAACGGCCGACAACAATATGATGGACCCTGACTGGCAACCTGGTGGTGGGCGAATTGTCTTTCAAATGAAACAGGGCAGCCATTGGGAAATTTTCGGCGTCAATCCGGATGGTTCAGGTTTGGCTGCCTTAACCCGCCCCGTAACAACATTGGTGGATCATTTACCCAGCAATGTGTCACCATCCTGGAGCCCCGATGGCCAACAGATTGTTTACCTCAGCAATCGCGACGCCAATAATGACGCCGGTGCTTGGCGGATCTGGGTGATGAATGCGGATGGCAGCAATCAACATCCACTGGCCATTGATCTGCCACTCACCTATAACTTCGTCGCCGAGCAGATGGTTAGTTGGGGAAAATAAGCGCATTACCGCCCCTCCTGCCTTCCCCTGTAAGGTAGAAGATGGTCTAGTGCCAGCCAGGAATACCTAATGAAACTGATCAAGCCTGAAAAAGTTGGTCTCTCTGCGACTCGCCTAGCGCGTATTCGCCCCGTGATGCAACGGTATATCGACGAAAATAAGTTTGCCGGGATTGTCACCCTGATCGCACGGCGCGGGCAATTGGTCCATTTTGAAGCCATTGGCCTGCAAGACCGCGAAACGAATCAGCCGATGCAAGTCGACAGTCTCTTTCGCATCTACTCGATGACCAAGCCGATCACGACGGTGGCGGCGATGCTGCTTTATGAGGAGGGGCGCTTTCAGCTATCTGACCCCGTGGCAAAATTTATTCCTGCCTTTCAAGAGACGAAAGTCTGGGTGCAACAAAATTTTGCGGGCATGGAGTTGGCGCCCCAAGCTTCCCCCATGACGATTCGGGATCTCATGACGCATACGGCGGGGTTGAGTTATGGCTGGTTTAACGATACACCGGTGGATGCGCTCTATCGCGAGGCGCAACTATTAAGTGGCAAGCGCAGTTTGGCAGAATTGGTGCAAGTCCTGGCCACGATTCCACTCGCGCATCAACCGGGAACGCGCTGGCGCTACAGTGTAGCGACGGATGTACTCGGTCACATAATCGAAATCATTGCGGGTATGCCACTCGATCAATTTTTTGCAGAAAAGATCTTCCAGCCATTAGGCATGAATGATACACATTTTTCTGTGCCCTCGACAGAAGTTAAGCGGTTTACAACTGTTTATACCACGACAGAAAGCGGACTTACGCCGCTAGATGTGGCGACAACCAGTGCATTTCTCCACAAACCGAATAACTTATCTGGCGGGGGTGGGTTGGTCTCCACAGCCACAGATTATATGCGCTTTTGTCAGATGATGCTTAACAAAGGTGAATTGGATGGGGTGCGTCTACTGGGGCGCAAAACGGTTGAATTAATGGTAGCCAATCATTTGCCCATCACGTTATTGCCAATCGGCATTGGTGACAAACTGCTACCTGGAGAAGGTTTTGGACTAGGGTATAGCATTTTGTTAGATCCGGCGCAGAATCAGATCTTGGGCTCAGAAGGGGTTTATGCCTGGGGTGGCGCGGCCAATACAACCTTTTGGATCGATCCGAAGGAAGAGCTGATCGCCATTTTGATGGCGCAATTTATGCCTTCTGACACCTATCCGCTTGTACGGGATTTTCGGGTGCTGACCTATCAGGCACTGGTAGATTAGTGTTGCAGACTAGTAATGTAGATCAGCAAACGGGGGACACGAGCCAAAGCAGCATGTCCCCCGTTTTATCCTGTAGCCAGCAGATCGCAATAAGCGACCTTACACCCTTGGAACTTTGAGTTACCCGAGCTAAAGGCCTGGCTCAGCAAAATCCCAAAGGAGCTGGGCCAGATAAATTATAGTCCGCGGATAGCGGAATAAGCGCTTTACGTTAGATCGTGGGGATGTTGTTAGATCTTCTTGACGTTGGCAGCGGCGGGACCCTTGGGTCCTTGTTCAATGCTGAACTCGACGCGGTCACCTTCGCTCAAGCTGCGAAAGCCAGTAGCGATGATGGCGGACTGGTGAACAAAGACATCCTTGTCACCGGTTTCAGGTGTAATAAACCCAAAGCCCTTCTGATCATTGAACCACTTGACTGTTCCACGTGTTTGGCTGTTACTCATGGTTGGAAAACTCCTTTTCCCTGTGTAATACATGCGACGAAATATAAGTACAAAACGTGGTCGTTCCCAACAAAAATTTTTGTTCTGTTACAAAGTAACAACCGCAAGTAAGAACAAAAAACGACCGGACTTGTGAGTCTGGTCGCTGAATTTGCATTACTCGTGACAGAACTTACAACATCTTGTACGCAGGATTCTATCATATGATTGTAAGTATGTCAAATCCATTTATGAAGAAAAATAAAAATAAAAATGGCACTTTGGTTTTCTATTTACTTAAATCGGCCAACCTGTGTTACAGTCAACAGCTTACTTTGGGTTGTTTTGACAATAAATTCGCAACAAGCGCCACTCATGTTTCTAGCAAAACCTACCTGCGTGGGTCTGTCAGTGTAGCGGGAATTCTAATCACGGGCATTACGCTTTGCAGACCATTTCCAAAGCACCCGATAGCACACGCTTTCCTGCGAGATTTCCATTATTTCTACCATTCACTGAAAACCGTGGCAAAAAACCAAATCTATGTATAATTTTATCGGTGCGGTATAGAGCAAATTACGTAGATAGGGTATAATTTCTAAATATCAATCGGATTATCATCAGTAGCCTTTGCGCCCAGGACTTTATCAAATGGATGCAAAAGCAGATGATAGCAAACCCCAAAAGCGTGCACACCGGTGATTGGCAGTTTACGCATATATTTTAATGAGGAATGTGAATGAATACGAGGCCAACCAAGTTGGGCGCCGTCATTTTTGATATGGACGGACTTATGTTGGATACCGAACGAATCTATCAAATTGCTTGGCGCAGTGCTGGTCAGGCCCTTGGCTACCACCTGAGCGATGAGCTATTGCATTCGACGACTGGCCGGCCAGCCCACGATTGTTACCAGTTGCTCCTTGACGATCAAGGGGCTGATTTTCCATTAGATCAGTTTAAATCCACTAGCTCGCTTCACTGGGAAAATCATATCACCACGCACGGGATTCTCTGCAAACCTGGCTTGGCAGAACTCCTTGACCTACTAGACGAATACAAGATTCCACGCGCGGTGGCTACATCAACGGGCTATACAAAGGCGCTTTTCAGTTTGCGCGCCGGCGGCATTGATCATCGTTTTCAAAATATTGTGGCGGGCGATCAGGTGCCGAATGGCAAACCGGCGCCCGATATTTTCTTGGCGGCGGCCCACAAATTGGGGATCGAGCCCCAGGCTTGTATTGCACTAGAAGATTCAGAAGCGGGTGTCATTGCGGCATCAACCGCGGGTATGCACACAATTATGGTGCCCGATATCAAACAACCGTCGGCGGCAGTAGCGGTGCGCGCCTACCGCGTGTTCCCTTCCCTCCACGATGTATGTACGCTATTAATGGCTGAGTGGCTCTAATGAACGCCAGGTCATTGGCCACCACAAGCGAGATTGGCGCCTATAATAGCCGCGCCTGGGACAAAGCGGTTGAACGCCAAAGTGAATGGACTTTACCCGTTACACCAGAAGTGATTGCAGCAGCGCGCCGAGGCAAGTGGCAAATCGTGCTGACCCCGACCAAAGCAGTACCGCGGCGCTGGTTTCCGAAGTTGGCGGGGCTCGATTTGCTCTGTCTAGCTTCAGGCGGCGGGCAGCAAGGGCCGATCTTAGCGGCGGCCGGTGCCAACGTAACCGTTTTCGATAACTCACCACAGCAGTTGGCGCAAGATCGCCTGGTAGCGATACGCGAGACGCTGGCCATCAAGCTTGTTCAAGGTGATATGGCCAACCTGACGGCCTTTGCCGACGCCAGCTTTGATCTGATCATCCACCCTTGTTCCAATCTATTTGTGCCGGATGTACAGCCAGTCTGGCGCGAAGCGTTTCGAGTATTGCGGTCGGGCGGAAGTTTGATGAGTGGCTTTTACAACCCAGCAAGCTTTATCTTTGATCAGTCATTGGCCGACGAAGGCATTCTTCAGGTGCGACACAAGTTGCCCTACTCGGACTTGACGAGTTTAAGCGCCGCCGAACGCCAACTTTATATCGATGACGAACAGCCGCTCGAATTTGGCCATACGCTGGAAGACCAGATTGGGGGACAAATTGCGGCTGGTTTTGTGATCACCGGGTTCTACGAAGATAACTGGCCTGGCACCGCACTGGCCGAGTTCATGGCCACGTTTATGGCCACCCGCGCAACAAAATTATAGGACAAAAATTAAAGTGATTTTCAGATGCATGTTATGTAGAGAGCAAATAAGCAGTTGCACGACGCGCAAAGAAGGCACAGAGCAGACAGAGAAATAACATCTGCAAACGTTTTGGCTTTTCAATGGGTGAGCGTTTCCTCTCTGTAACGATCTTCCCTACTTACCATGCGTTACAAATTTAGATCAACTGAGGAGAGAGCATGAGTACTTGGCAACAATATCTCGACACAAATCAACCACTCTTTTTAGATGAGATGTTCGATTTTTTACGGATCCCCAGCATCTCCAGTCTACCCGAAAATGTGGGAGATGTGCGCAAAGCTGGCGAATGGGTGATGCAACGCCTGAAGCGCGCTGGCATCGAAAATATTGAGATGATGGAGACCGGCGATCAGTTTCCTGGCCATCCGGTTGTGTATGGTGATTGGCTACATGCGCCTGGCAAACCCACGATCTTGATCTATGGTCACTTTGACGTGCAGCCAGTTGATCCGGTTGATCTGTGGCACAGTCCACCTTTTGAGCCGGTGCTCAAAGAGGGGAAAGTCTACGCGCGTGGCTCTAACGATGACAAAGGCAACATGCTGGTCCCAATTTTGGCGGTCGAAGCGTTGCTGAAAAGTGAGGGCCAGTTGCCGGTCAACATAAAATTCTTCTTAGAAGGTCAGGAAGAGATCGGCAGCCCTACCCTGCCCCCGTTTGTCAAGGCCAATCAGGCCAAATTTGCCTGTGATATGGTTATTAGTGCCGACGGTGGTCAATGGAGTGAAACGGAGCCAGAATTGGCGGTGGGGCTGCGCGGGTTATGCGCGATGCAGATCAATGTGACGGGCCCAAACCGCGATGTGCACTCAGGCATGGCAGGTGGCGCCATCCAGAACCCAATCCACGCCCTGGTCAGGTTGCTTGATTCCATGCGCGCCCCTGACGGCAAAATTTTGGTGGAAGGCTTCTATGACGATGTACGAGCCCTCACCCCGGAAGAGCGCGCCCAAATTGCCACGATTCCCTACAACGAAAATGACTATAAGGCCCAGTTGGGTTTGAGCGATCTCTTTGGCGAACCAGGTTATAGCACGCGCGAAAGAACCTGGGCGCGCCCGACGCTGGAGCTTAACGGCATTTGGGGTGGCTTCCAAGGCGCGGGCACGAAGACGGTGATCCCCAGCCAAGCCCACGCCAAGATCACCTGTCGACTGGTGGCGGATCAAGAGCCGAATAAGATCATCGAAAAGTTGCAGGCGCATATCGCCCAACATACGCCGCCCGGTGTACAGATTACGCTAGATATCGGTGCCAGCGCTTCGACGCCTTACCTCATGCCAGCCGACCATCCCGGCAACCAAGCGGCGCGGGATGTACATCTAGAACTCTATGGCATGGAGCCCTATTATGCACGGTCTGGCGGCAGCATCCCTTTCTGTGCGCTCTTTCACACTGTATTGGGCGTCTACACGGTTAATTTTGGGTTTGCCCTGCCGGATGAACGCCAGCATTCACCCAACGAATTTTTCCGCCTGAGCAGCTTTGAAAAAGGACAAAAGGCATATTGCATGTTACTTCATCGATTGGCGCAAACGAAGGCCTCATGACCAACGACGCACCTCGCAAGCCCACCACGCGCCGGCGCACAACGTCGGTAACCAAGCCACCCAGCAAACGGTCGGCAAAGGCTACGGCGCGGCCGAAAGCTACTGACGCACAACCCGCCACGCCTGAAAATCAGGTTACTGGCATTTTGCAACTAGCAGGCAAAGGCGGCGGGGTGCTGCGGGATCCCACGGTCTCGTTGCAACCAACGCCCGCCGATGTCGCCGTGCCGGCCAAATTAATCCAACAATATAAGATCGTCGCTGGGGCCACGATTACAGGGACAACAACGCACGGTAAACAGGGTGCCGAGCTTGCCACGGTAGAAACGATCTGTGGCTTGTCGCCAGAAGCGTACAAACAGCGGACACCCTTTGCCAGTCTGGTGGCCATCAGCCCGCACGAACGCTTTAATCTGTCGGCCACCAATGAAACAAGCCTACGGGTGATGGATCTAATCGCGCCGATTGGCAAGGGCACCCGCGGCCTCGTGGTTGCCCCGCCCAAGACCGGCAAGACCATTCTGCTCGAGCAGATCGCCCGCGCAATCCATGTGGGCGATCCGGCAACACGCATTATTATCTTATTGATTGACGAACGGCCCGAAGAAGTAACCCACTTCCGGCGCACAGTGCAAGCCGAGGTCTTTGCCAGTTCTAACGATCAGGGGCTCCAAGAACATGTGGCCCTGGTCGAGTTAACCATGGCCCATATCCGCGCCGAGTTAGAATGTGGGCGGAATATTGTTGTCTTGGTGGATAGTTTGACCCGCATGGCGCGCGCCTACAATTTGCAGGGCACGGGCTCGCGCCGCACGATGTCTGGCGGTGTCGATGCGGGGGCATTGGAAATCCCGCGGCGCTTCTTTGGCCTGGCGCGTAACATCGAAAAGGGTGGCTCGATTACGATTATTGCCACGGCGCTGATCGAGACCAATTCACGGATGGACGATCTAATCTTCCAAGAGTTCAAAGGCACCGGCAACAGTGAGTTGGTGCTAGACCGAGAACTGGCCGAAGCGCGCATCTTTCCAGCCATGAATTTGCTATCGAGCAGTACGCGCAATGAAGATTTACTCTACACACCCGATGAGATTAAACGCTTGGCCAAACTACGTCGTTGGTTGGCCAGTGGTAAACCCAAACAGGCCATGAATGGACTCCTCAAGTTGATTGGCCAGACCAAGGACAACGACGAGTTGCTGCGCCGTATTCGGCTGGGTGAATAGCGCATGCCCATGCCGATCGCTACGCCTGACTTCGATCCAATGCACTTGAAAGCTCGGCGGCTCAAGGCGTTGCAGCGCCAGATCCAACGGCTGCAGCAACAATTGGTGCGCCTGCACGGCATCAGCAATCGCTATTCCTGGCTACGCGTCATAACGTTTGTGGGCGGGATAGCCTTGAGCGGCGGGGTGCTCTTTCTCAGCAATCTATGGTTATTTTGGGGTATACTGGTCCTGTCCATCGTGCTTTTTGGTCTGGTTGTCTATCGCCACCGCCAACTAGAGCGCATGATCACACGCTTTACGATCTGGCAACAGATCAAACAGACCCAACTTGCGCGCGCCCAGCTCGAGTGGGCGCAAATTCCGCCAGCCTTGCCAATCACACCAGATCCAAACCACCCGTTTGCCGTTGATTTGGATCTGGCCGGTAGTTATTCGCTCCATCAATTGTTGGATCGCGCGGTATCCGTGGCCGGCAGCCAACGCCTCTATCAATGGTTAACAGCCCCAACGCCGCCGCTCAGCGCCCTACTTCAACGCCAGGGGATTGTCCGCGAGATGATCCCACTAGCGCTTTTTCGCGACAAGCTAACCCTGAATGCGCAGTTTTCCACACGTCAGGTTGGCCGTTGGGATACCCAACCCTTGGTAGCCTGGTTTCAGGCAGAACAGAACCAAAGCTCACTCGGTCGCTGGTTACTGCTCTTTATTGTTCTGGCAATTTTGAACATTGGGCTGTGGGGGATGAATCAACTCGGATGGATCGGACCACTATGGCTCTTTACCTTTATTCCTTATATGGGCTTGCAACTGTTGAAGGTGCGTGAAACAAGCGAGGTCTTCCAGACCGCCACAGCCGTGCAGGAAGCAGTCGAGCAACTTGTCGCCATCTTGCACCAGCTCGAAATCTTTTCGTATCGCCAGACGCCAGAGTTGCGCGCCCGATGTGCGCCCATTTGGGAACAAGGCCAGCGGCCGTCCACCTATTTGCGCCGAATCCGCTGGCTCGTGACAGCCATCGGTCTGCAGGGCAATCCCATCTTGGCTTTGCTCCTTAATCTGGTCATTCCTTGGAATTTCACGTTTGCCTACCTCTTGCACAACTATAAAACCAGGGCAGCCAAACATGTACCCGCCTGGCTAGATGCCTGGTTCGAGGTGGAAGCCCTGAGTTCACTGGCCAATCTAGCCTATTTAAATCCAACCTATACGTTCCCTCTGCTGCGGGCGCAAGATGCGCTTTCTGGCAATGCCATTTTCAGGGTGCAAGGCTTAGGTCATCCACTACTCCCTGACGCACAAAAAGTGTGCAATGACTTTGCGATCAAGCGCTTGGGCGAAGTGGCCATTATCACCGGTTCGAATATGGCGGGCAAAAGCACCTTTCTGCGAGCGCTTGGCATGAATTTAGCGTTGGCTTATGCTGGTGGTGTGGTGGATGCCAGATCGCTTGACAGCGAACTCTTCCGGCTCTTTACCTGCATTAAAATTAACGATTCAGTGACCAAGGGCGTCTCTTATTTTTATGCCGAAGTTCAACGGTTAAAAGCTTTACTCGATGCCTTGGAAGAAATTGATGCCCTGCCGCTCTTTTTCTGTATTGACGAGATTTTCCGCGGCACAAATAACCGCGAACGACTGAGCGGAAGCCGAGCGTATATCCGTGCTTTGGTCAACAAACATGGCACAGGTTTAATTTCGACACACGATTTAGAGTTGGTGAAACTGGCCGACGAAATGCTGGCGATTACCAACTATCATTTCCGTGACGACCTGGTGGATGGCACCATGACCTTTGATTACCGGCTGCATCCCGGGCCTTGCCCCACCACGAATGCGCTTAAAGTGATGCGCAATGCCGGATTGCCGGTGCCCATTGAGGAAATTCAAAGTTAAATTAAGGCATCACCAACCAGTCGGTATCGCCGGGATCAATGTCACCTGCGGCTTGCGATGCGCCCAAACGGACGCCAACCAAAGTTGGCTACCAGTCCCAATGTAGATCAATCGCCCTGAATTGGGCGACGGGGTATGGGCCTTCCAGCCGTTGGGCGCAGTTCCTTTGTCATGCCCATAGACAATCTCAATGCTGTACCATCTGGGGCGTAGTTAGCACCGCCTGGGGATTGATGAGAAACGATTGTTAAGCGGCGAGGCAACCTTCACAGAAGAAACAGGCGGGAAATTCAAAAATAGAAAGCAGGAAGGCCACAAAAAACGCCACGGTAATAAACCGTGGCATGATGATTGATAAACTTCATACGCTGCAATTGGCAGAATCGGTCACGGTTTCAGCATGAATCCGTACCACTGCCATCGCCGTTTTCAACCCGCTTAGTCCCAAGCAGCTTTCGCCATTCAGTAATAAATTCAGTGCGTGTAATCTGTTTATAATCGTCAGACCAGGCGGAGGGCATTTCACAATTGGGCGTGATCGCCACTCTTCCGCAGAGATCTTTCTCGAATCGAATCCCATATAAATGACGATTGCCACCGCTAATCATCAGATATAATGGCCAATAATGGGCGTCAGCCGGGGAAAACGCATAAGCATTTTGGTGCTTAAAACATTTTCCGACTAGCGGTTGCGTCTGTTGCTTGACTTCACACGCCTCGATTTCGTCAAGCTCACGTCTCGCAGACTTAATGATCGTCTTCAGTTCCTCTTGATATTCTTTCATGATTCTCCTTATTCGATCGATAACGTCTGGTCCACAGCCACTACAGCAGGTTGCCATGCGTAGCGCTCATACGCTGTCAAGCCGATCAAAACGAGAGCAAGGATCAACGATGGACGCCTAAAAGCGTTTATACCTTGCGCCAAGTCTTGATTTTGTCCTCATCAAGTGGCAGCCGAAACCAGTAGAACTCGCCATTCGCCGTCGCGGCAATAACGGTGTCGATATGATGATTGGCTAATATTTCGACACAAATGCTGGTAATCACAAACGTATTGCCGTCACCATCCTCATATTTCTTGTTGATCTCCAGACTAATCTTCTCCATTATTTCACTCCTAGCCACTTCAACTGGCTGATAACCAATAAAGTTCAAGGCGTCACTGTCGATCCAGAACTGTAGCTAAGACTTAACGAATAGTTTAACACACTTACGGGAAATTTTAGCTACCAGAATGGTGCCAAACCTTAAAAAAATCGACCAATAACGTCCAATTTTATTCGCGGCGTAAGGCTTGTTTTTCTTTCATCGTCGCTAGATAGACATCGACTGGCTTTTCATTAAATTCTTGTACGACAGATTGAAATACAGCCATGTGAACTTCTGTTGCCTGACTCTGCACATCGGGGTGAGATTCATAGTATAGCTGCAAGAGCACCAGGAGCTTGATCATTTGTTCCTTATTCATGGTTCACTTTCCTTTTTCTCCTGGACAATTTCGCCACCAAAAACCAGACATACTCCGCTAGTTATGATCTTACGGTCTGATTTTACTTTTTAATTATACTAATAATCAGAAATCATCCTAATTCATCTATCTAGTTCTATCGACTTCCCCATATTGGCGCTGGTGGCGGCAAGTGGGCCTGGTTGCAAGCTCGGAAAGGCAAGAGACGCTCATTTCGCGGGCAAATTATGCCCGATCATGGTTCGACTCTGCAACCGCTAAAAATTGCCTCTGGTCAGCCCAAATTTCAGAAAAAATCTTTCGGGAACTGGTCAGATATCGACTCGTTAACACCCCTTATCCACACCACGGCGCAATTATCTTCATCGCAGGCATAGAGGGCTCGATAATAGATGATTCGCCCAAAATCTACTTGAAATTACGTACAGACAAAGCCTCCATACCTATCCTATAATTATGCCAAGCAAGAATTAAATCCCCATTTTTAACCGGATTTCCAGAGAGCAATAGGGGCTTTAATTTATTTCACGACCTTACTTTATGCTAAGTTTTTCAATCGCGTATTCATCATTTCTAGAGTCTTAGCCCGCATGAGTAACCCACAGTCCGATAACGCTTTATTTGAAATTTCAGTATCGCGTCACTTCACAACTTGGCTAGCAGAACAGAAAATCAGCCTCGCCTTCACACATCCGCCACTAAAATTGATGCTGGTGGGCTTGAAATCAGATGGACAATTATCTGTCTTTGAGCGCACTTTTCCGCGCTGTTTGGGCTTGGCAGCGGATGGGGTCGATACGATCTATGTCAGCTCCCGCTATCAGATTTGGCGCCTGGAGAATGCCCTACCCACCAATCAGCAGACCGCCGACGGCTATGATCGCCAGTACATTCCACGCAAAGTCTATACCACCGGCACCCTTGGCACCCACGATATGGCCGTCGAGCGTCAAGGGCGGGTGATTTTTGTGAATACACGCTTTGGTTGTCTAGCGACGGTCAGTGACCAATATAGTTATATCCCCTTGTGGCGGCCACCGCATCTAGCCGATTTACCGGATCCAGCACCGGGTGATCGCTGCCATCTGAATGGGCTCGCCATGAAAAACGGGCGACCAGCCTATGTCACTAGCGTCAGCCAAACCGCAATCTTTGATAGCTGGCGCGATAGACGCAAAGGCGGCGGCGTGATCATCGATGTGGCCACAAATGAAGTAGTGACCGGTGGGCTATCCATGCCACATTCACCGCGCTGGTATCGCGATCGTTTATGGGTCACGAATTCTGGCACCGGACAATTTGGCTGGGTAGACCTTGTTCGGGGTCAGTTCGAGCCGTTGACGTTTGGTCCCGCCTTTTTACGTGGGCTCTGTTTTGTGGGTGATTATGCCGTGGTCGGGGCGTCCAAACCGCGCGAAGGGGATATTTACTCGGGGTTAGGTCTGGATGAGGAACTCCAGCAACGCAATGCAAAACCCCGCCTTGGCATCTTCGTCATTGACCTGCGGACCGGACAAATCGCCCATTGGTTATTTATCGAAGGTGAAATGCGCGAAATCTATGATGTGATCGCCCTACCAGGGGTGCGCCAGCCCATGGCGATTGGTATCGTGACCGACGAAATTGAAAAAACCGTGATCTATAATTCACAATGACCCTCATAACCGACAAACCGACGACTACAGCCGAATTTCAATTGCTCAATGTGCGCCGTTATGACGTGACGGCGTCGCCAGGCTTTGCGGCTTGGTTGGCTGAGCAACAGGTTAGCCTGGCCTTAACCAACACGGCAACTCATCTATTTTTGCTTGGTCTCGACCCCAACGGCAGCCTAGCAATCAACGACTATAGCTTTGATCGCTGTAAAAGTATCACCAGCGTTGGCGACCAACGTTTGTATTTGTCCACACGTTACCAGATCTGGCAATTAGAAAATGCCATCCATCCCAGCCAACGCAGCCAGCATGATGATGACGCGCTCTATATTCCCAAATCCGCTTATACCACAGGCGGTTTAAATCTGCATGATCTGACTGTGGATGGCAAAGGCAATCTGATTTTTGTCAACACGTTTTTCAACTGCCTGGCCACAATTAGCGAACATTACAACTTTCGCCCACTGTGGCGACCACCGCAACTACGCGACACGAAGTTGGCGCCCGGCGATTGTTGTCATTTGAACGGGCTGGCCATGAAAGATGGCGCACCAGCCTATGTGACAAGCCTTAGCCAAAGTGACACCCTGGCCGGTTGGCGTGATCATCGGCACAACGGCGGCGTCATCACCGATGTGGCGACCAATGAAGTGGTGGTCTGTGGGCTTTCTATGCCCCATTCCCCCCGCTGGTATCGGGAGCGCTTGTGGCTGATGAATTCTGGCACGGGTGAATTTGGCGCCGTGGATCTGGCACGTGGCCATTTTGAGTCGCTGATGTTCTGTCCAGGCTTTCTGCGGGGTCTCGAGTTTGTGGGTGACTATGCTGTTCTGGGGGTCTCAAAGCTCCGCGAGGGCGACCGTTATGGTGGCTTGGCACTGGCGGAGCGGTTGAAGCAGGAAGGGAAGGAGGCAGAATGCGGCATTCTCATCATTGATTTGCGCAGCGGCCAGCTCGTCCACTGGCTGACGTTTATCGGAAAAAACATGCGCGAAATCTTTGATATTGCCATCTTGCCTGGCCTGCGCAGACCAAACATGATCGATTTTTCCAACGAGGCGATCCAAGACTTGATCACCATTGGTCCACCAGGCGCGTTATAACCCATTGGTAAGATAACACAACGCGATTCTAGATTTTTTGGTAAACAGCGGCCCATCTGACTCCGAAAAAATCTTAGCGCGCGACACAATTTATTTCTGATCAGTAGATTTTGAAAGGAGCCATTATGCAAGATTCTACGGTAAAACAAAGTTGCCCGACCCACATAAAAACCTCGTCCGTTGATATGTGGCTCAACCGCAGTTCAGCCAGCACGCCAACTGGTTGGCTCATCTTAACCCAAGACAGCCATTACACGAACAAGCAGGTTGAAAAATTTACAAAAGCAACCGAATACTTCAACCAAATTGGCCTCTCAACCCTAACTGTTGATCTGACCGGCCCGCTCAATGCGCGCCAAGCGCCAGGGCACTGGGCCGAGCAGGCGCGGGATCAGCTCATTCAGGCCACCGAATGGCTGCAAACCCAAGCCGAGTGGAACAAGCTGCCCATCAGTTATGTAGGCAGTGGCCGCGGCGCCGCGGCTGCCTGGCAGGCATCATTGGCCGCCGAGGTGCAAAGCATCATCACCTGGAATGCTCAGCCAGAATTGGCCTGGCAAGCGTTGCCCAAAGTCACGACGCCAACACTGCTCTTGGTCGACGAGCGCGAGAAATATGTCAGCAAATTCGCCAATCGTCTGGCCTATTGGCAATTGAGGGCGAATAGCCGCTTGCTGCTTGTGCCAGAAGGTGTACCAGTGCTCGAAACGTATCTGCCAGGATGGCTCCGCCAACAGGCAGCACAGCAGCAACACCAGGAGACGCGACATTTGGCCACCAAACGCCGAAAAGATCAAAAAAGCAGCACGCTCTCCCAAAAAGCCATTCAAGGAGCGCTGGTGTTGTCACTTGGTCTGCTGGCGCCCACCCTGACCACATCCATGATCTCGGCAGCCCCGCTGATCCGGCCACAGACGACGGCGGCCTCTGCCATTATCGCTAAAAACGTCAGCGCAGTGGCCGCGCCTACACCCACGGTCGGTGCCACGGATGACCCATTTGCCGACAGTGTCAAGATTAGCCAGGCCCAAGTGCAAGGGGACAATGCGGCACGCACTGCGGCGCGCGCCGCCAAGGCGAGCCAGGAGAGCAAACCAGAAAAACATTCGCATGATGGACAAATTGTGAATCAGGCCAATGTCAATGGCGACGGTCAGCACAGCCCGGGCGTCGTATCATCGACCGGCGCGCATGCCTTAATTGCCGGCAATGGCTTAAAATACTTCATTAACGATGACATTACCTTTGCCACCTCCTCCTCAGCGAGCGCCGCCATGAGTGAAGCCAGCTTTACGCATGCGGTGCCGGCAACCACCTTAAGCGGCGGCACGACGGCATCCACCCTGAATGATGGTTTTGATGGGTATAACACGATCTGTATCAATGTGGGCACCAGCGTCAATGCGGCTTGTTCTACTGGCGAGGCGGCCGACGTTATCTATAGCAAAAATGGCCCAGCCAGCCCCGATCTAAGCTGCACAGTCGACAGCATTGCGCGGCAATATCTCTTCAATCCGCAACTGAGCGACGGCGTTGAAATGTCACGCAAGGTGTTTGTGCCAGAAAATGATTCCTTTGCACGCTGGACGAATACATTCACCAATACAACTGGTTCGCCGATCACGGTCATCATGAAAACCGGCAACAATCTGGGGTCGGATGCCAATACGCGCGTTACCAATAGCTCGGATGGCAACACAAGCGTTGACCTGACCGATACCTGGGCTGCCTCCTTCCAAAATTATTCTGGCAGCACCTCGTCTGATGTGCGGCTAGGCCACGTATTCCAAGGGCCCGACGTTCGCGCGCCACTCTCCCTGATGAACTTTGTCGACGGTGATGACAATCCCTATTGGGGCTATCAATTTGTCCTGGCCCCGAACGAAACGGCGATTATCGTCAACTTTGTCACGGGTCAAGCCAGCAAGGCCGAAGCCGCCGCCAAAGCGGCCGAATTGGTGACTTTGCCGCCCAATGCCTTGCGCTGTCTAACCGATGCCGAGAAAAGCGAAATCATTAATTTTCAGGCAGCCCCAATCGTTATAAGTGATTTGGCCATTACCAAAACGGTTACACCCGCCCAGGCTTTGCCCGGCCAACCGATCCAGTATCAATTACAATACACAAATCTGGGGCCGCAAGTGGCGAGTGGGACCGAAATCACCGATGTAATCTCGACTTTGCTCACCGATCTCGCCTTTACCAGCACTCCTGGCATCACGGCCACAGGGAGCGTCAACTATCATTGGCCCCTGGGCAATATAGCGGCCGGCGCTAGTGGTACGATCACCGTCACAGGGCTTGTCGACCCGTTCTTAAGCGCCGATACAACGATCACAAATGTGGCGACCATCACGGCGACAACAGACATCACGCCAGCCAACAACAGTGCGCAAGCCGATCTGAACGTCGTGGTGCCACGGGTATCCTTTGATAACACCACATACCAAGCCACAGAAAATGGCGGCGACGCGGTGATCACCGTCGGGGTCAATCCACCTAACCCCTATGCACCGATCCAAGTACAGTATCAAGTGGCGGACGATACGGCCAACGAGGGCAGCGATTACTCGCAATGTAACGGCGCAGCGCGCCTTGCCTGCAACGTTTCAGCGAAGGATACCAGCCTCGGCAATATCCTGTTCATTCCAGCGGGCGCCAGTAGTATTACCTTTACGGTGCCGCTCATCAACGACCAAATCGATGAAATGGACGAAAATGCGCTGCTGTCGCTTAGCAATCCAGAAGGCGCGGCGTTGGGGACACAAACCAATGCAACCTTAACCATCCACGACGATGATGTCGCCGCCCTGGCCATTACCAAGCTCGCGAATGTGCCGACGGCCAATACCGGTGATCTCATCACCTACACCTATCAGGTTCTGAATACTGGCACGGTCGCCATCAGCAACTTGGCCGCGCAGGATGACAAACTCGGCGCCATTACCCTGGATCAAACCAGCCTGTTGCCTGGTGAAACGGCCAGCGGCCAACGTACATACACCGTACAGGCGGGTGATTATCCGGGACCGTTGAGCAATCATGTGGACACAACGGCCACATCGATCGGCGGGTATGATCTCCAAGCGGGCGCCGATGCGTTGGTTGATGTGGTTAATGCCCATTTGACCCTCAGTAAAACGGTTGGCATCGCTGGGATTTTCCCGCTTTGCACCACCCATCCTTCACTGCACACACCCGTCAGCACAACGGTGGTCTATTGCTATACGGTGAAGAATACTGGCTCGGAAACCTTGGCAACGCACACGTTGGTTGACGACAAACTAGGCGTCATCTTGGATCAAGCGCCCCATGAATTAGCGCCGGGCGCCAGCTTCTCGACCACGGTCACAGCAACCTTGACCATTAGCACAAGCAACGTCGCCACCTGGACGGCGACCATGGCCCAACAGCCCACGACAAGGACAGCGAGCCAGCGCAAGGCCGATACCATTACGACAAGCACCGCCGCGGCGGCCAACGTGATTATTTCTGCTGCGACAGATGATCAGGACGGTGACACCATTCCCGACAATCTGGAAAGAGCCGGGGATGTCGATCATGACAACATTCCCAACTTCCTGGATCTGGATTCCGATGGGGACAAAATTCCCGATCAGGAAGAGGCTGGCCCAAACCCGCTCGCCCCGCAAGACTCGAATAACAATGGCCTCCCAGATTTCTTGGAGCCGGCTGGACCTGCGGCGTTGGACGAAGCAACAGAACCGAACCA
>JAPLGZ010000646.1 GCA_026389895.1 Chloroflexota bacterium | reverse complement strand
ACTTGGCTTGGTTGTTGATATGATCCGCTATGCCCGACTCGTCATTGGTCTGGAAAGGCCAGAAACTGGCAAATTCCTCGTAGGTCACACGGCCCAGCAGCAAAGCATCGGAGGTCGCCATGCCGGCTTTATTGCCAGCTGCGATCTCTTGGGTTTGATAGGCAAAAGCCCATTGCTCTGGCGCTTCCATGACGCCATCTAACGACAGATTCTCGACAACAATCAATTTTCGCATTGGATTCTCCTTTTGCTTTATCTATGTTTATGCTTTTCGCGACTCTGGCATCGGCGCGTCAAGGAACGATATCACCGCGGGCGCCAACGCTGGGGAATCGATGATGTTGTAATGGGTTGTGCCAGGGAGGATCGCTAGCCGAGAATTGGACATGCCGGATTCATCCCAACTGCCGTCCCTTTGACCACCGCCCAGCAAACCAAAAAATTCTGCGGCATGTGCCGGTGGAACGCCGTCCGCATCGCCAAACAGGATCAGCACAGGCATCTTCATGGCCGCCACTTCATCAGTCCAGTCATAATCCCGGCGCATCATGTCGCCCATCTTGTCGCACAGCATAGGAAAATTCTCTGGTTTTGGGGCAACACTGGCATACGTTTGGTACATTGGCGTCTGTTGCAAGAACGCAGCGCTTGAGCTGTTTATCTGTTCCATGCCGGCGAGCACCCCAGGGTACCAACCATTTCGTTTGAAAGGAATTGAGATGATTACAAGCTTGCGAACGATCTCTGGGTGTTGGATCGCTGTGCGCATGGCAGTGCCGCCGCCCATCGAGTAGCCAATAACGTCAGCTTTTGCGAGACCCAGGTGATTGATCAGCCCGGCGACATCATCGCCCATCGATTCTAGGCGCAGGGGACGGTCGATATCGGCCGTGCGCCCATGCCCCTGGAGATCGACGGCGATCACCTGCCGTTTCTCGGCCAGCCGCGGCAGAAGCTCATCATCGAACATGCTGGTCAGGCCAAAGCCACCGTGCAGCAGGACGAGCGGTTCTCCCGCGCCATGAATTTCGTAATAAAGCTCGAGGCCATTCACCGGCGCATAGCCGGTTTGTACAGAAGTGTTGGTCATTTCTTATCCTTTTCATGATGGGAGGCACGCCGGTTGCACTAAAAAGTTTTTATAAAGGGTGCGTAAATGCCTAGGCGAAGCGCCAGATCGAGACCCGTAACAACGTTGCAACCAGTTGTAAGGATCCAGTACGCGTTGTGAGCAAGATTTTTCGCTTTGCGTTCATGAGCGCCGGTGCCGAAATACAACGCATTGGAGACAGGAAACAGGGAGAGTCGCTCCTTGCATGCTGCCTCATTTTCATTCATGCATAAACCGTTGCCAATGGCCTTCGGAGACAACTTCGACGACGCCATCGACCACTTTGATGGCGGTCTCGTCATCCATCGCGTAGGCTGGCCCCGACAGCCCGGCCGCCCATCTTTCGGCAGTGGCCAGGGTGTTCCACGGCAGATCTGGGTTATCCAGGTGCGGAAAGATCGAAAAATCAACCATGCCCAGCGTTTCATCACCCCCGCTGGGCGGCTGCCAGCCGACGAAGTCCGCGCCGATCCTGGGCGTCATCACCATGCTGCCGGCGCTTAGGCCTACCCAGACCGCGCGCAGCGACGGCAAAAGGTCGGCCAGCCCGGACTGCCGCATCCAGTAGCAGAGATACAAGGGGTCGCCGCCGTTTACCAGCAAAACGTCAGTCTCCCGCACCCAGGAGACCCAGCGTTCCTTCTCGATGCTCGGCAGTGCAGTGAGTTCCAGTATACCCAGGGACTTCCAGCCCAACTCGGTCATGGGAGCTCTGGGTTCTTGTCCGCTGATGAACTTCCAGGCCTGGACAGGACTGACCATGGGGTGCCCATACGACGCGGTGGGAATGCAAAGGGCGTTGGCCTCGGCGATCGGTTTGCCTAACAGGTCGACCAGCGCGTTGTAGATGCTGACGTTTTTGATGCCAGCGGAAGTGAGTAGAAATTTCATGGTGCCTCTCCTTCGCGAAAGTCCTGTGCTTATCAAATGGCTTCTCAGCGTATG
>JAPLGZ010000110.1 GCA_026389895.1 Chloroflexota bacterium | reverse complement strand
GTGATTTAATTGTCGGTTTTCCGGGTGAAAGCGACGCGGATTTTGCTGAAGGCATGGCATTTGTCGAAGAGATGCGCTTTGCCCATGCGCACATTTTTCCGTTTAGCGCGCGTGAAGGACCGGCCGCCGCGAATTTCTCTGAACAGTTGCCGACAAAGGTGAAAAAAGCCCGATTACACCAATTGCATGCCCTTGTCGAAAGCACCGGCCGCGCCGAGCGGTTGCGTTTTGTCGGCCAGCAACGGTCTGTCTTATGGGAAGGCGAAGGTCAACCCTTGACCGATCAATCGGGTCGGCTCTGGAGTGGACTCACCGATAACTATTTGCGCGTCATGGCAGTTGCACCGGAACATGTTAATTTGCATAATATAATTTCTGTGGTCCAACTGGATGAGTTACGCGGTGATACTTTGTTTGGGGCGATTTAAGATAAAACTAACTGAGGAATTATGAGCGATTTATTGCAACAATTGGAAGCTTTACAAGCCGAAGCCATCCAAGCCCTGGCGCAAGCGGATAGCAGTGAGGCCAGCGAAGCCTGGTATCGCGAATATTTGAGCCGTCAAGGTAAAATGACGGCTGTTTTGCGTGGGCTGGGTCAATTGTCTAAGGAAGAGCGGCCGGCGGTTGGGCAGGCGGCGAATACGGTGAAGGTGGCCTTAGAGACGGCTTTGCAAGAACGCCAGGCGATGATCAAACAGATCGAGATCGAGCGCGCCTTGAGCGCGGAAGGCATTGATGTCACCTTGCCGGGTCGCCCACAAGCGGTAGGCAAGCTGCATCCGACCACCACGACGATGCGCGAAATTGTCGAGATTTTTGGGCAAATGGGCTTCCAGGTGTATGACGCGCGCGAGGTTGAGACCGACGCAACTAATTTTGGTCTGCTGAACTTCTTACCTGGCCATCCGGCGCGCGACATGCAAGACACCTTTTTCACGACCACGCCAGATGTGATCTTGCGCACACACACCAGCCCTGGCCAGATTCATGCCATGCGCGAGTATGGGCCAGAACCTATTCGCGTGATTTTACCGGGTAAATGTTATCGCAACGAAGATGTGACCGCACGTTCTGAGATGATGTTTTATCAAGTGGAAGGGTTGGCGGTAGGGCGCAATATTACCTTTAGTGATCTGAAGGGTGTTTTGCTCAACTTTGCCAACATGATGTATGGCGAAGGCCGCAAAATTCGTTTCCGCAAATCCTATTTTCCTTTCACCGAGCCGAGCGTAGAAGTAGATGTCGATTGCATCATCTGTGGCGGCAAGGGGTGTCGGATCTGCAAACATAGCGGCTGGCTAGAGATTCTCGGCGCCGGCATGGTGCATCCGGTCGTCTTGCAGAATGGCGGTTACGATCCCGCCGAGTTTAGCGGTTTCGCTTTTGGCATGGGCATTGAACGGCAGACCATGCTCAAGCGCAGTGTGGATGATATTCGCTATTTCTACGATAATGACGTGCGCTTTTTGGATCGGGTGGCCTAGCCAGATTGTTCGCCAGTAAGCTAGACGATCCGGTAGCGACCTCGCGCAAATAGTAGGACAACCAATCATGGAGCACTTTTCGCAATTTCAGCCACGCCGTATGCTCGGCCGAACAGGTTTCTGCGCGAGCGGTTTAGGGATCGGTGATCTAGCTGACCGCAATTTGCCCTTAACAACCTGTGTGGCTACCCTGCGCCGAGCGCTTGATGCTGGCTTGAATCTGGTCGATACCGCGCCCGGCTATGAAGATGGCTACTCGGAGCAGATTGTGGGTGAGGCGATCAAAGGCCGGCGCGATCAGCTATTTATCATAGACAAGATTGATGAGTTAGATGCACCGGTCGGCGCGCAAATTGATGCCTCGTTGCAGCGACTTCAACTTGACTATACCGATGCCTTCGTCTTTCACGGGCTTTCTTCTATGGCACTATTTCAGCAATTAGCGCAGCCGGGCGGCGGTTTTGATCAACTCGCCGCGGCTATCAAGGCTGGGAAGACCCGTTTTGGTGGGATCTCTTCGCACAATCCCGACGTGTTGCACGCGGCCATTACGGCTGGCCTGTGTGATATCGTCCTCTTTCCAGTGGGACCATTTGTGGATGATCGTTATATCACCGAGATTTTGCCGTTGGCCAAAGCACAAGGGGTTGGCACTGTCTGTTTTAAGACCTTCGGCGCTGGCAAACTATTGGGTGACACGGTGGGTTACAATCAACCATTGCAACTGCGGCCACGTGGCAAGCTCTCTTCTGGTGGCACAGACGACACCCAAGCCGTGCTGCCACGCTTGAGCGTCAGCGAATGTCTGCATTACACACTGACGCTGGATCCAGATGTGGCGCTATTGGGGCTCAGTTATCCCAATGAACAAGATCTGGCCTTTGCTGCCGCCAATACTTTTCGGCCACTTTCGCACGAGCAGATGGCTGATATCCGTCGCCGCGCTGTAGCGGCGCGTCAAGATAAAGGCCCATGCTGGTGGAACCCCGATCCAACCGCCTAAACCGTGGGCGATTCGGCCTTCATTGACAGTAATCTTGATGGTTGAAAAATTAAATTCTGGCGTGCGCCCATCGCTTACCCTTTTAAGCGGCAACAGGGTTGGGGGATAGCTGCACGCCTGGCCAGGCCAGTGAATGGAGACAATGATGGGACACCCGCTTGAGGGGAAAGTGGTGATTATTACCGGGGCAAGCTCTGGCATCGGCGCTGCAACGGCCCGCGCACTGGCGCGACTGGGTTGTCAATTGACCCTGGCGGCGCGTTCTACGGATAAGTTGCGGTTGCTCGCCGAAGAACTAGGCGCGGCGGCGCTGGTCGTGCCAACCGATGTCACCGTTGGCGCGGATGTGACGCAGATGGTGGCCCAGACGCTGGCGCATTTTGGCCGGATTGATGTGCTCTTTGCCAACGCTGGCATCTACATTCCCGGCCCGGTGATTGACGGGGAGCCAGATGAGTGGGCCAAGTTGATGGATGTCAATGTGAATGGCGTGCTGCGCTGTGTCCATGCTGTGCTACCGCAGATGACGGCGCAAGGCGCTGGTGATATTCTGATCACCAGCTCGATTTCGGGGTTTATTGACATTCATTGGGAGCCTGTCTATAGCGCCTCTAAGCATGCCGTTCAAGGGTTTGTGCATACATTGCGCCGCCAGGTGGCTGCTTCGGGCATTCGGGTTGGTGCACTGGCGCCAGGGCGCGTGGCCAATGAACTCTGGGGGATGACGGATGCAACAGAGATCGATCGGCATATTGCCGAACGGATCAGCCTGCGTTCTGAAGATGTGGCCGAGGCTGCGATCTTTATGCTGTCGCGGCCGCCGCATGTGACGATTCGCGATCTGGTAATGTTGCCGCAGAACCAGGATCTTTAATTTATCCTCGCTCATCTGAATGATTTTTAGGCTCGCACGGATTTCTACCCTACCCCATTGCATCTTCCCTTTCGCTAAAATGGGTAGAATTAGCTTAAACGCTGTTTGCTGGCAATGTTCAAAGCCTGGTCTGTAAACAAGCTTGAGCCTACCTCGTTCTTCGATCGTACACAATAGAAGTTTTAACCCTGTCTTGGTCGAGGGCCGCACGCTCGGCGACCTTGATGGGTAATGTGGTGTTATGGTTTGTACAAGAAAAAGAAAGGTCGCAGGCTTCGGCTGGCAAACTTTCACGTTATTTACAAGTCTTTGATGGAGATGGTAATGAAAATTTGGGGAAAATATAACTTTGAATGGGCGGCTCTGATTCGTCCACAATTGGACGACGCTGGTGTGATTCAAGCCTTTCAACCCAGCGCAGATTATAAAAACCCTCAGGGCTTGGCGCTCCATGCCTATGGGGCTGGCCCCTTTTGTAAATTTCATATTCCCAGCGACAAAACACAGGCGGGCGTCTATGTGCTAACCTTGAATGGCACGCCTAGTTATATTGGTGAATGCACCAATCTGGCCAATCGTTATAACAGTGGTTACGGCGCTATCTCACCGCGCACTTGTTATGAAGGTGGCCAGCCCACCTATTGCCGGATCAACAATCTGATCTTCAACGCCGCGAAAGCCGGTCAACAGATTGAGTTGTGGTTCCTAAAAACCGCCAATCGTCCGGCCATTGTCAGCGAATTAACCAAAACGCTGCGCCCGCCCTGGAATCGGAGAAATTTTACGAACGATCCGCTCACGCGTCAGAGCGAGCCTAGCCGTTTGTAGGGCTGCTGGCCACCGATTTTGCTGCTGTAGGTTTGAAGATGAATTGGGGCGCGCGTTGATAACCAAGCGTGTCACGAACTGCCAGCCATAGTTGAACGGTGATGATTACACTAGCGCGCCGGCACTTTTCCAGCAACAGGATTTTAACGGTCCGCACCAAAGGGTCGGGCGCCTGGATGGTTGAACCATGATGGTTGAATTCCGGGTTTAGCCATCCATCGCGAATATAAAATAACTAGCGGGTTTGGTATTTGTTTACCCTCGACCTGATCTATACGGGGCGAAATTCTGGCTATGATTCACTTTGAAGATTTTACTCACCTGACCTTTGATTGTTATGGCACTCTGATCGATTGGGAAAGCGGGATCTTAGCGGCCGTGCGGCCTGTGTTGCGCCAACACGGGTTGATAACGACTGATGCCCAGATTCTGGCGCTTTACACCAAATTTGAGGCCGCGCAAGAAGTTGGGCCCTATCAATCGTATCGAGTTATTTTGCGCAATGTCATGGCAGACATCGCGGCCGAAGTGGGCTTTGCGCCGACCGAAGCCGAATTGGATGTGCTGCCCGATTCGGTCGGCGCGTGGCCAGCCTTTGCCGACACCGTGGCAGCGCTCAAACGCTTGCAGACCCGTTATAAGCTCGTCATTATCTCGAATATCGACGATGCGATGTTTGCTGAAAGCAATAAACGTTTGCAAGTGACCTTTGACGATATTATTACCGCGCAACAGGTAGGCAGCTATAAACCCGCTTACAATAATTTTCAGACAGCGCTGAAGCGCCTGGGCGTCGTCCAGCCACAAGTGTTGCATGTGGCGCAGAGCCTCTATCACGATCATGTGCCAGCCAAAGAACTTGGCTTTACGACCGTTTGGGTCAATCGGAAGAGTATTCTTCCTGGCATCGGCTTGAGTTTGCCAGTTGCCGTCACACCTGATCTGGAAGTGCCCGATATGCAAAGCCTGGTTGCGGCCATAGGACTTGCTTAAGTACTACTGTGAAAAGCCAGGCCCACGCTTGGACGCGCGGTTACGATAATCTTGATAGGTTGTTTCTTAGGAGTTTAATAGATGAAAGCTCATCCCTTTACCAATGTGATCACCTCGCAAGCAGAACTGCGCGATCTGGTCGGCGAACCGAGCGAACTCTCATTGAAGAAAGAACAGCAGACATTAGACGCCCATTGTCGCGCCTTCATCGCCTTATCACCATTTCTGACGATTGGCACAATGGATGCCGTCAACGGCTGGTGTGATGTCTCGCCGCGCGGGGATGCGCCGGGTTTTGTCCAGATCTTGGATGATCAAACATTGCTCATTCCCGAGCGCTCTGGCAATCGCCGCGTGGATACGTTACGCAATATTTTGCAGACGCCAGCGATTGGCCTGCTTTTTATGGTGCCTGGTGTTGAAGAGACTTTACGCGTCAATGGTCGCGCTTGGCTGGTACGCGATGACGAATGGCTGGACCGGATGACATTTCAGGGAAAACGTCCGCTGCTCGGCATTGGGATTACGATTGAGGAATGTTTTTTGCAGTGCGCCAAGGCGTTAAAGCGTTCTCATCTGTGGAACCCGGCCCATTGGCCGGAACGTAGCCGGTTGCCTTCCTTGGCCGAAATGCTGCTGGACCAAACCAAAATGCCGGCCACAACATTGGCCGATCTGGAAGCTGGTATTCTGGAAAGTTATACGAATCGGCTCTACTAATTGGCAATTTAGCCCAGGTGTGAGCCTACTACCGAGAATCAAGCAGAAACTTACTGACTATTCGCAACCCTGATGATAGGGTGGCCTGATACTAGCGTAGCAGAAGCGGAACGATCCGATTAGTCAGAGGTTTTGGAAGATGACAGAACGGCACGCAGATTTATTGCACAACGAGGCTACAACGAGCCGCGTACATTCCAGCCATGATGTGGCCATTATTGGCGCTGGACCGATTGGCCTAGAACTGGCGGTCTGTCTGAAACGGGCTGGGCTGGACTATATCCATTTTGATGCCCACCAGATCGGTTATACTATGACCTGGTGGCCGCATAATACCTACTTCTTTAGTACGACCGAACGGTTGGCGATTGCTGGCGTCCCAATTCAGAATAATCACCAACAACGCATTACAGGTGAAGATTATCTGGCCTACTTGCGGGCGATCGTCGAACAATTTGATCTTGCGATCAATACCTACGAGCCGGTCGCCGCACTCGCGCGCACACCCGAAGGCTTCACTTTGACCACGCAACCGCTGGCTGGTGAACGCCATTATCATTGCCGGCGGATTGTCCTGGCGATTGGCGATATGCACCGTCCCAACTATCTGCAGATCCCCGGTGAAGATCTGCCGC
Source organism: Chloroflexota bacterium (assembly GCA_026389895.1). GTDB lineage: Bacteria > Chloroflexota > Anaerolineae > Caldilineales > Caldilineaceae > JAPLGZ01. The sequence continues at coordinate 4,108 of JAPLGZ010000110.1, read as the reverse complement.
ACGTGTCCCACTATTTTCGTGACCCGCATGACTATTTCCGCAAGCGGCTGTTGATCATCGGTGGCCGAAATTCTGCGGTGGAAGCGGCCTTGCGTTGTTGGCGTGCCGGCGCACAAGTAACCCTAAGCTACCGGCGCGCCCAATTTGACGAACAGACCGTTAAGCACTGGGTTCTGCCCGATATTCAGGCCCAGATCGAGGCGGGCACAATTGGTTTCTTGCCCGCGACGCTTCCCGTGGAAATTACGCCAACTCACGTTGCATTGCTGCCCGCAACCCCGGAGCAACCTGACAATACACCGATTTTGCATGAGACTGATTTTGTCCTGATCAACAGCGGCTTCCGCGGTGAGCAGGATCTGTTGGAAATGGCCGGGGTGACTTTGCGTGGCGAAAATCGGACACCGCTTTTTAACCCCGAAACGATGGAGACGAATGTGCCAGGGCTCTACCTGGTTGGTACAGTCGTCGCCGGCATTCAGCAACGCTACAGTCTATTTATTGAGAATTCGCACGAGCACGCGGGCAAAGTCACGGCTGCGCTCACTGGGCATTGGCCCACCCAATTGGGTTCAGTGGCCAGCCGCAATTATGATCTGCGGTTAGAACAGATCAAGACCAATTGAGGAAAAAAAGTGATAATTTCATAAAGTAACACTAGCTCGGGAGGAGTTGATGACTGAGAATTCGCACGAACATGCCAATGTAATTGCACCCCCGCCTTTGATTTACGGCGTTTCCCTACTCGTTGGGTTGTTGCTTCAGTGGGCTTCACCCCGTCCTTTGCTGGCGCGCACAACAGGGCGCGTTGTCGGCCTGACCTTCATTATAACCGGTTTTCTGACTGGACTTACCGCCGCGCTTACCATGCGGCGCGCCAATACCAGTTTGCGCCCTGACACACCAACAACGGCGATCGTCGATACGGGGCCTTTTCGCTACACGCGTAACCCGATCTATCTCGGCTTTACCCTGATGTATACAGGAGTTGCCTGTTTTGCAAATGCGCTTTGGCCAATTGTAATCCTACCTTTCGTGCTGGCGGTGATGCAGCGTGGTGTGATCGAACGTGAAGAGCAATACTTGACGCGCAAATTTGGTCTTTTATATACGCAGTATCAAACACGCGTACGCCGTTGGTTATAAGGCATATAATCCTTTTTTGCTCGCCTCTATCCACATCAGATGAAAACTGATCGATTCTACAAGTCCTGAGCGTATGGCTCAGGACTTATTTGTGAACGAAAGCGGCCTGTAAACTCGCTTCACCAAACGGATGTTTCCCACTGAACTTGGCCTAGAGATCAATTAAAATAAGACAAAACATATACAAATATTGTGCAAACTGAGAATCATTCATTAATTTCGAATTGATCAAAGGATTCATCGAATGGCGAAAAAAATTATTGTAATCGGCAGTGGCTTTGGCGGTTTGGGTGTGGCCACGCGGCTGGCGGCTAGAGGTCATACTGTAGAGTTGTTCGAAAAACGCGATAAGCTAGGCGGGCGGGCCTATGTTTATGACATTAATGGTTTCAAATTTGATGGCGGGCCGACAGTGATCACGGCGCCGTTCCTGTTTGATGAAATTTGGGACATTGCTGGTCGTCAGCGCGAAGATTATTTCAAATTAGTGCCTTGTGATCCATTTTATCGTATTTTTAACCATGAAAAACGCCACTTTAATTATAATGGCGACCATCAGTTTATTCTAGACCAGATCGACCAATGGAATCCAGCCGATAAAGCCGGCTACGAACGTTTTATCCGTACAACCAAAGACATTTTCGACACCGGTATGGCGCTGATCGATAAGCCATTTCTACATGTTGCGGATATGGTGCGGGTTGTGCCTGATCTGGTGCGGCTTCAGTCTTATCGGAGCGTGTATGGCTATGTGAGCAAGTTTATTAAAAACGATTTCTTACGGCGTTGTTTCTCTTTCCACCCCTTATTGATCGGTGGCAATCCGTTGGATGCCGCTTCGCTGTACGTGCTGATCCACTACCTAGAACGCCAATGGGGTGTGCACTATGCGTTGGGCGGCACCGGCGCAATCGTAGAGGCCTTTGACCGGCTGTTGCAAGAATTAGGGGTGAAAATTCATCTCAATGCATCGGTTGCCGAAATTCTGGTCGAGGGCCGTAAAGCCACCGGCGTGCGCATGGCAGATGGCACAGTTCATCAGGCCGATATTGTGATCTCTAATGCCGATGTAGCCTGGACTTACCTAAACCTGCTACCCGCCCCGTTGCGTAAGAAAAACAGTGATCGGCGTATTAAAAAGATGAAGTATAGTATGTCGCTGTTTGTGATCTATTTTGGCACGAAGCGACGTTATACGGAGACCGAACTTGCCCACCATAACATTATTTTGAGTGAACGTTATGAAGGCTTGCTGCGTGAAATCTTCGGCAAAGAGCATCTGCCCAAGGACTTTTCGCTGTACTTGCACATGCCAACCATCACAGATCCATCAATGGCGCCAGCGGGCCATGAGGCGTTCTATGTGCTCTCGCCCGTGCCCAATTTGGGGGCTAAAATTGATTGGACAAAAGCGGCCAAGCCTTATCGCGATGCGATTATGCAATTTTTAGAAGAAAATTATTTGCCCGATTTGCAGGCCAATATTGTGGCTGAACACATGATCGATCCCTTGCATTTTGAAGGTGAGTTGAATAGCTATCTAGGATCGGCCTTCTCGGTGCAGCCAATTTTGACGCAATCAGCTTGGTTTCGTCCGCATAATCGCTCGGAAGATTTCGACAATCTCTATTTTGTCGGCGCAGGTACACACCCCGGTGCTGGGTTGCCAGGTGTGTTATCTTCCGCAAAGATTGTGGATGGATTGATTGGCGAGGCAATTGAGGGGTAAGCGACCATTCAAATGGTCGGCTGACAGCACAGGAAGTGCCCTCGGGCACTAGGCGTTTAGTCGCTGCGGCGACTTCCTGCGCCTGTCACGGGAGCCCACTGGGCGCGGGTTTTAACCCGGCGGCTGATTACTTACCGCTTATGCCTAGGGTAATAACGGTGGGGCTACACTAACCAGCGTGGCCACAATCAATAGGGCGATCACCGCCCCAATCAAAATTCGATTGTGTTGTAAGACTTTGCCCCAACTAATTTTTTGTTGCTTGGGGAATGGAATGTCCACCAAGATTAAGGGCTGTTTGGAGCCGAGCAACAAATCGCGCATTTCGCGGGCATTGGCAGGTCGCTCGCTTGGGTGCATGGCTAATGCTTGAAAGATCGAGCGTTCCAGCCGGGGCGAGACATCAGAATTAATCTGGCGCAATGAAATGAGGCTACCAGGGCGCAAGAAACGTTCTTTGGCATCGACTGGTGGTTCGCCTGCCATCAGATGATAGAGCGTCGCCCCCAGGCTATAGATATCGCTGCGTGCATCGGTGAAGCCGGTGTCGCCGCCATATTGTTCGAGGGGCGTATAAGCCACTGTGCCGCGACCTTGCACAACCGTGACGGTGCGTGTTTCATCGTGGTTCAAGACCTTAACCAGCCCAAAATCCACGAGCTTTACATCGCCACGGGGTGTCACTTTGATGTTGCTGGGTTTTATATCGCGGTGTAAAACGGTTGGATCTTGATCGTGGAGATATTCTAGGGCATCTAGCAATTGAGTAGCCCAGGAGAGCACTTGTTGCTCTTTGAGAAATTCATTCTGCCGCCGCGCTTCTTGCAAGATTTCTAGTAAATCGTGACCAGCCACAAAATCCATTACCAGGTATTCACGGCTGCCATTCGAAAAATAGTCCGAAACTTTTGGCAAATTGGGGTGATCTAGCCGGGCGAGAATGCTGGCCTCTGTGCGAAATTGCTCGGCAATTTGCTCTAGTTCTTGTTCAGATGTTGAGTTTTCGGCCAAATTAGGTAAAATCTCTTTGACCGCGCAGATGCGACCTTCCAAGCGGCGATCCGTAGCCTTGTACACTGCACCCATGCCGCCCTGTCCAACCAGTTCCAGGATTTCATATCGTTTGCGTAAAATGGTGCCAGGCTCTAAAATATTCTGCACAGCGTGCCCCCTTTACCTTTGAAAGACGAACCTTCTTCGGAAAATGAAGGTATCTTTGCGAAGATTTATCAA
>JAPLGZ010000882.1 GCA_026389895.1 Chloroflexota bacterium | reverse complement strand
ACATTGTAAGTGGCAAAAATGTCACTGTTCACAGAACGCTGCTGGCTAGTATAACATGGTGGACAACGAGTTTCCAATCAATTTTTGGTTGATTCACAAAATTGGATGCTGTGGATTGGCTAAAAAGTGGGAGAATAGTCTGCGTGGTTGGTCTCTGCGCGTGCGGTACAGGCTTTTGAAATTGCTAATGTTCGCCAAATTACGGGATGGCGTGCCATGCACGCCGCGTGGTCGCCGGACCTGTCAGGTGGGTGTTTTTCCACCTGACAGGTCGCGACTCCTACCTTACCGCCGGATCAATGGCAGATAGAGTGTATTGCCTGAGGGTAGTGGCTCCTCACTAAACTGACCACCCAGGACACCGCCGATCAATGCGACATTGTTATTCTCGCTAAGCTCCTCTACCGTGTTATCGGGGTCGAGATGAACATAGAGCGCTTGTAAGCCGGTCGTGGCCGCGGGCGTGTTGGCCAAATTAAGTGAGCCGGTTAATTCGACGTAGCCACCCGGTTCAATCGCCGGCATGGGAATTTGCCCCAGACTATGGCTGTCCGTTTGCTCGGGTGCTTTATCCCATACCGCCAGTGTTGTCGCGGCGCTGGCCCAATTGCCGCGGTTCTCCACCCGTAGACTGATCGGCGCTTCGTTGCCAGGATCATGGCCCCAACCGATCAGCGCTGGTGCAGTGCTAAGATCAGGGAAGACGTTGACGGTTGTCGCAACCAGGTTATCTTCGCGTTGGCGATCCCCCATCGCATTGCTCGGGTCAACCTCCCAATAGAGTAGGTGGCTGCCCGGCCCTAACAAACTGGCTGTCACCCAACTTGAACTCTCCAACGCCGCGGTCTGTGTGATCGGGAAATTGATCGGAATCTCAGCAATTTGTGGCCCCGTGGGGCTATGGAGACGCAGCGTTGACGTGACCGAGATTCGGCTGTATAGCCCACTATTTTGGGTGACCGCAATGCGGGCTATGGCCCCATCGGTTCCATAAACCGTTGGTAACGAGGTCGCGATCAAGGCACTGCCCACGCCTGCGACATTGTCCGTATACACGGCTTCTTTGAACACGCGATCAAAGGTGTCTGGCGAGACTGGGTTAATTTCCACGTTGTACGGTTGTCTCTTGATCTGGGTTGGTCGCCTTCAAGACAACGGGCACCTTATCCGCAGGAATCGCCAGATCGCCGGTGTTATGGATCACCGCTTGAATCGTCAACGGATCGCCAGGTTGGGCGGTGATTGGTGAGACCGTCAGATCGCTGGGCGTCACGCTCAAGTTCGTGCTCAGTGGGATGCTGGCTAGATGCAAACTTTGCGTGCCAGCTTCAGGCACATTCGGATAATCAACCCCGTCAACGGTGCGCGTGACCAGTTGCATGTTGGTTAGTTGATAGCCAAAGAACAGTTTGGCGTGTCCCCCGTCAAGAAGTTCGTCGGCTGGTGCTAAGGCTGCTCCAATATTGTTCGCCATGTGGATCGTGCCCGGCGCAGGCGCAGGGGTTAGATCGACGGTGCGCGTGATGCTCCAACGGCTATAAAGGGCATCGTAAATGGCATAACCAATCTGTGTATTTTGTGGCTCGACTTCTTGCCAGGTAAGCGCGGCGCTGCCATCCATACTGCCGACTAATGTAAAGTCATTGCGCAAGGCTGCTTCGGCGAGGTCGAGTGGCACGGCAGCGTTTGTCCAAGCGTTGCTCAAGAACATCAGTTGATCGGCCCGTTTCCAGATCACCAGCGGTGAACCACTGGCGGTGAGGGCCAACTGGGGTGCCTCGTCGATAACAGCATCATTGGTCAGCCGTTGCGGGCCGCTCCACGCGTTGTTCTCAAACGTCATGTAGAATAGCTCGCGATCGGTATCTGTACTCATGTCGCCATCGGTGTCTTGGCTGTAGACTAACGCCACATGGCCGTTGGCCGAGGCTAATTTATAATCTAGCAAGCCAGCAATGCTGGGCAGAAAAGCGGTTGGCGCGCTCCAACTGCCGTTGTCATTGGCCTGGGTGTAGCGGGCAAACATCAAGCGGTCGGGATGAGCCGCGTCGCCCAAGATTTGATTGGCTTGATTGTTGATCCAGACCGTAAGCGCGCCATCGCTGGTGGCCACAAGTTGCTGGCGATAGTTGAGCGTATTGTCGTTGCTCAACAACTGCACTGGCTTGCGGGCCGAACTGTTATAGTTAAAATGGACCGCGGCAATCTGCAGATGACTCAGGTAGTCGTTCGGGTTAACGTTCAAATCGCCCGGCGTTGCCGTGTCAAAACGCTGCCACACAATCAACTGGTTGCTATCCGGGCTGCTCGGTAGAAAGACAACTTTGGGGTTGAAATCATCCAAATTGTCGTCGTTGACCTCATACGCCACCGACCCCTGGGTGAATTTAATATCCGACTGGGGCGCACCCTGTTTGTCCTGCGCCCAGACCATCGCGATCTGCGGCGAACCCAGTGATCCAGGACCGTAGACTTGGTTGCGCACAGCCAGTGAAGGATTGGCGAGCGGCGACACAACATCGATCAGTTGATTATCGACCGGCCCAGTCACTTGTTGGCGCTGCGCAGCGGGCGTGTTCCATTGACCATAACGCGGGTCCGCCAAATAAGAGGTATCAATGGGTTGCCATGCCCCTTGGACACCAGCAGCAGCCGCACCAACCAGATTATTATTTTGGACGGCGCTCCAGGCGGCACTGTTAACGGCGGCCTGCGCCCCCGGTAGAAATTTACCATTGTAAGAGGCTTCAGCGTTGTAGGCTTGGCGGAACAGCCCCAACTGCGCCTTGGCAAAGAGCTTTAGATCGCCGCCTTGAAAGTACGGGGCTGGTACTTGCAATCGCAAGATCGCATCGCCGCCAATCGAGCCGGTAGCGGTGAGGATATCTTTGATTAGATCGAGCACCAGTGACCCTGTGATGGCCAGCCCTGGTTGGGCTTGGGCGTTCTTGAACTTGATATCGCCATTCTGATCAAGCAGCGTGAGCACAATGCCGATCTTGGGTTCGACTTCCAGGACAACCTTGGCTTTGTTGATCACTGAACGCGCGGCGGGGAACTTGCTGAGGATATTGTTGAGCGCAGCCCCCAACGATGGGATCAGCACGATCAGCGGTTCTTCGCCTTTGAGTTTGCCACTCACCTTGAGGCCAAATTCACCTTCAGGGAACTTGAGCCCGTCCGCTTGTAACACGGCCTTGGTTTTGACCGAAACTTCGCCTTTCGCTTGGCTGCCCATCGCCTCAAACGCCGTGGCTACGCTGGCTTTGCCAGAGCCTTCACCTGTAGATTTGAACTCAACCTCACCCGTGGCCTGCGTGTCGGCAATGCCAAATGGCCCACGGTCAAAAAATGGGATCGGACCCACATTCTTGACCTGGAGTTTGAAGGCTGGCTCTGGGAATTTGAAGGCAAATTTATAGGCCGCGAAATCACCCTGTTTTTTGCCTGTGACGGCGGATGTGCGCGTCTCTGGCGCGCCAACCGGCGGCGCCACTGTGATCTGCACATTTTGGGGCTGCGAATCTTTGCCAATTGTGTTGTGCGCTTGCACTTGAAGCGTTGTTTGTCCCGGCGCAGGAAAACCTACATTGACGGGTTTCTGCACTTGTTTACTCTTCGTAGGGCCGACTCGCTCCGCACCTTGTTGGCCCAATTGCCACGTGAGCCAGCCGGCATCCGAGGAATTCCAGTCTACATTGGCGTCGAAATTATCTTCAATTGGGATCTGCGCCACAAAAATACTGTGCTCTAACAATTCGGGATCCAAATCGAGCAATGGTTCCAAACCCGTGCCGATCAGTTGGCCGCTAAACGTCAGCTCGGTCTGTTGGCTTGTGACGCGCGGCGTGTGGACTTGGGCAATGGGTGGGCGGCCCAGGTTGTAGGGTTGGATGACATAAGGCGAAATGCCGGGGCTGAGCAGATCGGGATACCAATCCTCTGGATCACTCCGTGAGCCTGCGCCGAGCAATGAGACCGTATCGATCTTGCTGCCAGGGCTGATTTTGATCATGTGATCAATGCTAAATTCGGGCTGACCGGCATTCAAATAGCGAATACCCTCGACAAAGACATGCGCATGGGGATTGCCAACGGTCTGTGACACCTTGCAGATCAGAATAATGCCACAACGGTTGCCATATTGATCAAAGGTGGCAGATTGTAACGTGGCGTAGACATCGCCATTCAGAAAGCCTGTATCATCGACTTGAAGATCGAAGTCAAGCGTATATTTTTCATGGATGATGCCAGGAATGGCGGCGAGCAAAATACCGGTAGTCCCATCATAGGCACCCTGGACATAAAGCCTGCCCCGCCACCGTTCCACAATCGTACTTGCGTGGGCGACATGCGGTCGGAGGAATCCACTCATGAGTAAGAGGACCATGACCAGATTGAACAAACGATACCAACGTTGGCGGCCAACAATCTTCATGACAAAACCTTTCTATGCTAAATAGAATAATCTTCAATTCGGGTGCTGAGGTCGATGTCGTCGTTGGGGGGCGATGATTTTGTGTTTGTTGCAGCCCTGCGCTTTTACTTGAATTGATTAAATCAGAAATGACCACAACCCAACAGCAGCAAGCGCGACAAAGGCTCATACAAAGAGTGATACAAAATTCTAGGACAGCAGGGTTGAACCCGCGCACATAGAGCGGAAGGACCACCGCTTTATGGCTCGGTTAAAAAGTTAATTTGCAACAATCGCTGGGGTGCTAACGTTTGGGGTAATCAGTTTCAATCAATGCGCGCATTGCCGTAGTGACGGCAGTTATCAGCGGGGCGGTTTTACCGTCTAATAATTTGCCCGCCATCAACGGCGGCCCAAAGGCGACCTGTACTGTTGTGGGTCGATAGGCTGGGATAATAATTTGTAGCGTGGAGGCCAACCACTCTTGATCCTTTTGGGCCCGTCGTAGCTTACGCAGCGGCGTCCGTTGTGCTCTGGCCGATAACACGCCACTGACCAAAACTGGCACAATTTGCGTTTCGGGGACCAGGCGCGTAAAGAGCGTGATGCTCTCCGACCAATCTTGTAACGATTCGATCGCGCCAGGCAACACCGCCGGATCGGGCTCAATCTGTCCAGCGGGGAAGGTCAAAATCGCGCCGCCGCTCCGTAAGTGATTGGTCGTCGCTCGAATCGCGGCCATGTTATTGTTGGCGTGCTCGTGAATATAAATTAACTTATCACTGGTATGCGGCAAGGCGCTCAGAAAAGGCCGGCTGGCGGCAAGCACGCGTAAGTCTGGGCGCGTTATGCTGGCAAACAGTGCTACGGTGTCAGTCATGCCGGGATGGTTGGCGAGCAACAAGACGGGACCTGTGCTGGGCACATATGCCTGGCCACGGATCTGAAGCGACGCATCAAACGCCTGCAACGCCCACTGTCCACCCGCCTGTAAGCCGGCCTGGCCCACCAGTGCATCATAGCGTATGATTTTGTGCGCAAACTGGCGCGCTGGCCACCAACCCAAAGCCGCCAGTAATTGGCGGCCCCATTGCACCTGTTCCAGCCCAAAGGCTTTGAGCAGGTCATCGGTATTAATGCGCGTTAATGCGTCTAATTGGGACAAGGTTTGAGTGGCGCGAGGGCTTGAAGTCATATCTGTATTAAACCATGAAGGCGTCAAGTCACAAAAAAACATTGCTTCACCCAACCACATCGTTATATTTTGTGCTTGTCCCTCTGTGTCATCGCTTTTGCCTGCTTGATGCGTAACGCGACTATTTTGTCGGATTGGCAAGCAACGAAACCGATGTTACACTTGCACTCAAGTTCGGCTCTTTATCCAGATTGATCAATGCATGACAAATTTTATTTCAAAGCAAGCAACACTGATCTTCAATCCCCATGCCGGCTTCTGGGAATGGCGCCAGTTGGTAGATGAGGTCGCGCATTTTTGGCAACAGCGCGGCTGGCAGGTAAATGTTCAGCCAACCGCCTATGCGGGGCATGCCACAGCATTGGCGCGTGCCGCTGCCGCCGCTCATCATGGGTTGGTCTTTGCGGTCGGTGGCGATGGCACCTTGAACGAAGTCGCCAATGGTTTGGTTCATTCAGAAACAGTTTTGGCCTTTTTGCCCGTGGGGACGGCTAATTCTTTTGCGCGCGAATTGGGCGGGCCGCGCCCGAATTTATTAAACCCCAAATGGCTGCTTGATACCTCTATGACGCTGACCACCGGCTCTATTCAACGGGTGGATATGGGGCGCTGTAACAATGATCGTTATTGGTTGCTGTGGGCCAGCGCCGGTATCGATGCTTTTGTTGTCGATCAGATCGAGCCGCGCTCCAAACTTTTTAAACGAATGGGGCCAGCGGGTTACTTGGCCAAAGCCTTGTTAGCGTTGCCGACCTTCTCGGGTATTCAGGCGACGGTGACCGTCGACGATCTGTCTGTGACCGACGATTTTTTGTTGATCAACGTCAGTAATTGTCGCATGTTCGCGGGGGGCGAATTGCATCTCAATACGTACGGTTTGTTGGATGATGGTCTGTTTGAAGTCTGGCTCTTTCGCGGTAGTGATTGGCCAGATGTGTTGCGTTATACGGTAGAAATCGGTTTGCAGCAGCACGCCTCCAATCCAAACGTGCAAAAGATTAGCGGTCGCCATGTGACGATTACCACGGCCACGCCGCAACCTTTTCAGCTCGACGGAGAACGCAGCGGCACCACACCTTTTACCTGCGAGATCATGCCCGGTGTTTTGCGTTTGCTAACCCCGAGCACCGCGCCAGCAGATTTGTTTTGCAAGCCTGGGCAAATGCTCCGCTTATAAGCTGCTTCTCGCTTGGTGAAAAGCGTTGCACGAGCACGCGGAGAAACAACGCTAGCGCTATGACGCTGCGCTGCGCCCGCTCAATAATGGCTGGGCCTGCCTAGGTGGTCATAATCATACGAATAAATCTTTCCCTTCCACATTGATAGAATCGACCTATGCCTGAGGAAACTTTAAACAAAACAACTGTTTTTGCTAACTTACCTGCGGAATGGCCTGAGGATCTGTTGCCCGCGATCCAGGCTCAGGTGGCGGCAAGCGCCCGCAAAATCGTTGTCCTGGATGATGACCCCACGGGTACGCAGACGGTTTATGATATTCCGGTGCTGACTGAATGGCCGGTGGCGCTGTTGCGTCAAGAATTACTCAGTGAAACTGCGGCCTTTTATATTCTTACGAATTCGCGCAGTATGTCGTTGCCAACGGCCCAGACGCTCAATCAAACGATCGGGCGTAATCTCGTCGCCGCAAGTAACGCTATGGACGATCAACATGGTGACTTTGTTGTTGTAAGCCGCAGCGATTCTACCTTGCGCGGCCACTATCCTGGTGAAACTGACGCGCTCGCCGCCGCTCTACAGATTGAGATTGACGCCACGCTGCTGATCCCGTTTTTCTTGGAAGGAGGCCGTTACACGATTGACGACGTGCATTATGTGGCCGAAGGTGAACACCTGGTGCCAGCCGCCGAGACGCCTTTTGCCCAAGATGCCGCCTTTGGGTACAAACATTCAAATCTGCGGGAATGGGTAGAGGAAAAGACGGCAGGCCGCATTCCCGCCCATGATGTAGCCGCCATTTCGCTGACAGACATTCGGCGTGGCGGACCGGCGCAAGTGGCCGAAAAATTATCTCACCTGACCGGTGGCGCAGTTTGCATTGTCAATGCCGTCAGCATGCGTGATATCCAAGTGTTTGTGTTTGGTCTGCTGCAAGCCGAAGCCCAGGGGAAAAAATTTCTCTACCGCACCGCCGCATCATTTGTCCAGGTTCGTGCTGGTTTGGCC
>JAPLGZ010000093.1 GCA_026389895.1 Chloroflexota bacterium | reverse complement strand
CATCGAAGTCGAGCATGATTACACCGTCTATGGCGACGAGATTACCTTTGGTGGCGGCAAAGTGATCCGCGATGGCATGGGGCAAAGCAGCAGCGCGGTGCGTGAAGGCGTCAACGGCGCCTTGGATTTGGTCATCACCAACGCCTTGATCCTCGACCACTGGGGGATTGTCAAAGGTGATATCGGCATCAAAGATGGTCGCATTGTCAAAGTGGGCAAAGCGGGCAACCCCGACACGATGGCCGGTGTAGACCCCGCCTTAATTGTTGGCGCCGCCACCGAAGTGATCGCGGGCGAACATCTGATCGTGACGGCGGGCGGGATTGACAGCCACATTCACTTTATCGCGCCACAACAGATCTACGAAGCGTTATCCAATGGGATTACGACCATGTTGGGGGGCGGCACCGGTCCAGCCACCGGCACCAAGGCCACCACCGTTACCCCAGGCGCGTGGAATTTGGCCCGCATGTTCGAAGCCGCCGAAGCCTGGCCGATGAACTTTGGCTTTTTGGGCAAAGGCAATGTTTCGGCCAAAGCGCCCTTGATTGAGCAGTTGCGGGCCGGCGCGTCGGGGCTGAAGTTGCATGAAGATTGGGGCACGACGCCAGCAGCCATTGACACTTGCTTGACCGTGGCCGACGAATTTGACGTGCAAGTGGCGATTCATACCGATACGCTCAACGAGGCTGGCTTTGTGGAGAACACGCTGGCCGCCATCAAAGGGCGGGCCATTCACACCTATCACACCGAAGGGGCGGGTGGGGGTCATGCGCCGGATATTATTAAAATTGCCGGCTACCCCTACATTTTACCCTCGTCCACCAACCCGACACGGCCCTTTACGGTTAACACAATTGCGGAACATCTCGATATGTTGATGGTCTGCCATCATCTCAACCCGCAAGTGCCCGAAGATGTCGCCTTTGCCGAAAGCCGCATTCGGGCCGAGACCATTGCGGCGGAAGACATTTTGCACGATCTCGGCGTCATCAGCATGATCTCCAGCGATTCGCAAGCGATGGGCCGGATCGGCGAAGTTGTAACCCGCACCTGGCAGACAGCGCACAAAATGAAGACCCAGCGCGGGCCGCTGCCCCAAGATTCCAGCCGCAACGATAATTTTCGCGCCAAGCGTTATGTGGCGAAATATACGATCAACCCAGCGATCACGCACGGCATCAGTCATGCGGTTGGGTCGATTGAACCGGGCAAATTGGCCGATCTCGTCTTATGGAAACCGGCGCTTTTTGGCGTCAAACCCGAGATCATCCTCAAGGGCGGGTTTATTGCTTGGAGCGTGATGGGGGACGCCAACGCGTCGATCCCAACGCCGCAACCGGTGATCTACCGGCCAATGTTTGGCAGTTTTGGCAAAGCGCCCGCCGCCACTGCCTTAACCTTTATGTCGCAAGCCGCCGTGGCCGCCGGTTTGCCCGCCCAACTTGGCCTCCAAAAACGGGTTGTGGCGGTAGAAAATTGTCGCACCATTGGCAAGAGCAATATGATCCACAACGATGCCATGCCCACCATAGAAGTGGATCCCGAAACCTACGAAGTGCGAGCCGACGGTGAGTTGTTGACATGCGAACCGGCGACAATTCTACCAATGGCACAACGCTACTTTCTATTTTGAGCATAAACAACTAAAGTTTCAGCTTGTTCGTAAGGTAGAAGCGGTTGATTGTAATTTTCGCACAATCAACCGCTTTTTTTTATTCTATTTTTGGCCGAAAAAATAGTTATTAAATTGAAAAGTATACAAAACGCACAAATCCACAATTAAATCTTCTATGTCTGTTGACCAGTGAACAACCGTAACGTTTCTGCTACACTAAGATCGCCTGATCAGGCAGACTCTCTATTATTTAAGCTACCTATTCACAATTCACATTTTAGGAGAAGGAAATGGCTCTATTGGCATCAAAAGGGCGTGTTGCGCATGTACGTAAGTCTGCTCATGGACGCCAGCGCACATTTTGGCTGGCCTTAACAGTGGTCTTATCGATCCTACTCAATGCTTGTGCCGCCCCGGCAGCGCAACCAGGCGCAGCCCCGGCCGCAACCGACACCCCGGCAGCGTCGGCAGCGATCACCACCACCACCGCAGCAGCGACCGGCGACACAATCAAAGTTGGTGTCTTGCACTCGTTGAGCGGCACGATGTCGATCAGCGAAGTATCGGTTAGAGATGCAACATTATTGGCCATTAAAGAGATCAATGCTGCCGGTGGTGTGCTCGGCAAGCAATTGGAACCGGTCGTCGAGGACGGTGCGAGCGACTGGCCAACCTTCGCCGAAAAAGCCAAAAAGCTGCTGCAGCAAGACAAGGTAGCCGTAGTTTTTGGCTGCTGGACCAGCGCCAGCCGCAAGGCAGTCAAGCCGGTCTTTGAAGAATTGAATGGCTTGCTCTTTTATCCGGTGCAATACGAAGGGTTGGAACAATCGCCCAATATCTTCTACACCGGTGCTGAACCGACCCAACAAATTATCCCTGGCGTCGAATACCTGGTCAACGAACTGAAGGCCAAGAAGATCTATTTGCTCGGTTCTGACTATGTCTTCCCACGCACCGCCAATCTGATCATCAAGGCCCAATTGAAGGCGTTGGGGGTCGAGCTGGCCGGTGAGGAATATGTCCCGTTGGGTGGCACGGAATTCAGCACGATTATCAGCAAGATTCAAGAAGCCAAGCCCGATGCGATTTTCAACACGCTAAATGGCGATAGCAACGTGGCTTTCTTCAAGCAATTCAAGGATGCCGGTTTCACACCAGAAACCCTGCCTGTGATGTCCGTAAGCGTGGCCGAAGAAGAAGTGCGTGGGATTGGCGCGGCGAATATTGCCGGTCATTATGTGGCCTGGAACTATTATCAGACCACCGACACCCCAGAAAACAAGGCCTTCGTGGCCGCGTATAAAGCTGCTTACGGCGCCGACCGCGTAACCGACGACCCCATTGAAGCTGGTTATTTCGGGGTTTATCTGTGGAAGGCCATGGCGGAAAAAGCCGGTAGCGTTGCCGTTGCCGACATCAAGAAGGCCGCCGCCACCGGTGAGATCAGCTATGCAGCGCCAGAAGGCACCGTGAAGGTCGATCCGGAAAATCAACACACATGGAAATATGTCCGCATCGGCAAGATCAATGCAGAAGGGCTGATCGACGAAGTCTTTAGCAGCAAAGAGGCCGTCCAACCCGATCCGTTCTTGAAGAAGATTGAATGGGCCAAAGGTTTAGCCGAAGGCGCGAGCCAATAAGCGGCTTGAGTTAGGAAGTAGGGAATAGGGATATGGGATTAGAAAGGATTCGCTGTTTAATCCTGTATTCCTACTCCCTACTCCCTGCCAATCCAGCAGGCTAGCGTAGAGAAGTACAGCAACTTACCCAATCAGATCAACCACACGGGACAAGGAGCAGGGGCAGGCATGCCCTGTTCCTTGTCCCATGATTGATTGTATAAGTTCAAAGTGACTGGGCTATAATAGCGTGATTAATAAAACGGCCCATTCGTCACGCCGCTATGATCTTCCCCCAGCGGCTTCTCTCCTAGAAATGTTGGATAGCCAAACTAATGTCGAAATTACAATCAAAGCGTAGCTTACAAACTGCGTTGATCATGGTTTTACTCTTTCTCGCGACATGGGTGCCACGTGTCGCCAGCCTTGACCGGTCTGTTACTGTGGATGAGCGCAAATGGTTAGCCCGTTCTGCCAACTTTTATCACGCTATGTGGGATAGAGATTTTGTCGCCACGCTGCAAAGCGGGCATCCCGGTGTGCCCGTGATGTGGGCCGGTGCGCTTGGCTTTGCCCAACTGGAGCCAGCCTATGCGCGCCTCGCGACCACATCGATCGGGGATGGTGAGGACATCGAGACATGGCTCCGCCAAAATAGCACCCATACACCCCTCGATTTATTAGTGGCCGGCCGCTGGTGGATTGTCTTGGCGATTGCCCTGATCATTGCGGCGGGTTATCTCCCTTTGAGCCAACTTTTTGGGCCAAGCGCCGCTGGGCTGATCACCCTCTTTGTGGCGTGGGATCCCTTTTTGCTGGCGCTCTCCCGCCAATTGCACCCGGATAGTTTGGTGGCCAATCTGACCTATCTGGCCTGTCTCTACTTTCTAGCCTGGTTGTATGTCAGCCAAGCCCGCCGCAATCTCATCATTTCGGGCGTGCTGATGGGCATGGCCTGGTTGACCAAAGTGCCGGCCATTTTACTGTTGCCAGCCGGGGGCTTGCTTGTACTCGGTGAGCTTAACTGGTCAAAAGCAGGCCCACACTTCTCGATACCCCAAACGCTGGCGCGGATCTGGCAGTCCCAAAAACAGCTGATCCTTGCTGGCATCTTGTGGGGCGCGGTCGCCGCGGTAGCTTTGTGCTCTTATGGCCAGCCATGTGGCACGGACCCCTGTTTACGCTGGAAAACATGGCCGCCGAAATGAGCGACTATGTCGAAGGTCACATCAGTGTCAATTATTTCTGGGGCCGCATTGTCGAAGATCCAGGCCTCTTTTTCTATCCTGTGGCTTATCTGTTTCGGACAACGCCGGCCACGCTGTTGGGCTTATTGGCGATGCTTTTCTGTTTTTGGCGCTGGCGCTGGCCCTTTGAGCGTGCGCTGGTGCGGCGGAGCGCTGTGGCCCTGGGGGTGTTTGCGATTGTTTTTATGGCAGGGATGACGTTGGGCGGGAAAAAATTCGACCGCTACCTGCTGCCCATCTTTCCAATGCTCGATGTGCTGGCCGCGCTGGGGTGGATTGGCGTGGCCCAACTTGTGGTTCAGTGGTGGCAAATGCGCTCAGCTAAGGAAAACAGGGCGATTGCGCCGTCACAACTTGACCAGCGCGGCCTGCCCGTTGTGCTCGGGGTGACGCTTTTATTACATGGCATCTTTGGGTTTGTCAATTATCCCGAATATCTCACCTATTACAACCCGCTGCTCGGGGGCAGCGCAACCGCCCCGCAGGTGCTGATGGTAGGCTGGGGTGAAGGGTTGGACGAAGCAGCCGATTGGCTCAATCAGCAACCAGGCGCCGAGAATTTGCGCATTGCTTCGACCTATGGCGATGGACCTTTGTCCTATTTTCTGAAGACCAAACAGCCGGTTCAGTCGTTCTGGACGCCGGATTTCTGGTTCGATTCCGATTATGCGGTGCTCTATGTCAACCAATGGCAGCGAAGCGATATTATTCGTGACATTGTTAATTATTTTTCAGAGCAGACGCCGGCGCACGTGGTTCGCCTGCACGGCCTGGAATTAGCCCGTATCTATGCTATGCGCATCAAACCGCCACCGCCTTTTAGTGGGGTCTATATTGACAGTGCGGTTAATTTTGCCAATAAAATTCGACTAGCCGGCTATTCGCTGGGTACACACACGTTTCTGACCGGGGATCATCTTTTAATTCGGCTTTACCTAAAGAGTTTAGCGGCCATCGACAAAGACTACATCGTATCGGTTCGCCTTGTCGGGCCAGACGGCGCAGTCATCGCCCACCACGAGGGGACGCCGGGTGGTGAACCGGCCAGCGGGTGGCCATTGCAGGCCGTCCGTTATGACTATCACGAGATGGTTATCCCCAGCGATGCACCGTCTGGGACTTATCAATTGACCGTTGCGCTCTATGATCCCGCAACCCCGAACATTCAATTGCCGGTTGGCTCCAGCGCTGCCACACGAGGCGAGCATTCCCACACGATTACGACGATTCAGATTCGTTCGGCCAACAGTTACGCCGTCAATGCGCAATGGAACGATGTGCAGCTCACCGAGTTGCAACATGAGCCGCGCATCAAGCCCGATCAACCATTTTTTGTCGATGCCACAGCAACGGGCAAAGTGGATGGTTCACTCAAACTTTCTATGCGGCTGCTCGATCAGGCCGAGCAGACCGTGGCCCAGGCGGACACGATTTTGTCGGCTAACATGCGCCTGGAGTTAGCATTACCGGCAGACGCCGCGCCTGGCACATACACGATCGCAGTGGTTGTCTATGATCCCAAAACACTGGCGCCGCAGCCCGATCAGGCTGGTCAATTTACAACAAATCTATCTAAAGTGGAATATGTGAAGTAAGCGAGCAACTACGCCTCCCCCCTCTCCTGAATCAAAGGACAGCGTTCAGGAGAGGGGGGA
>JAPLGZ010000885.1 GCA_026389895.1 Chloroflexota bacterium | reverse complement strand
CTCAGATCGGCCAAAACCGGGAACTATCGTGAACGAAAGAGTATCGTATCCTTTACTCCACTGTCAAGCCAGAAAAGGATAGAAACCAGATCAAAACCGTCAAAGGTTCCATGCTGCACGAACCTTCTCCACCCTATGGCCGAGATCAGAGCACCAAGCTTAGTGGATTTATCACCCAGCCAGTGTTTTATCAATAGGGATATATGAGCTATTCGCTGCTTGCGCGGGCTTTATTTTGAACCACGGGAACGGGGTTGTTCGCTTATCTGAACGCCGTGTCGGCTAATCGAAGTCAACTTGCGCTTGCTCAATCTAACTCTGATATTCGCATGGTAACCTATAACCCATAGGTCAAGCAAATTGCTCTTCATTTTTTAATTTTGTAAAGTGTGTGAATAACAAATACGGGGATTGGCTGTTATTGGTCGGAGATACCCCTGAATGGGATCAAATTAGGGGGTAAGCCGGCCACCGCTATCATCAATGACCAATGGGTTGGGTAACTGGCGGTGACGCGCTATTACTAGGCAAGAACCTAACTAGATGTGGACAGCTATTCGACCTGGCCCTGTCTCCTGCTAGACCAATGGATAGCAGCAAAGATGCAAAACAACCACAACAAGCCAATGCTCAAAGAGGCGAGAACATCACTGGGTGGATGCACACCGCGATAGATCTGGCTGATGGCCACGGCGATGATCCAGCCGCTTGATACCAACGCCCAATAAGGGTGCTTTCGCCAAAGGAAAACGGCCAACATGCCATACACGACCGCGGCGCTAATCGTACGCCCGCTCGGGAAATCATAACTGGTGGCGATGACCAGAGGAGAAATAAAGGCCGGGCGTGGGCGTTCGAATAAGAAAGTCAGCCCGTGATTGAGCGTGACGGCCCCGATAATACCCAGCGAGCTAATAGCCATATTCAACCAACGCCGACGTTGCCAAAACCACAAAATCAACCCCATGACAAGGATGACGGCCCCGCCCGCGCCGGTTTGGCCAATGATGTACATGAGGGTATCCACCCAGGGCCGACGCCAGCTGTAAATGGTCAATGTGATCGGCAGATCCCAAGCAAACCCTTCTTTCAACCAGATTTTTTCGCTGATTGCCAAAAAAATGAGGGCAAGCCCGCTGACCACACTCAAATTTATCATGCTATGCTTTAAACCAACTCGGAATTGTATAGGTGTCATACGGCCTAAGACTATCGGTGATCTGTTTGTATTCTATAATTTTGATTAGACTAAACGATAAGCTGACCGATTGGGCGTAAAATGTCGCCATTCAGGTTCGCCCGTTGATCCTAACAGGCAGATATGAATTGTGGATGAAATGAATGGATCAAATTGCTTGCGCTTGTTGTTCGGTAGCTTCACGTCTGTAAACTTGCACTGACCTATGTTTTTGAGTATAAGATAGTTGCTGCTGTTCCACCCAAACTACCATGAGCCTCTGCTTGAGCCGCTGCGCCATACGCTACACTGCGCCTTCGATTCTATCATTTCGTTAAATTGACATGTAACGACAGTTACATAATACTACTTGAATGGTTACACAACACTGGCTGCTTTTGACTTATAAAGTTCCACTCGAACCATCTAAACGCCGCGTTGCGCTCTGGCGGCGGTTGAAGAGTATGGGCGGCATTTATCTACAAAGTGGGGTCTGCTTGCTGCCCAAAACCGCTGATCATGTGCGCCGCCTCAAGATGATCGAGAATGATATTGCTGAGATGGGGGGCGAGTCGCTGATCTTAGAGACGGTTGCCTTGAATCAGGCGCAGGAAGCGAAGGTAGTAGCGCGCTTTAAGGCCGATCGAGATGAGCAATATGAGGAATTTCTCGACAAATGTCATGATTTCGAGGGCGAGATCGCCAAAGAGATCGCGGCCAATCACTATACCTATGCCGAATTAGAAGAAAATGATGTGGATTTGAAGAAGTTACAAGGTTGGCTAGAAAAGATTCATAAGCTCGATTTTTATGGTGCGCCATTGGCTGTCGAGGCGGCGACCCGGCTACAAGCGTGCGAAGCCTTGTTAGAAGCCTATGCCCAGCGCGTTTTCGATGCACACGATGAAAATCGTTGAACCATGAACGGTCAAGGTGCAGGCAAACTGACGTATGATTTGTTTGATGCAATGAGTAAGCAGATCGTCTAAGATAAAGAAGATCGGAGCAGACGTATGGCATGGGTTGTTTTCTTTTCCGCATTCGCCGCTTCATTTGTGGAGTGCGTGGAGGCCTTTACGATTGTATTGGTTGTTGGCGTAACGATCAACTGGCGCAGTGCATTGGCGGGTACGGCTGCGGCGTTGCTGATCCTGGCTGCCCTAGTCGGTATTTTTGGGGTTGCCTTGGTGCAATGGGTGCCGCTGGATACCTTGCGGTTGGTGGTCGGCGCGATTTTGATCTTGTTTGGGCTGAAGTGGCTCAAGAAAGCAATCCTGCGTTATGCGGGCTTGAAAGCCTTGCATGATGAAGAGGCGATCTATGAGCATGAACAGGCTGAAATTCGGGCGCTTGGCGGACAATTACCTGAGCGAATTAATCGCTTTGGCCTGGTATTGGCCTTAAAAAGTGTGTTGCTCGAAGGCTTAGAAGTGGCCTTCATTGTCATTACCTTTGGGGTCTCTGCTGCGCACACAGAAGCCGCTAAAAGCGCCGGGCTCACCTCTGCTGCGCTAGGGGCATTGGCCGCTGTGCTCCTTGTGATCATCATCGGCGCCCTCGCCCATGCGCCATTGCGTCAAGTGCCAGAAAATACGTTAAAATTTGCTGTCGGCCTAATGTTGACGACCTTTGGTACATTTTGGGCCGGTGAAGGGCTGGGGGTGGTCTGGTGGGGGGCCGACGCCGCGATCATTGGATTAGGGCTGGCCTATCTGGCCTTGGCGTGGCTGCTGATCACTTGGCTTCGTGGCTATGCAAGGCACTCGGCTGCGCTCCCGGCAAAGCCATCAACCGGGCGATAATCAGAACACTGGTGAGGAAGAACGATGAATCTGCTCGCACGTTGGATTAAAGCTATCTATAATTTTTTAGTCGGGGATATGCGCATTCTCATTGGCACGCTTGTTGCGCTCGTACTAGTAGCATTATGTGCGTATGTATTGCCAGGTGGAACGGGACTATTATTTTTCGGTCTGCTTGCCATCACTTTGACATTGGCCTTGCGCCACGAGATCACGCCCTAAGATAACCCATCGCTGATGGCCACTTCCAGTAATAGTTGGCTCGTATAGCCTGCTTAGCCCGCAAGACTAGCGCCTAAGGTGGACGTTATTTTCGTGATGTCTTACACGCGAAGGGCTATCCTGTCGACTATGTGGAGTTTAGCGGAGGCCACGACTATCTCTGCTGGCGTGGTACATTGGCTGATGGTCTGTTGGCCTTGACCTCTAGGCTCAAGTCAGCATGAAAAGCCAAATTTTATCATTAACGCGCCCCAATCGCTGCTTCATTTTGGTCGTAGCATTTGATTGCTTCGCCTGCTTGACCAGCCAGGCAGCGAAGCCTACGCTTGAAATCCCCCATTTTAATTCTGCGCCGTCACTGGTATACTGTAGCCGGTAAAATTCCCTTTTATTTGTGCCAAGTTAATCGGAAGAAGGAAAAGAAAATGCGTGTACAAGCCTGGGGGCACGGTACGCTGTTGCCGCTGGTCGTCCCTGATTTTCGCCGTCTGTTGGTGGGTACGGTGCTCTGGTGGCAATGTTTTCATATGGAAATGGTCGTGCTCGGCTGGCTCACTTTTGATCTGACGAATTCCCCGTGGATGGTCTCGCTGGTCAGTTTTTGTCGCACCCTCCCCTTGCTGATCATGGGTCTGTTCTCTGGCCCGATCATCGATTATTTTGGCCGGCGGCGGGTGGTAATTGCGGCGCAGTGTGTCAATTTGTGTGCCTATTTAGCGATGGTGCTGTTGTTATGGAACGACGTGGCGGCCCCGTGGAATATTGCGCTGGTTGCCTTCTGCCTGGGGACCGCCTGGTCCGTTGATTGGCCGACGCGACGTGCCTTGCTGCCCGATATTGTGGGCAAAGCTAAGATGGTGGATGGCATGTTGATCGAAAGCTTTCTGACCGGCATCTCGCGGATTATTGGACCTGTTATTGCTGGTGGATTAATTGCGCGCTTTGGGGCTGTCGGCTGTTATACCGTCATGGCGTTTTTGTCGGTCACGGCGTTGTCGATCTTAATTCCGTTGCTCCGAACGCCCAGCGCGCGGACGAATAAGATCTTTCCTCGTCCGCCTTGGATCGCGTTGGGGGAAGGTCTGCGGTATGTCCGTTCCAACCAGACGATCCTGGGTGTGCTGGTTGTAACGCTAATTATGAATATGTGGATTTTTCCCTATAGCTCGTTGTTGCCAGTCTTTGCGCGGGTGGTGCTCCACCGTGGACCGGTGGAATTGGGCTTTTTGGGCACAGGAACAGGCATGGGATCGTTCCTCGGCCTCCTCTTGGTCAATCAACTGCGGCGGCGCTACCAGATTGGCATGCTCTTTGTCCTGGGGACGGGTTGGATCTGTGTTGCGCTGGCTGTGTTTGCCCTTTCACACTATTATCCGTTTTCTTGGGCCATGCTTTTCTGCGCGGGCATGGGCATGGCTTGTTTTGGCACGCTCCAGAGCGCCATTATTTTGCTAAAGACGAGCGACGAGATGCGCAGCCGGGTGATGGGTATCCTGGTGCTGGCGATTGGTGGGGATCCACTGGGCCAATTACAGATTGGTTCGCTGGCCGAGCGCTTTGGCGTTCAGGCAACCCTGGCTGGCCAAGCCAGTGCCGCCGCCCTGGTAGTCGTGCTGATTGTCCTGCTGTTGCCTGGCATCTACCGGCGCGAACGCCAGGAGGAGCTCCTCTTAGAGGTTACACCGGCGGTTCAGTAGACTCACAGCAAGGCTAAAACAAAACAGCCGCCGACTGGATCGACCATCTTACTTGTATTTGGCTATAATACAGGTGATAGCGCGGCCACCATTCAATATGGCTGGCTGAGAGGCTCAGGAAGGTGTCGGCGGCTAGTCCCTTTTTCAAAACAAAATTTTAGGAGAATCCCTTATGTCCCAAACGCGTGACTGGAATGAACACAACCGCGCCGTCATCGAACAGTTTCGAGCCAATGGCGGCAAGGTTGGCGACGGTAAAATCCCGCATGTCCTGTTGACAACGACCGGGGCCAAAAGCGGCTTGACACGCGTCAACCCACTAAACTACAGCACAGATGGCGACCGCATCATCGTGATCGCCTCTAAGGGCGCCGCCCCTACCCACCCCGATTGGTACTTCAACTTGGTGGCGCACCCCGAAGTGACCGTCGAAGTTGGCGCGGAGAAATTTCAGGCGCGGGCGCGCATCGCCGAAGGGGCAGAGCGTGAACGCCTCTTTAACCAGCAAGCGGCGCTGATGCCCTATTTTGCTGAATACCAAAAACGGACAACCCGCCAGATCCCAGTCGTCGTTCTGGAACGGATTTAAACCAGAATGAGGTTTAGCAAACCACAGCGGGGACAAATCTGTGGTTTGCTGAACCCCTTGTCATGAAAATCAGCGCAAATCTGAGTGGTTACGCCTAAGCTTGACTACTCCATGCCCGTGCGCTGCACACAGTGTTTTCTTATTTGCGCAATTAGACCCCAGGCGCAGGTGTCATCGCGGCTTGCCAGGCTGTTTCCAACTGCTCAATACTCTTGGGCACCGCGGTTTCGGCCACTTCGTACCCTTCCATCTCGATCGACACATAGCCGGTAAAGCCAGCCTGTTTCAAAATGCCAAAAATGCGTGGATAGTCCAGATCTAAGGTATAGGAATCGCCACCGCCGGGATAGGTTTTGGCGTGGGCCAGGCGGACGTACGGCGCAATCTTCTCCATCGCATCATACATGTCGGCCATAAAGTAGAAATTGCCGGCATCGAGAATCGCCCCCAACCAAGGCGAGTTCACGCCTTCCAGAATCCGCAACATGCCCTCGGGCGTGGTTGTCAGCCCCCAGTGATTCTCGAGCAGCAGCATGACCCCCTTTTCTTCGGCGCGCGGCAGACAAGCCTTGATGCTCGCAATCACCCACTCGAAGGCATCGTCATCGGTATAAGACGGCCAGGGATCTACGTGACCACCTGCGGCGATCAATTCCGCAAAGCTGCCCGTTTTGCGCCAACTGCCCGAATTGATCCGAATCGACGGAATGCCCATTGCATGCGCCACATCAATGCAGTGCAGGGTGTGATCAATGTGACGTTGCCGCTCTGCCGCCTCCGGCCAGATGAAATCCTGGTGGATCGATAAATTGTATAAATCCAACCCCAGATTGAAGGCCAACCGCTTTAAGCCTTGCAGATAACTGGTCTCCTCGCTGGCCAATTGGCGTTGTAATATCTCCACGCCGGCCAGCCCTAACTTGTGCGCCTGCTCCAACACGTATTCGACCGGGACAACCTCTTTGGTAAAATGCCAGTAAGAATAAGTAGAAGTACCTAACCGTAAAGTGTCCATCATCAGTTCCTTTTTCTGTTGAATTGTAGTGTGTCGCCATTATAGACAGGAAGATTTAGACAGGAAGATATTGTAAATTATGGGCGCACGATATCGTAGCTTTGGGATCTCAGTCACAATTCGTTCAAGCGCTTTCCTCGCACTAAAAGACTTTCTTCCAGGCTATAACTGGGAGAGCAAAATCCGCCTGCCGCGCCATCTGTTGCTGGCCGGTGCAGTTTAACATGGTCGGCGTCGAATATGAAGAGGCACAACGCACAATTGATGGTGGTATCTAATTGGAGATTTGGCGATTAGCGCTTGTAGATTGACAGGACGTCCATCTCTGAGCTTGCTAGCTTGGGCTTGAACGATGGCTT
>JAPLGZ010000895.1 GCA_026389895.1 Chloroflexota bacterium | reverse complement strand
CGCGCTGGCCGGGTTTGCCAGCCCAGCCACCTCGCTCGTCCGCGAGATTGACGGCGCCGTGGCAAGACAGTTCTTGGTTGATTATTGGATCACAACCCACAAAGAGATGAAGGCCCTCAGCAGAAAACAAGATTACTTCTCATTTGTCGGCCTCTACATGGAACGGATGGCACTGCTGCGCGCCTGGTATATGCAGGCGGTCGGAAAAGATCTCGATGCGCGGGTAACCATTCACATGCTAGGGGCCATGCACAAAGGCCTGGCTGGCAAGCTCACCGCTCATCAGCATGAGATCCTGGGCTTGCCGTCAAGGACACCGGCGGAAACGGTATGCGTCATCGACGCCATCCGCACCGAGATGGCTGGCGTCGGTCGTTGGCTGGCCGATAAGCACGGGTTTGCCTATCCGCACGAACTCGAAGCTGTCGTAAACAGACTCTGGAATGAGAACAAGGAATCTCTAGCAAGGCGGTGAACTAAACGTGCTAACGATCAACATCGACATAGCTCGGCGTTTTATCCTCGGTAAGCAGGGCTTGTGGCCCGGACGGCGCGAGCGCGGCATCGCGGGTACGGAAGCGGCCATGCGGGCGATGGAGTACTTACAACTCGACCCGCTGCAAATCATCGCGCGCAGCCATGATATCAAGTTGCACAGCCGTGTGCTGGATTACACCCCTGGTCTGTGGGAAGAGGTGACCTACCAGCAGCGCAAGTTCTTTGACTGGGGTGGCTGGCTGGCCGTCCGCCCGATGGACGAACTGCCGCACTGGCGCGTGGTCATGCATCGGGAGCGTGATAGTGATATGCGATTGCACAGCACGGCCCGCGACCACGCCGAGGCCATTGTTGAAATGCGGGCCATCTTGCGCGAGCGCGGCACCGTGAGCAACCGCGACTTCAAGATGGCGACGCGCACCCGCACGCAAAGTTATCGCGGCCGCAAGGACAGTGCGTTGGCTTTATATTATTTGTGGCTCACCGGCGAAGTGATGACACACCACCGCGAGAACTTCGAGCGCGTTTATGCCCTCACCGAAACAGTCGCGCCGCCACAGCTTATTCGCGAAAGCAGCGACGCCGAGGCGGATCGCTTCCTGATCACCAAAGAGATCAGCTTCTCTGGCCTGGCGCGGCTGAAGCGGGTGCAGGATTCGTTTTTCCGCGGCGTGCCTTTTGGCAGTATCAATCAAGTACGTGCGGCGATGTTAGCAGACAACGCCATCATTGAGGTGCAGGTTGAAGGCTGGAAAGAGGTCCACTGCGCGCTCGGGAGCGACGCCGAGTTGCTACACGATTTGATCGCGGGGCGGGTGCCAGAGGCATGGACACCGTTAGAGACGACCACGACGGAAGAGGTCCTCTTCCTCGCCCCCCTGGATCAGGTTAGCGCACGCGGGCGCGCCAAAGTGTTATTTGGCTTCGACTACGCGTGGGAGGTCTATAAGCCTGTGCACCTGCGCAAATTCGGCTACTACACGTTGCCAGTTTTGTGGGGTGACCGGCTCGTTGCGCGCTTCGACAGCAAACTAGACCGCGCCCAGAGGGCCCCCGCCAATACATTCGTCATCCTGGGCTTGTGGTTAGAGGATGAGGCGCTTGGCCAAGATGAAGCCTTTGCCGAGGCATTGGCGCGCGGGTTTGCACGCTTTGTTAGGTTTCTGGGCGCGAGCAAACTGGACGCAACCGCCATTAACCAGCCACTGCTGCGCCAACGCGTCGGCGCTTCCAAGTAAGCAATAGCAAGCTGGCTGGATGGCGATGGTTCGCTTAACGCTTGGGATAGACAAGCAAGGATGACGCCAAGTGAGGACCGGCGAACACGCACCACTAGATAACTACGAAAGGAGTCTATATGACACAATCACAACCACAGGGCTTTCTCGCCCTACCGCCTGCGGGCACGGGACCCGGTGTATTGGTCCTGCATGCCTGGTGGGGGCTGAACGACACCATCAAGGCATTCTGCACGCGCCTGGCTGACGCCGGTTTCGTGGCCTTCGCCCCCGACCTCTATCATGGCGAAGTCACCGACACCATTGCCGGCGCCGAAGCCCTGGGCGGAGCGCTCGACGCCAACCACCTGCAAGCCAAGGCCGAACTTGTAGAGGCAACACGCTTCCTGAACGAACGCACCGGCCAAGCTAACCCTGGCCTCACCGTGATTGGTTTCTCGCTGGGCGCCTATTATGCGCTAGGTCTTGCGGCGGCCGAGCCTGAGCAGATCCATTCTGTCGTTCTCTTTTACGGGACTGGTAGCGACGACTTCAGCAGCGCCAAAGCCGTCTATCTCGGTCACTTTGCCGAGGATGATGAGTATGAGCCACAACCCAACGTCGACCACTTGGAGGGAGCCCTTAAACAGGCTGGCCGCCCAGTGACTTTTTATCGGTATCCTGGCACAGGCCATTGGTTCTTTGAACCGGATCGGACCGATGCCTACAACCAAGCCGCCGCAAGCCTGGCGTGGGAGCGAACCTTGGCCTTTTTGAAGAGGTCAGACCATTAAGCCCCGAGCATGATGGCGAATTAACAAAATAACCAGGCCCAAAAGGGCTGTGTGCGCCGCTTGAAAGCGACGCCTGCTACACAAAACCGGTTAAAACCGGTTGCGGCGATCCTACCGAACGTATTTCGGGAGCCTTCTGGGCGCGGTTTCAACCTTGCTTGATCCGAATCGCAGGAGTTATTTTTCAGACAAAGGTCTCTTTTATGCTGACGCTCGTCATGATGCCACCGCACACCGCACCGCGGCGCGACTGGTCAACTCGCCTACAGGCAGCATTGCCCCAATATCGGATCGTGGTGGCCGAAGACGAAGTGGCAGCGCGCCATGCGTTGGTTGATGCCGATGCGGTCTTTGGCTGGGTGCCGCCCGCATTGCTACCACTAGCCGGCAAGCTGCGCTGGCTGCAAAGCCAGGAGGCTGGCCCCCAAGCCGGCTTTTACTACCGGGCATTGATCGAACATCCCGTCACGATCTGCAATCCGCGCGGCATTTACAACGATCATGTTAGCCAGCACGCGCTTATGTTTGTGCTGGCGCTGGCCCGTGGACTGCCTTATTATGTAGCTGCCCAACAGGAACGCCGTTGGGATCCAGCGGCGCGCCAGAGCCGATACATTGAACTGAGCACGGCCAGCGCGCTGATCGTGGGGGTTGGCGGCATCGGCCACGAAACTGCCCGTCTTTGTGCCGCCTTTGGGATGCGTGTGCTTGGGGTAGACGCCCGTTGGGAATACCCCGTTCCTTTTGTTGAGCAACACTCGCCAGCGGAATTGGACGCTCTGCTGCCGCCAGTTGATTTTGTCATCTCGACCCTGCCGCACACGCCCGAGACAGAAGGAATGTGGCAGGGCGAACGCTTTGCCCGTATGAAATCCACAGCCTACTTTATCAATGTCGGGCGAGGACTGACAACGAAACTGGATGATCTGGCAACTGCGGTCGAAGCGGGCGTCATTGCGGGCTGTGGTCTCGACGTTTTTGAAACCGAGCCGCTCCCCACCGATCACAAACTCTGGACGTTGCCCAATGTGTTGCTCACACCACACATCGCGGTGCAGGATGCCGCCAATATTTATGAAC
This sequence comes from Chloroflexota bacterium, assembly GCA_026389895.1. GTDB lineage: Bacteria > Chloroflexota > Anaerolineae > Caldilineales > Caldilineaceae > JAPLGZ01. Next base: position 13,652 of record JAPLGZ010000895.1, on the reverse strand, counting down.
GGCAGTTTGCTGTCCTGCTCGAGAATGCGCAACGTTTTGCCGCGGGCCAGCCGCTGCGCAATATCGTGGACAAGACCCATTGGTTCTGAATTCGTTCATTGATGGTGGCCATATGCAGCTCGATCAACACGATACCGATCCACGCTTGGTGGAATTGTACGACCTAGAGAACATCCGTGGAGCCGACACCGACTTTTATGTGCGTCTGGCCGCGAGCGTAAAATGCGGGTTGAAGCTGTAAATTTGATATAATCGACCACAGCGTGCGCGCCATGATTGAACCTATTTTCCATATTGCACCTAGCAGACTAGACCTACTAGGTGCAATGTATATACAAGCTCTAGCGGGAATTATTGTGCGCAGGTGGCGGCGTGAGTTAATACAAGATTTTTCGGTAGCAATAGCCAATATGGAATCCAAAAAAATAATGAATAGCATGAATCCTAAGGTTAATTTCTTTTTTAATAAAGCTGAAAAGTGGCAGGCAGAATTTGAGAAATTAAGAGTGATCATTCTTGACTGTGGGCTGACTGAAGAATTGAAGTGGGGGGTACCTTGTTACACCTTTCAGAATAGCAATATCGTTTTAATCCATGGCTTTAAAGAATATTGTGCATTGCTATTTCACAAAGGGGCCTTGCTCAAAGATCCCAATGGTATGCTCATTCAACAAACCCAAAATGTGCAGTCTGCCCGCCAAATTCGCTTTACCAGTGTTCAAGAAATCGTTGAGATGGAGGCCATCTTAAAGGCCTACATTTTTGAAGCCGTGGAAGTAGAAAAGTCCGGTTTGCAAGTGGATTTTAAAAAGACAACAGAATTCAACATGCCGGAAGAATTTATCAATAAATTAGAGGAAGTTCCTGGCCTGCAAGACGCTTTTGAGGCATTGACGCCAGGCCGGCAACGGGGATACCTGCTTCATTTTTCAGCCCCCAAACAAGCCAAAACTCGCGAGGCAAGGATCGAAAAATGTATACAGCAAATTCTCAATGGCAAGGGATTAGATGATCAGTAAATTTGATGAAAAATCAATCAAACTCCAGGGTAGATTAACCTGCTTTCTAACCTGGAGACGGTATTGCTCATGGGGGCGTTCGGGTATCTCGGCTTTCGGCTATGGTCGGCGAACGCGTCGACCATAGCCGAGCCGACGTAAGGCGGAATGCAGGGGGAAGGATCAGAACCGGTATGTCAACAGATGTCGCACACAAGCGTTGGTGGCAGATCTTCGAGGTAGTTTTTGGCCTGCCCTTCCTTGTCGCCATCGCCCTACAACTAGCGGTGCCGCTCTCATTCCCGTGCGGGGTCTTCACGCCAGCCATCATCCTTGGCGGCGCGGCCCTCATCATCGTCGGCGCAACCATCGTCGTCCTTGCGCGGCGAGCGTTTGCGCAGAGCGGCCAGCCCACCGATCCAGGGCTTCCGACAAGCAAGCTCGTCACGACAGGTATGTTCTCCATCTCGAGGAATCCGCTGTACCTTGGCGGCGTGTGCATTCTGGCCGGGATCGCGCTGGCCGTCAATCTGCCCTGGGTGTTCATCCTGCTCTTGCCGGCCCTCGTCGCCTGCCATTACGTGCTCATCGCGCCGGAAGAGCGCTATCTCGCTACCCAATTTAGGGAGGAATACCGAACGTATGCCGCCTCAGTCCATCGCTGGATTGGCCGCGTTCGGTAAACCTTGGATCTGTCCAGTTCCAGAGCGTGGAACCCATAAACAAGCCACCCAACCACCGATTCATCCGCCGCGACACGTCGATAGGATCGATCCAGTTTTGACATCCAGATGCAATTGAACCACTTTCCGCGCTACGGGACGGCGCGGTTGACGCGCAAACTGTTCGGACGCTTGGTCAGGATGAAGGGGAAAAAAAAGGGGAACAGCCCCACTGATTTGCCGGCCAAATAACAATGTGAAAGAAAAGAGAGGCAAAGGTAAGTTCGCTTTTTGAGTAGAACAGCGGTATAATCAGGCTCTAGAAGTCGCTTAGGGGAAGCTTATGCGCCAAACCTGACCAGACAAAATCTACCCAACACGATCAATTTGAAATCATAAGTGGCGCATGGAGCCTGCATTAAAAGTATTGGCCTATGGTGCCGGTGTGTCGCTAACGGTAACGTCATGGGTCCGTTTGGTCAATCCAGGCTCTTTAATTATTGCGCAAGGCCAGCGCGTCTAAATTAGACTAGGCATGAAATGTCTGTCTATTAGGGGAAACCGCGCCCATTGCATAAAAACACACTGGGCGCAAAGCGCCAACGCACTTTGCCTGTCAGCCAGTGGTTTTAACCATCGGGGCAAGTCGACGCAATGGCCCTGATTTATCGCTTGACACACCTATCGCTTTTTACTATACTCCTTTATAAGTTGTTCGTATGGCGCTATCGGGGATAGAATGAGTATATCTAAGCCTACTGTAAATCAGGGACGAAGAGCTTGCTAGATAAAAAAGTAGTGGACAGGCCTGAATTTTGAAAATACGATTTTTGAAAATAGAATACGTCAATAGTCAATATACGTCAATGTAAAATGGATAAAATGCGTAGGTCGTTTATGGGCATTCAGATAAACGACACTCCATATTACTTTGCACGGATGCATAACCCTTAGTAACAAAAAGCAAGATAGAATTGGAGAGAATATGAGTAACGAAAGCAAGTGCCCAGTGACGGGCGGACATGCCGATACTGCCGTGGGCAAGAATATGGGTGACGAAGGCAAGAGCCCCGCGGGGGACGTATTTGAAGATAACGCGGTCGTTTTGGAGATGTCAAATCGAACCTGGTGGCCGAATCAGTTGAATTTGAAGGTTCTCCACCAGCGCTCCTCCCTGTCTGATCCAATGGGCGCGGCATTTAACTATGCCGAGGAGTTCAAAAGCCTCGACTTGGATGCGGTGCGTAAGGATCTCTATGCCTTGATGACTGATTCGCAGGAATGGTGGCCGGCCGACTTTGGACACTATGGGCCATTATTTATTCGCATGGCATGGCACAGCGCTGGCACCTATCGCACCGGTGACGGGCGCGGCGGCGCTGGTTCGGGCACCCAACGCTTTGCCCCCCTCAACAGTTGGCCCGACAACGCCAATCTAGACAAGGCGCGCCGCTTGCTCTGGCCGATCAAACAGAAGTACGGCCGCAAAATCTCCTGGGCCGACCTGATGGTCCTGGCCGGGAACTGCGCCCTGGAATCGATGGGGTTCAAGACCTTTGGCTTCGGCGGTGGGCGCGCTGATGTCTGGGAACCCGAAGAGGACATTTATTGGGGTCCTGAGGACAAGTGGCTTGGCGACAAACGCTACACTGGCGAGCGGGACCTTAAAAATCCGCTCGCGGCTGTACAGATGGGTCTGATCTATGTGAATCCAGAAGGGCCTAACGGCACCCCGGATCCACTAGCGTCCGCCAGAGACATTCGCGAGACCTTTTCGCGGATGGCGATGAATGACGAAGAGACCGTTGCGCTGATCGCTGGTGGACACACCTTCGGCAAAACACATGGCGCAGGTGATCCCAATCAGTATGTAGGTCCTGAGCCAGAGGGCGCCAGCATCGCAGAGCAGGGCCTTGGCTGGAAGAACAGCTTTGGCAGCGGCAACGGCGACTACACCATCACCAGCGGCTTGGAAGTCACCTGGACCACGACGCCAACAAAGTGGGGTAACAATTTCTTCGAGAATTTGTTCAGTTATGAATGGGAGCTGACGAAAAGCCCAGCCGGTGCACAACAGTGGAAACCAAAGAATGGTGCAGGCGCTGGTGCTGTGCCGGATGCCCACGACTCGTCGAAAAGTCACGCCCCAGCCATGCTGACCACGGACCTCGCCTTGCGGATGGATCCCAGCTATGAAAAGATTTCAAGACGCTTCTTGGAGCACCCCGAAGAGTTCGCGGATGCTTTCGCCCGGGCGTGGTACAAACTGACGCACCGCGACATGGGTCCGCGCGAGCGCTATCTTGGCCCCTTGGTCCCTGCCGAGGAACTCATCTGGCAAGACCCCATCCCGGCAGTCACCCATCCATTGATTGACGCGCAGGACATTGCTGACCTCAAGGGCAAGATTCTCGCCTCTGGACTCTCCGTCTCGCAACTGGTCGCGACGGCTTGGGCTTCGGCGTCAACCTTCCGTGGCTCGGACAAGCGCGGTGGGGCGAACGGCGCACGCATCCGTCTGGCGCCACAAAAGGATTGGGAAGCCAACCAGCCCGCCGAATTGGCGACTGTCCTTGCAACCCTGGAGGAGATCCAAAAGGCGTTCAACAGCGCCCAGGCTGGCGGGAAGCAGGTTTCGCTGGCAGACCTGATTGTCCTCGGCGGTTGCGCGGCCATCGAACAAGCGGCCAAGAACGCTGGGCACAATGTGACTGTCCCCTTCACACCGGGACGTGCCGATGCGTCGCAAGAGCAAACCGACGTAGACTCCTTTGCTGTGCTTGAGCCGACCGCCGATGGGTTCCGCAACTACCTCCAAACCAAATACACCGTACCGGCCGAGAAGTTGCTGCTCGACCGGGCGCAATTGCTGACACTAACCGCCCCGGAGATGACGGTGCTCTTAGGCGGCCTGCGCGTCTTGGATGTCAACGTCGGTCAGTCCCAGCACGGCGTCTTCACCAAGCAGCCAGAGACGCTCACCAATGACTTTTTCGTGAACCTGCTCGACATGGGCACGGCGTGGCAGGCGACATCGAAAGCTGGCGATCTGTTTGAGGGACGCGATCGCGCAACGGGCGAGCTTAAGTGGACCGGCACCCGTGTCGATCTCATCTTCGGTTCGAACTCCCAACTGCGCGCCCTTGCGGAAGTCTACGCCTGTGACGACTCGCAGCAGACGTTTGTGCGTGACTTCGTGGCGGCGTGGAACAAGGTCATGAATCTCGATCGCTTCGACCTGGCCTGATCGATCAAGGGCTTCTTGACCCGCCTCGTCCTGCTACTCCGCAAAATCAAGATATCTTTGCGGAGTAGCAGGACGAGGCGGGTCGTAGTCAGATTGGTTCCTGATCGCCATCAGTTCGCCGACCTTCGCCCTTCCACTTTGTTGATTCAAAGCTGCCCCATTCTGCATCCCGCCCCTAGCGCAAAATAACCTTATCTCTCACCTTGGGACCACTTTACTAGTGGGCATTGCTTTTCGGAGGATGTATACCCATATGCCTATTCCTAAAGCCACAATTGCGCATCAACTTGCTCAACAACTTTCGCCATACCTCGATTTTGAAATTTCACAAGTTCAATCTGAGTATCAAGCAAACGGTTCAGGAGGGTCGTTATTTAAGGTAACAGTTGTTGATAGAGGCGATAATCCGTATCATCATGCTAAAAAGAAAGCATGATGATACGGATTATCGCCTCTATCAACAATACTTGAAACCTTACCATCTCAATAGCCCACAAGAATATAGGTATCTAGAACTTGATAATCAACGTTTTCTGGTCATGGACTATATAAGGCGGAGCGCCCGTCTTTGATATTGACCTGATCCTGCCGAATTTATATGAAGGCGGCCCGCTCTAGGCAAACCGGATCCAGACAGACTGGCTGCAGGAAGGCTATGGGCCTGCCCCCTTTTGGGACACGCTGACTGAGCAACGGCTCCTTTACGCACTTTATAACGATCTGGGCGTACTCCACCGCTTTGTGACGAGTAACCAAGTTGAGCCGCTGGCGATTATTGTGCCAGGTCTGCGTAAGCTGCTGAGCCTAGCCGAGACCTACCTCGGCATTTAGAACGATCAGCAACTTGGCTAAGTTGGTTGCCCACAATTCGCCTGGCAGCATAGCTTGACATTCGCCTGCAAGAGGCAGGCTACTGTAACGAATAAAAATATCACTATGAAACACGGCAATTTAACGGCAGCATCAACTTCGACAACCAAGGCAATGAATTGGCGCCTTTTCTTCCTCCTGTGGCTTGCATCTGTCATCGGAGTAATTTTAGTGCTTCCCTACGGCCTGACCATGATTCCGGCCAGTCTAGCTGCCCAATTACCCCCTTTGCCCTTGCTGATCCTTGCACAGGTGGCCCAGGGCGCCATCTTGCTTGGCTTCTTGACGCTGGCAGGGCTATTTTTTGCAAACCGAACAGGCCTGTCAGTTCCGATTTTGGAAGCGTGGATCGCCGGACAGGGCATTCGGACCAGACTCAAGTCAATTCTCGTTCCGAGCATACTGGTTGGCGTGGTCGGCACGTTGTTGATTCTTGCCCTCGAGGTGGTGGTATTTCAGCCTACCATGCAGCAGCAGAACCAGGCTTCTGCATCTGCGCTCAGCCTCTGGAGCCACCCTCCGGCAGCGTGGAAAGGACTGCTTGCTTCCTTCTACGGCGGCATCGACGAAGAAATCCTGTTACGCCTGTTTGCGCTAAGTCTATTAGCCTGGCTAGGATCTTTCGTTCACAGAAAACCCGACGGCCGCCCAAGTGGTCCAGTCCTTTGGGTGGCCAACACCATCGCAGCAGTCCTGTTTGGGCTGGGTCACTTGCCGCTGGTTTCTGCTTTGGTGGCGCTCACGCCGTTGATTATTGTCCGTGCAGTGGTGCTGAACGGACTGCTGGGGCTTGGTTTTGGTTATCTCTACTGGACGCGTGGATTGGAATCCGCCATGCTTTCGCACTTCTCTGCCGATCTGTTATTGCATGTAGTTCTGGCTCTCTAATTTAGTGGTTGACGGAAGAACAGCAGAAGTGGGAGCTGCTCCTCGCCGCCATTGGGGAGACGCGGATGGATCAAGCTGGTGTAAATGACGATTGGTCTATGCGCGACGTCATTGCCCATTTGACCGGATGGCAGCGCTGGCTGGTCACTCGCTTGCAAGCGGCAGAGGGTGGGCAACCAGAACCACCTCCACCGTGGCCAGCGGATCTCACATCGGAAGATGATAGCAACACTTGGGTTTATGAATCAAATCGCCAGCGCACAATCCGGCATGTTCTGAACGATGCGCATGACGTGCATGAGCAACTGCTGGCTGTTCTGCAAGCCTTGCCAGAAGATTGTCGGATCGAGTCTATCGAAGCAAAATTTCACGTGATTTGGGTAAATGATCAACGCTTTGCCGTTGGCGAGTTCTTTCACCATTTTCATGATGATCACGCAGCCGATGTACGTGCTTGGCTCGGCGGGGTAGCACAAGGGGCGTGACCATAGTGGTTTGCCAAAGGGCCGAGGGCAGGGGATAATCAAATGGCAGGTGTAATCAAGGAGAGGCACAGATGAACAGAAATGCAACACCCGAACATCGCGACGTCATTATCATCGGGGCCGGTATTTCCGGTATCGGTGCGGCCTGTCACTTGCAGCGTGAGTGCCCCGGTAAGGATTATGTCATCCTTGAGGCCCGAGACGCCATCGGTGGCACCTGGGATCTCTTCCGCTATCCCGGGATTCGTTCTGACAGCGATTTGTATACCTATGAGTATGACTTCAAACCGTGGTACGGCCAGCCCATCGCAACCGCGGCCGAAATTCTCCGTTATCTGCACGAAGTGGTGGATGAGAATAAGCTCGAACCGCACATTCGCTTCGGCCACCGGGTCAGCCGCGCGGTCTGGTCGACGGAAGAGGCCCTATGGACGGTCGAAGCCAAAAACAGCGACGGAGAGACCCGATGCTTCACGGGCTGTTTTCTCTTCATGTGCCAGGGTTACTTCAACCACCAGGCCGGTTATCGCCCCGCATTCCCGGGTGAGGAGAATTTCAAGGGGCTGATCATCCACCCACAACAGTGGCCCGAAGATCTCGACTATACCGGTAAACAGATAGTGGTGATTGGTTCTGGTGCAACCGCCGCAACAATTGTCCCGGCAGTTGCGGAGCGCGTAGCCCACGTGACACAATTGCAGCGTTCGCCAAGTTACTACCAGCTGCTCGACAATCTCATCGAAGATGACATGATCAAGGAGTTGCGCGCGCTCCACGTGCCACCAGAGCGGATCCACGATATTAAACGCCGTAAATCGCTGGAAAATAGTCGTGTATTTGCCGAACGCTCCGCTAGTGAGCCAGATATCGTCAGGCAGGAACTGCTTGCCATAGCGGCGACCCTGTTGCCAGCAGATTACGACATTGGCACCCACTTCACCCCGCGCTACGACCCCTGGAAAGAGCGGGTCTGTTTGCTGCCAGACGGTGACCTGCTCAAGGCCGTCGCATCGGGCAAAGCCTCCATCGTGACCGACCACGTAGAGTGTTTCGTCGAAGAGGGCATCCTGCTGAAATCGGGACAGACGCTGCAGGCCGATATCATCGTCTGCGCCACGGGTATTGAACTCTGCGGCCTGGGCAACATCGAATTTACAGTTGATGACAACCCGGTTAGCCTCCCCGATACGTGGACTTACAAAGGCATTATGCTCTCTGATCTGCCCAATCTGGCCTGGACTTTCGGCTACATCCGTTCCTCGTGGACCTTGCGCTCTGATCTCATTGCGCACTTTGTGTGTCGCTTTACATGCGGCGCGGCATAGGGCGCCTGCCCAAACAAGGTGATCGTGAGCCCTGGATCAATAGCCAAAATTACTATCTAGAGAAGGATACCCTTCCCGAGGACAGCTTTGAGGATGGTGTTCTTCAGTTTGACAACCCAAAACGTAGCGAAGCTGGTTGATAGAAATCGCTTGACTGTGCCAAAGCTTCATCGGTAAATACTCTTCTGCGTTCCACTGGCAGTAACAATGGGCAGCGGGCGACTGAGTTCTGAAGTTCAAGCATCAGTCAGGGCTAGTTAATTCGCTTTTGCCAACAAAAATTCTGTAAGGCATAATAGGAGACTCAATGGTTTGGAAGATCTATTATTTTGTCACACAATCAGAAAAACGATGAAGGTAAGACGGTTATGCTAACCCTACAAATCAAAGACCAAACATTGGAAAAACAACTGACGGAACTGCTTCAGGAGAAATTCAAGGGTAATTCCGAAGCCATGTTACAAGAATTTGTTAGAACCTATACCGCTCAACTCAACCGGCTAAAATATAGCGGTATTTTGAAATGGGAAAAAGATGGTCTGACTTTCCAAAAGGAACTTCGTAGTGAGTGGCAATAAAATCCTTTTGGACACCAACGCCTTTATTTATTTTTTTGAAGGCTAGCGCAAAATCACTAACTTGGTGGTCAATACCCCGGAGATTTACTTTTCGCCTATTTCAGAAATCGAGTTACTTTCTGCCAGCCACCTAACCGAAAGTGAAACGGACTCCATCAAAGCCTTTTTATCACTCTGTCAGCGGGTTGAGTTGACCTCAGTGATCATTGAGCAGACGATTATGATTCGACGCCAATACAGTTTTAAGATACCAGATGCGGTTATTGCGGCTTCAGCCCTATCTTTAGACATGCCGCTTATTTCAGCGGATACACATTTCAGAAAAATAGTTGAGTTGAAGTTGATTTCGGATATTCTCACTTGAACGGTGGCAGGTTTGTAAGCCATCCTTCCTATCTCCTACCGAGAACGCTACCAAACAACCGTTGTCCTGACCGTCCAAACTCGCGATTTTTTGACGTTGTTTTTTGCACCTTTGCGCCAAGCCTGCATGGCGGTAATAAATCCTCAGTCGTATGCAACTTTGCATCACATCTACCTCTACTTCTACTTCGCTCACAAAATTCTCGTTGACAACGCAACTGTAAATAAGTATATTGGAAAAGTATAGTTGCCCCTGATGGCTGAAACAGCCAAAGGGACAATCTTTAGTTTGTCGAATGCGTGCTGTGAGCCGCCTACAACTTACCCAGAGTCTCAGTACCGTATTTGAGTACACAAGTAATGGAATAGAAGCTTATGCATGAAGACACAACCCAGAAGCAGACAATAATCATACGCCGCGCAATCCTTGCCGATGCGGCACACGCTTGCCAAGTCCTGGTCCGTTCCATTCGCGAAATTTGTGCCAAAGACTATGGCCACGACGAAGCGCTCTTGGCGCAATGGTGTGCCAACAAGACGGTAGAGAACGTGACCGAATGGATTACCAATCCAGGTCACTATTTTCTCGTGGCTGAGACGGCACCGCTCGGCATCGTTGGGGTGGGTCTGCTGCATATGCCAGCGGGACAAATCGCGCTTTGTTATATTGTCCCAGAAGTCTTGCATCAGGGGGTGGGCAAGCGCCTTCTCGCCGCGATGGAAGAGCAGGCCAGGACTCTGGGACACACCCATGTCCGCTTGGATAGTTCTATTACGGCCCGTCCCTTCTATCTGCGAAATGGGTATCTCGCCAATGGCGCGCCAACCCAGTGGCAACAGATCACCGGGTTCCCCCTGATCAAACATTTTGCGGATCCACAGCCCTCGCACGCGCTTTAGAAAATAGAGGGCTTGCTGGCCACATCTCAGGAGCTATAAAATGCCAACACACACGACAGAAATTACCGTTCAAGCATCGCCCCAGCGAATTTTCGACGTGCTCACCAAGCCTGAACTCGTAAAGCTCTGGCAATATGGACGCATCGTGACGACAGATTGGAAAGTCGGCAGCCCGATTACGTTCAGAAGCGAAGGGCAGGGGCACGCCGGGGCAGCCGAGGAGCGGGGAACCATCTTGGATCTTCGGCCCAATGAACTCATCAAATATAGTTTGTTTACACCAAACACGGGCCTTGCAGATAAGCCAGAAAACTATAACATAACGAGTTATGTCATAAGCCACGCCAACGGGCAGGCCAGCATTAAAATTATTCAAGAGGACAACCGGCCAAGTGGCTTTACGCCAGCGACCCTAAAACCCATCTTAGCTGCCCTTAAAAACGTTGCAGAAACGAATGGATGATGTTGACGAAGGGGTGGTGATTTCGTGAAGCGGATACTTTTGACAGGCATGTCTGGCGTCGGCAAGTCCACAGTGATCAGCGAACTCGCGGCACGCGGCTGCAAGGCCGTGGATGCGGACTGCGACGAATTCTCTGAGTGGGTGGCGGTCAGCGATGACCTGGACGCCCCAGGGTCGCCGGTGGAACCCGACAGAGACTGGGTATGGCGTGCGGCTCGCATTCAAGATCTCTTATCCACCGAGGATGCTACCGTATTGTTCCTGAGCGGTTGTGCGCAGAACATGGGTCAGTTCCTGGCGCAGTTCGACCATGTCGTCCTGCTAAGTGCGCCAGTTGATGTGATCGTTGCGCGTTTGGGCATGCGCACCAACAATTCGTATGGAAAGCAACCCGACGAAATCGCGCGTGTGCTAGATTTACGGGAGACCGTCGAGCCGTTGTTGCGCAGGGTGGCGGGCCATGAGATCGATACGAGTGCCAGTCTCGACGATGTCGTGGCGTCCGTGCTGCGGCTTGTGCAGGCACAACCATGATGGGCATCGACACGAGTAATCTGCTGGCGAACCAGTTGGATGCCAGTCATTGTCGTGATAGGATAGTGATCCGGGCGAGTTTTTTAGCCTGCCGGGAAGCGGTCACATAGCGGTTCGTTAACCCTGGATGGTTTGACCGCTTCCCGGAAGGCGGCTCTACGCAAACGCTGCTTTTCATGCTGAAATCAGTTCCAGCGAAAATATTTGCCGAATAGCGGCAAGGAAATGGACAAAATCTAGACTTATGATGAGCATTGAAATTACCCCTGAAGAACGAAAAACGGGACAACTGGCGCCAGAGAAAATGGCGACAGCCCTCCAAGCGATGGCCGAAGATGGGGTTGTGGCCTTGCGCCAGGCGATTGACGTTGGGCCTGTCGACAAACTAGGCGCCAAAATGTTGGCTGATCTGGTGCGTTATGCGGAACTGGGTGAAATCGACAACAATTTTCAGGGGGTGCGGCCACCCCCTTTTCACCCCTTTCTCTTTCCAGAGATTGTCTTCAACGAGCCGGCGATTGCGATCAGCCGCGCCATTTTAGGGGCCGGCGCCACCCTCACCAGCTATGGGGCCAATACGGCCTTTGTCGGTTCACAAACGCAGCAGGTTCACGCCGATGCGGTGCCGCCCCAGCCAGACCCATACGCGCCCTGCACGCTACTGGTGATCAATATACCGCTCGTCGATATGACCGAAGAAAATGGCGCGACCATCTACTGGCCGGGGACCCATCAAGATGGACGGCTGCACAGTGGCAATCGTTTCCCCACCGAGGCCATGCTTGCGGAGTGGCAGGCCAAACGCCCTGCCGAGCGCACCCTGGCCCAACGCGGTGATCTGGTCATCCGCGATATGCGAATTTGGCACGGCGGCATGCCCAATCGCACCCAAACCCACCGCCCCATGTTAGCCCTGGTCCATCGTCACGAAAAGCCAGAGCAAGGCACATTTGCGGTCGAAGCGGGCAGTGAAGACTTTTGGTCCAGCCATCCGCGGTTGCAAACCAGCCCGATCTTCGTCCCCAAACCGATTGATTATTTACATCAAGGTCACTCGCGGCCGATCAAGCAGTAGGGATAACGGCAAGGGTAATTATTGATCTTTGCTCGCTCTATCGCGACAGGAGTCGCGCCAAACGACGTGGTCAAAGTGTCTATGGTGTGATGGATATGGTCGGTGATATGTCAGAGTGGTGTCTAAGCCGATGGGGTCAAGATAGCGAAGATATCCAGGGCTACATCTACCGGGTTATCAAAGGTGGGGCGTGGAACATCGCTACCCCTGAATATTTACGCGCGATAGACCGCACTGGGATTGGACCACAAGGGCTACTAAACGACTGTGGCTTTCGCTGTGCGTATCATGCTTTAGACCGCGTACGAATAGGACTGTGACTATAAGGGAAATGAACGATAAGGGGAATAAACGATGGTATCTGAACTAGATCACGCAGGGATCAATGGACAGGTAGACTTAACAATGATGGAGGCAGCTTGGCAGAGAATCAGACAACACTTGGAAGCCGAAAAATTGCAAATTTATCAAGAAATCAGACAATATCCGCCACCAATTCCAGCTTGCGATGTGCAGTTTAACAGCTTGTTGACAGAGCGAGTCACCATCCTTCAAGAATTAGGGCAGGTGGAGGGAATCCTCAAACAGAGCTTGCCAGCCAGCGACCCGATCAGATTACTCGACGAGTTCGTGCGGGCGTCGCACTATATGACGAGCGAATTGGAGGAGAGCATTCGCCAGTTGCTGACAAAGTCGCCAGACGCAGCCCAGATAATGATTGACAGAAGTAGCTAGGGGCGAACTATCCTATTACCCTGGTCGTATGCTTGCCACAGGCCGTCATCAACGTGACAAGCACAGTTGCTGATTGGCCATAAATTAGAATGGTAAATTCTATGGTTACAACGATAGAAACGGCTGTCTCTTTGCCGAAAGCGCTGTTTGATCAGACCGAAAGCATGGCGCAACAGCTCAAGCTATCCCAGAGTGAGTTGTTTGCGATGGCGGTTGAGCATTTCATCAAGACCTACCCAAATCAAGCCTTGTTCGAGCAAATCAAGCCGGTTGATGCAGCGCAGCCCGTGCCGAACAACCCAGCCAGCGCGTCTTATCAGGAGGAAAAAGCCGCCACTCGAATCGGCGGCGAACGAATAGAAATCAGGCAAGGGGAAATCTATTGGCTTCAGGTGGAAGAACCAGGCGGGTCGGAACCGGGCTATCCCCATCCTCATGTCGTCATTCAGGATGATGCAATTAACGGCAGCCGCATCAATACGGTGGTTGTTTGCGCGTTAACGTCGAATCTAAAACGAGCCACCGAACC
>JAPLGZ010000020.1 GCA_026389895.1 Chloroflexota bacterium | reverse complement strand
CGACATCTCCAGCGGGCAATTGTTCGACGACCGGCAACAATTGCGCCACGGTCACTTGGGCGGCGACCAGTGTAGGCGCAATCGTCCAGGCCTGGCTGATGCCCCGCTCCTCGAGCCAGCTTCCCAATGCCTCTTCACAGTCGCTCGTTTCAAGTGGTGACAACGTGGATGGGCTTTTTGCCTGCTGGGTGATCGTTTGTTGAAAGATGGCTAATTGATCGAGCTGCTCCTGGCTCAGCTCGCATTTATGCAGATGGAGCGCATGGGCTTGTAAGGTGCGCAATGTGGCATCAAGCGTTTTGGCCGCCCGTTGAATGGCTGCCGCCGGATTGTTCAATTCGTGGGCCAGACCGGCGGCCAACTTGCCCAAAGCCGCCATCTTTTCCTGTTGCTTGAGGATGCTCGCGCGACCCTGGCTTCGTTCAGCGGCCGTCTGCAGAATGCGCGCCCCAAAGATCGGACAAGCGGCAAAGATCTCGCGAAAAGCTTGCTGGTGAAAGAGTAACAGCCGCGTCGGCATAATCGCGCGCGCCGACAGATTCGCCACCAGGGCATTGCTCAAAAACGCCAACTCACCGCCCATGATCCCGGCGGGCGTTGTCCCCAAGACAATCTCTTCCTGCCCCAGCCACTGGCTGATCGTCAATTCACCTTCTAACACCACATAGAAATGTTCGAGCAACTCATTTTCGCGACAAAAATATTCACCAACAGATAAATGCTGCTCGGTGCTGTGGGCGACCAGCCAAGTTAATTCCGCCGTTGGCACCTGCACAAAGACAATGAGTTTGGCCAGTTCATCAATCGAAATTTGGGTTGCGCTTTCCATCACCATTACTTTAACCTGCTCAGATATTGGTGCACAAATTGCACAGCAATCGAACCTTCGCCCACCGCCGAAGCCACCCGCTTGATCGACGTGGCGCGCACATCGCCCACCACAAAGATCCCAGGGACGCTGGCCTCTAACAAAAAGGGATCGCGTTCGAGTGGCCAGCCTTTGGGCGCTTTACCGTCGCGCAGGAGCGACGAGCCGGTGCAGACAAAGCCATGTGCGTCTAACTGCACGGCTCCTTGCAACCATTGCGTCGAGGGTATGGCGCCAATAAAGACAAAGAGCGCCGCGGCCTCTTCCACCGTCTCTTGGCCGGTGTTATCGTCGCAGATGGTCAAGGCCGTCAAATGTTCTTCGCCATGACAGGCCGTAACATTGGTAGATACGCGCACTTCGATCTTGGGGTGTTCATAGATGCGGGCGACCAGATATTGCGACATCTTGGCTTCCAGGGAATCACCGCGCACAAGAATAGTCACTTTGTTGGCGTACTGGGCCAGATAAAGCGCGGCTTGACCAGCCGAATTGCCTGCACCGACAATAAAGGTTGCCTGATCCCGGCAAGCGACTACTTCCGTCAGTGAGGCGCCATAATAGACGCCGGCGCCGGTTACCTTTTCCGCACCGGGCACCGCCAATTTGCGATAGGTCAGACCGGCGGCCACCACCAACGCATGGCAGGCAATCTCACTGTCATCGGCCAATTTGATGATGCGATACGGGCCATCGACGCGCAAGCTCACAACCTCTTGGGCCAGGATTTCGACGCCAAAACGTTTGGCCTGCACGGTCGCCCGCCGCGCTAGATCCGCCCCACTCAACCCAGACGGGAATCCCAGGTAATTTTCGATGCGCGAACTGGTGCCCGCCTGACCACCGGGCGCTTGCTTCTCGACCATCACCGTGCTCAACCCTTCCGACGCCCCATAGACGGCCGCAGCCAGACCACCAGGGCCACCCCCTACAATCGCTAAATCATAGAATTGGCGCACGGCATGCCGCTGCAAACCGACTTTTTCGGCCACTTCATTGATCGTCGGCATCACCAACGTCTGACCATCCAACAGGATCAGGACCGGCAACTTGGTCTCATCCAGGGCAAATTGTGTCAGCACTTGTTGGGCTTCTGGTTCCTGTTCAATGTCCAAATAGTGATACGGCACCTGATTGCGCGCCAGAAAATCCTTCACCTCATGCGTCTGGGGCGACCAGCGATGCCCGATAATACGAATGCCACTAAAGGGGGGCCGGTAATCCCCTTGCCAATCGGTGAGCAGATCGTCGATGATCGGATAGAGCTTCTCTTCGGGTGGGTCCCACGGTTTAAGCAGGTAATAATGCACCGCGGCCGTGTTAATGGCGTTGATCGCGGCGTCAGTATCGGCATAGGCGGTCAGCAGGGCGCGCTTGGCCTCTGGGTACAACGGGATCGCCTGGGCCAAGAAATCGACCCCACCCATTTGCGGCATCCGCTGATCGACGAGAAACAAGGCCACGGGGTCATTGCGTTTTTGTAATTCGCGCAACGCACTCAGGGCGGTTGGGCCACTGTCGGCGGCGATCACCCGATACTCACTGCCATAGCGGCTGCGCAAGTCGCGTGTGATCGCCCGCAAGACACTGGCATCATCATCTACCGAGAGAATAACGGGCTTAACCAAGGCGGATATACTCCTTTATATTAGTGTTGGATAGTAGCGCGCCACCTGCGCATGCAACGCTGGACGACGAATGGCCCGTAGCCTAACATAAATTGAGGGGTCAAGCCGTAATTCTCCTGCCAAATTAAGATCGCTTATTACAGCAAGTTCACTTGCTAACGCGGGGGGCAAACCAGTCGATGGTCTGTTGCATCCCTTGCGCCAGGTCAACTTTGGGCTCCCAACCCAACAAACGGCGCGCCTTGGTGATATCGGGCTGGCGCTGCTTGGGGTCGTCCACCGGCAACGGCTCACGACGGATGCCACCTTGATTGCCCGTGATCGCGTTGATCTGTTCGGCAAATTGCAGAATCGTCAGTTCGCTGGGGTTGCCGATATTGACGGGCTCGACTTCTTCGCTCATCAAGAGCCGATAGATGCCATCCACCAGATCGCTGACGTAACAGAAGCTACGGGTCTGGCCACCATCCCCATAAACGGTCAACGGTTCGCCTTTGAGCGCCTGTTTGACAAAATTGGGTACAACGCGGCCGTCATTGAGGCGCATACGGGGGCCATAGGTATTAAAGATGCGAATAATGCGCGTCTGAACCCCATGATGCCGGTGATAGGCCATGGTCATCGCTTCGGCAAAACGCTTGGCCTCATCATAGACGCCGCGTGGACCAATCGGGTTGACATGGCCCCAGTAATCTTCGGTTTGCGGATGAATTTGTGGATCGCCATAGACTTCGCTGGTGCTGGCCAAGAGGAAGCGGGCGCCTTTGGCCATCGCCAAACCCAAGGCATTATGCGTGCCCAAGCTGCCCACTTTTAGCGTCTGAATCGGCAATTCTAAATAATCCACGGGGCTGGCGGGGCTGGCGAAATGTAAAATGGCGTCCAGTTCACCTTTGAGGTATATATAATCTGTGACATTATGTTCGACAAATTGAAAATGTTTGTTGCCGGCCAGGTGCGCGATATTGTCCGTGCTACCCGTGATCAAATTATCCATTGCAATCACATCGTGCCCTTCGGCCAACATGCGGTCGCAGAGATGGCTGCCCAAGAAACCAGCGCCACCTGTGATTAAAATACGCATACCTTTTTTTACTTCCTTTCAGCCATCTGGTCTAATACGACAAGAATAAAAATTAAAAGAATTGCCTTCATTGCAAAGTAGCGCGCAGACCTCAACCGAGATTATTTTGCAATCAATGAGGAGTATACCAGAAAAAAGGTGATTATGGTTCCTGTCATATCTTTCGGTCAGCTTACGCTACCCACGGGTCCGATTGTTACACTCTTCGCTATTTTGCTTGGCCTTGAAGTAACCGGGCATTATGGACGCCGAGTAGGGCTTGCCCCGGATGATCTCTGGAATACGGGTTTGCTGGCCATCCTGGCGGGTTTGGTTGTCGCCCGCCTCTGGAACATCATCGAGTTTGGCGACATCTATCTTTCAGAGCCAATCTTGATTCTCAGTATTCGCCCTGGCGGTTTTGTGCTCTGGCCCGGCCTCATCGCGGCGGTGGTCGCGGCTTATCTCTATTTGCTGCGCAAAGCACTCCATCCCGGCCGGGTGGCGGCGGCCTTCACGATTGGCGCCATAGCCGCGGGCATCCTACTGGCGATTGGTGCTTTTCTAACCGGGTCCCTATTGGGTATGCCAAGCAGATGGCCCTGGGCGCTCTCCTATTGGGGTGAAATGCGCCACCCGGTGGCGCTTTATCAGGCGGTGGGGCTGCTGCTCCTCCTTGGGCTCCTCTGGCGCTGGAGCGACGCCAACCGGCCAGGCCAGACGATCCTGTTGGCGTTGCTGGGGTATAGTCTCATTCGCCTGGTCACCGATGCATTTGTCGCTGAGGCTACGTTATGGGGCAATTTCCGCGCCAGTCAAGTTGTGGCGTTGGTGGTCGCGTTGATCATTGCCTGGCGCTTAAGCCGTCCCAATCATCCACCAAAGCAGCCAGAAAACAGGGAGGCGGCGTGATAGTTTGCAGCTCATGGCCTCTGCTACCCCAGCAGGAGATCAGGTAAGGTGCGTGCGTTGCAATGGCCGGGTAGTGGTTTGTGATGGCTAGATTGAGCTGGCCATTGCAACGCACGCACGCGGCCTTATTGCAGGCGTGTTTGAATCACCAATAATAGACCCTCGGCCACCTCAATCTTGGCAGGCAGACTTTGGACCACGTTGCTGACCCCGCGCGTGCTGCCAAAGGGCAACGTAACATTCTTGAGTGGATATTCTAGGCCCGTATAGGTGATCCCAGTGACGCATTCGCTCAGCGGGATCACACTAAGAACGCTGCCAATGGGCGCCTGGACATCTAGCATCTCCCCCCCGCGTAAAACTTGGGCAATTTGTTCACCTTCACCAATCAAAATCGGGAAGGGCCAATCTTGGCGCGCCAGAATGAGTACATTGGCCAACATCTGGTCCAGGCGGCCACCCAGCGCGCCTAAAAGCAACACCTCATCGGCCGCGTGCCGATGGGCACAGTCAATGGCTAGCTCAAGATCGGTCTGATCTTTGACTGGCGAATGGCGCTCAATCTGGACGCCCTGCGCGCGCAGCTGGGCGATCAGCGCCGGGTCAAGGCTATCCAAATCGCCAACCACCACATCGGGTTGGCGCCCCAACGCCAGACAGTGCAACGTACCGCCGTCGGCCCCGATCAGCAGGTCATCAGGGCGCAACCAACGGGCGAGCAGTTGATAGTCGTTTACAAGGCCATTGACAAAGATCACAGCACGCATAGAGGAATCCGCAGGAGACAAACGAACATGACACAGAAGGTTCACAGAGGGCGGCGCGCTGTTTGGCTAGAAAAAGCCGAGGCTTACCGCTGTTCTGTGGGCCTTTGCGGCCGCGCGCTGGCGGCAAGTGGGAATGATCCGTCGCCTTAGAAAAAGGCCCGCCACACAAAGATAAGCACCATGACCAACGAAACGACCACCTCGATCACCATGTTAAGCAGCGAACCAGCCATATAAGCATAGACCACGGCCGTGGCCGTCCGGCCGTCGCGTTTGATCAGGTATTCGATCAGCCACATGCCAAGCACAGAGCCAATCAAAGCACCAGCCAATGTGCCTAAAATGGGGATTTGACTGAGGAAAGCCCCCCCCACGATGCCGCCCAATATCGCCCCGCCAATCGAGCGCCAACTGGCCCCGGCGCGCCGGCTCAGCGCGGTCGTTAAAAAAAGATCGGCGCCCCATGCCGCCAAGGCCAAAACGCCGAGCCCGATCAGGGTCGGCCAATTAATTCTGGTAAAATGATCGCCCCAAGCCCAGGCCAAAGTGCCCAGCCAAATCAACAGCGGGCCTGGTAGCACCGGGACAATTGCGCCCACGAGTCCTAAAAAAATCAGGGCAAAGCCAAGAATGGTATACGTGGTGACAGGAAGATTACTTAATTGATCCATGACATCCTAGTTAGTTGACAGTTAAATTCAGGGTACGTATCTGTGTCGTGGTTCACGGTGCTTCAATCACAGCTTTACCTTCAATTACGGCGATTGGGGTGATAGAGTCGCGATCAAACAGTGGTGGCACATCCAGCCCCAGGCGTGCATACAACTGAGGCGGTACGCTGATATCCGCTACATAGAGCTGACCTATTGCACTCACCCCCGGTTCGCTGAGCAAACCCGCTTTCGGCAGGGCTAAAGTCAGGGTGGCGGCGGCGTGAATGTGGGGTGTATTGAGTTGACCAGTGACCAAATCGAGCCCGCTAGGCGCTTCCAAGCTGAGGATGGGCGCCACGCTGCTGTTGGCCAATTGAATCAAATCGCGCACTTTGCCATGTCGATCGCTGCGCGTATCATGGGCAATCAACGCATCAATCACCAGATCCGCGGGTGGCAATTCCCAGCCTTCCTCGGCCCAGGCCAATGGCGCATCCATCGCTTGCAAAACCGCCAATTGTTGGGCCGGAATACCCGTATAATCCGCCAATGGGTGGGTGAGCAACACCTGCACCCAAGCGCCCCACTCTAGCAAATGGCGCGCGGCCACCAAACCGCCGCCCCCTTTGCTATCTCGCCCAGCCAATACGACAATCGCGCGATCAACAACGTCATCGTCCAACAAGCGCTTGGCTAACAAGGCAAGTTTATGGCCGGCATTCTCCATAATTTGCAATACTTCAATCTGATAGTCTTCTCGCATTAACCGGTCTACCTCGTGCATCTGTTCAACCGATAAATTCGGTAATTCGATGGACGCCATCCTGCCACCTTTTATTGAACATAAAACCGCCACTAAGACTTGGTCCACGCGCTCACCGTGTGTCCGGGCGCCGCTAAAGCTGTTGAAAAGCGCAGCTTACGTTGAATTATACGACTTGCCATGTGTTGATACAACTATAATTCAACCAATGCGCTACAATCTGTAGTAATCTTATTCAACTAGGTTATTGGAGCGTTGAGGATGCAAGTCGTATTATGGGATCTGGATGGCACACTGGCCGATACGGAAGCTGTTCATTTTGCCGCCTGGCAAGCGACGATGAGGGCCTTACAAATCGCCTACAGCTATGCGAAGTTCATGGAGAGCTTTGGCCGCAACAACCGCGAGATTCTGCCTACTTTGTTGGGCCCACACGCGACCCAAGATCAGATCGAAGCCGCTTCTGAGCAGAAAGAAGGGCTGTATCGCGAGCTTTTGCGCCAACAAGGCTTGCAATTGCTGCCCGGCGTTGCTGATTGGTTGGCACATTTTCAAGCGGCGGGGTTGCGCCAAGTAATTAGTTCATCGGGGCCAATGGCCAACATTGTGGCCTCGGTCGAAGCGTTGCGGATTGGCGACTTTTTTGCCAGTTTGATGTCCGGCGCGCGCTTGCCAGAAGGCAAACCACACCCCGCGATCTTTCTCAATTCAGCGGCGGCAGTCGGGGTTATACCGGCAACCTGTGTCGTGATCGAAGACAGTCTAGCCGGCATTGTCGCCGCTCGCCGCGCTGGCATGGCCAGCATTGCAGTTGGTAAAGTAATCGAGACGCCAGCATTTCACCAGATGCTGGCCACGCAAACTGGACCAACCTGTCTGCCAATCGCAAGCCTGGAACAGCTTCAGTGGCATCAGATCGCCGCATTATCAGGGTAGATATTATGCTGTCAAAGACGATGGCGCAAAACAGAGCAATGGTGGCTAGCATAGTTTTATTGAATCGCATAGCACGACAAGGTAAGTCGTCGTTGATGAATAAGATTTAGAGATTAGAGATTAGTCTTTCTGAGACATAGGACAGGATTACAGCTTTTACAGCCAAAGTTGGCTATGCTGGTAACGATTTAGTTTTCTATGATTTTCTTTTAGGGTGACAACAGATTCGGTAAACAACGGAGGCAGTGGGGTAAATCTGTTGTTTGCTGAATCTGTTGTATTGTTTTAGCCTGAACAGTCTCGTTATTTAGAGGTTATATAGTTAGGTATTATATAATTGTTGAGTTTCGTAGCGTCCCCCATCAAGAAAGGGAAAGCACAGCATGTTAGAAGAACCTTGGAATCAGGCCGAAATTCATGAAGAGTGTGGCGTCTTCGGCGTCTATGCACCAGGTCGAGATGTAGCACGTCTCACATTTTTTGGCCTCTATGCCTTACAACATCGCGGTCAGGAGGGCGCAGGGATTACCACCTGCGACGGCCAGGCAACTTATTCGCATAAAGGCATGGGGTTGATCTCCCAGGTCTTTAATGAGCAAAATTTAAGCCCTTTGAAGGGGCATCTCGGCATTGGACACACCCGTTACTCGACCACGGGTTCTTCGCACATTCGTAACGTCCAGCCCTATCTGATCGAGACCATCGATGGGCCGCTGGCTTTGGGACACAATGGCAATCTAACCAATGCTGTCCAGTTGCGTCAGGGACTGCTCAAGCGCGGGGTGGGCCTCTCCTCGACCTCGGACAGCGAGGTGATCGTCCAAATGTTGGCCGCGCCCGCCGAAATTCAGTGGCACAAAAATGGCCATACCGACGAAGACCGCTGGATTGGCCGCATTCGCGCCTTTATGCAGGTGGCGGAAGGCGCTTATACGCTGACCATTTTAACGCGCGATGCCATCTACGCGGTACGCGATCCAATGGGATTGCGCCCGCTCTGTTTGGGTGAGCTTGACGGCGGTTATGTGGTGGCCTCTGAATCGTGTGCCCTGCTGACGATTGGCGCGCAATATCTGCGCGAGATCGAACCCGGTGAAGTTGTGCGTTTGGATCGCAATGGGGTGACCTCGATGGCTGGGCAAGCATCGCCGGGCCGCGCGCTCTGCTCATTTGAATATGTCTATTTTGCCCGCCCCGACTCGTTGCTGGAAAATCAGATCGTCCACGACGTGCGCCAACGATTAGGCCGCCAATTAGCGCGTGAAGCGCCGGTGCCTGCCGATATCGTGGTGGGCGTGCCAGACTCCGCGACGCCGGCAGCGATTGGCTATAGCCTCGAATCTGGGCTACCCTACACCGAAGGCTTGATCAAAAATCGTTATATTGGCC
This sequence comes from Chloroflexota bacterium, assembly GCA_026389895.1. Classification (GTDB taxonomy): domain Bacteria; phylum Chloroflexota; class Anaerolineae; order Caldilineales; family Caldilineaceae; genus JAPLGZ01. The sequence goes on along the minus strand of JAPLGZ010000020.1, from coordinate 1,249 downwards.
GCACTTTTATTCAGCCGGATAGTCAGTTGCGTCAAGTCGGTGTACGCCTCAAATACAATCCACTCACGGCCAATCTCAAAGGCAAACGCGTCGTGTTGATCGACGATTCGATTGTCCGTGGCACGACGGTGGCCCCGCTCTTGCAACTTTTACGCGAAGGTGGCGCCAGCGAAATTCATGTGCGCGTTTCGTCACCGCCGGTGCGCCATCCCTGTTTTATGGGCGTAGATATGGCCACGCGCAAAGAATTAATCGCCAATAAATTGACAATTGACGAAATTCGCCAGCAGATTGGCGCAGACAGCCTGGCCTTTTTGAGTCTGGAAGGGATGCTGGCCGCCATGGAAGAGACCCAAGAACCGAGCCAGTGTGGCCATTGCACCGCCTGCTTCTCTGGGCGCTATCCGATCAACATTCCCGAATGGCTGTTTAGTGATAGCCGGGAAAACCTCGTTTTTGAAAAGGTGTGGGGGAACTAGACCGTGCATTTGCTCAAGGTTTTGGTGATTGGCGCTGGGGGCCGCGAACATGCGCTAGCCTGGGCGTTGGCGCAATCTCCCCAAGTGGCAGCGATTTTTGTGGCGCCCGGTAATGCGGGGACCAGTTGGCCGGCCAGTGCGCGCTGCGCGCCGGCCACCAATGTAGCGCTGGCCGTCGACGACATTCCCGCTTTACTGGAATTCGCCCAGCAGCAAGCGATTGATCTCACGGTGGTGGTGGCAGAACTCCCGCTCACATTGGGCATCGTTGATCAGTTTCAACAGGCAGGCTTGCGAATTTTTGGTCCCAGTCTAGCGGCCAGTCAATTAGAGGGATCAAAGAGCTTTGCCAAGACCTTTATGCAGGCGCAAGGGATTCCGACAGCCGCCTTTGCCACGTTTCGTGATTACGAAGAGGCCTGCGATTACGTTGTTCAACAAACACAGCGTACCACTGGGCTAGTGGTCAAGGCGGATGGATTGGCCGCGGGCAAAGGTGTCTTTGTCTGCTCAACCGCCGATGAGGCGTTCAGCGCTTTGCGTACATTGCTGCTCGACCGAACATTAGGGGCGGCGGGTGAAACGGTGGTGATTGAAGCGCGCTTGAGTGGCCCCGAAGTGTCGCTGCTGGCTTTCACCGACGGCGTAACCGTGGCCGCGATGCCACCGGCGCGTGACCACAAACGAATTTTTGATGGCGATCAAGGGCCAAACACCGGCGGGATGGGGGCGTATGCGCCAACGCCGGATGTCGATGCGGATCTGGTGGC
>JAPLGZ010000111.1 GCA_026389895.1 Chloroflexota bacterium | reverse complement strand
CGATCAACCACATATCACCAGGGCTTGCTTTGGCCGCCGTCTCAATCGTCGCTTGTGTGGGATAAAACTGATAGTCTAATGGTTGCGCATAGGGGCAGGCGGCGCGATCGCCATTCTGAAATTGACCACAGACCAATTTTTGATGGACACGGATCACCTGAACATGCTCGATCCCGTCTGGTCGCACAGGCGCTACTTGAACCGACCAATCCACATACCAGCCAGCCCGCAAAGCATGCAGCGCCGGATAACGTGTGATCGGGGACTGAATGGCATCGTAACCCATGCGCCTGGCCAGAGTGATATAGTCATTGGTGATAAGGGGTAGGAAAACAGTCGAAGTCAAAATCGTAGTCAACACCGTTGTCGGTGCAAGTTCAGCCGCTTTGGCCACTTTCATCGCCCCCCCTCCACCGACAGCGAGCAAAGCGGCTAGCCCCAAGCCGACCATGCCGATTAGCAAGCGCAGTACGGGGAATTTCCGCCTCGCTACAGAGCCATTCATGCTATTTTCCCTCAATAAATTCGCCGTAACAATTCAGCCTCTGTACAGATAGGTACTAGTGAAACAGGTCATATCGCCTGGCCACCTATCTACTTGCATTGGCACAGTTTTAGTCCTGCAAAAATCAGAGATCAAAATCATCCAATGATCGACAAGCACCTACGCTTACTCTTGCGTTGTCGCCCAGGTGCGTTTTACCGCTTTTGCCCCGACATTAGTTTGCCCGGTCAATTGCTGATAGGTCTCCACGATGTACTGACCAGCCTTCTGCCATTCAAATTGCTGGATCGCCCGTTGGCGTAAACGTGGCCCCAAGGGTTGACCCTTTTCTTCCGAAAACAGCCCGGTAATCAACTTGGCAGCCAAGCTTTCAACGTCGCCCCGCTTGGCAAAGAGACCATGTGGGCCTAAATATTCTCGAGCAACGGCGGTATCAAAGGCAACCGTTGGCAGAGCCATCGCCATATAATTAAGCAGTTTGCCCGCGCCTTCAGTCAGGCTCAACTTGGGCGCAGCGCCCACATGGCCCAAAGCCAGATATTTAGGCGCATCTACATAGGGCACACGGCCCGTAAAAATGACCGCATGCTCGATACCAAGGTCTCTGGCTTTTTGTTGATACAAGGCCACACCTGGGAAACCCATCAATAGTAAATAAACGTTTGAATGTTGCGCTAAGATACGCTTGGTTGCCTCTAACAATAGGGTTGTCCCCTGATATTCAGCCAATAGCCCCAAATAGACGATCACTTTCGCATCGCTAGGAATGCCCAGTTGTTGGCGCAACGCGTTTAATTCAGCCACATCAAAGGTCGCGGCAGGTTTAAAGGTGTCCGTATTCACACAATCCGGCAACACACACACACGACTCGGTTCACATTTAAATTCATCCACCAAGATCTGCTCGGCATGGGCAGAACTGGTAAAGACAACCGATGAAGTATGGTCGATCCACGTTTCTAGTTTGCGCAACGGTTTGTAGACCGCACTGTCACGCCGCAGGAACTTATGATCGATCATCTCTTCTGTCAGGCTGCCCTGAAAATCGAAGACAACTGGAATCCCAAAAACACGGCTCAACAGCAACCCAATCAACGCGCCTTCGTGCAGATGGGCATGAATCACGTCATATTGGCGCCGGAGTAACAGTTGCAAGGTCTTCAGACCCAGCAGGCCATCAAAGACGATTTTATGGCGGCTGGATCCAACCTCATAGTGGCTGCGCCACGGGATCGGCAAGGTGCGCTGAATATCAAGCCCAGGGACATCTTTGCCATTGCGATAGGTGACAATCGTAACAGCATGCCCCAATTTTTGCAGGATGCGGGCCTCTTCTAGAATGCGGACATGACAGCCGTAATCAGCAAAAAAGCTGGTCGGCGCAATCATCAAGACGCGATAGCGGCGTGCAAGGTTGGGTTGGTTGTCTGTGTATTGAGGCATAAGCGGATAAGCGTGACAAGTTGACGCCAATGGCGTTGAACGATGACAAGAGCCAGCAAATTGCCCAGGCACTGCCCAACTGACCCTTTCAGTTCGACATGCCTCTCCTGCCAGGACTGCCAATAATCTCGAATACAATGCTGGCAACTCCAACGGGCTATTCTAATCGACAAGCCAATGGTTACCAAATTACACAGGACGCCCAAACAAAGCAGTGCGAAAGGTCCGGCGATCAGCCACAGCAACAGCGCCCGTGATCCAGATAATCACCACATAGAGCAAACCACCGCTTGCCAGCCGAATACCCCACGGTCCGGGCAACAGAAAGCTAACCAGCCCAGCCGCCACGGTGGCCACCAAAATCTTCCAAAAGCCCGGCAAGGCCACAGGCATACCCAGCCGGCGCAACAACAGCACACTGCCCACGGCACCGACACCACCGGCCAACACCGCCGACCAGGCCGCGCCTGTGGTTTGCAACACGATCGTCAAGAGTGGCAAGAGCAGGGCAATCGTTACGACATGCAAGCCCGTAATTAGCAGACTCTGCACAGGTCGCTGTTCAACCATAAATAAGATCACCGCGTAGCTTTCGAGCAAAAAGACTGGCACGCTCCAAATTAGAATTTGAAAGACCGGCCCAGTCAGATCCGAGCTATGGCCATAGACTACGTGTAAGATTGCTTGCGCCGCGCCAGCGCCAAGCACGGCACACGGCAACAAAAGCAATAGGGTGTAGTAGAGACTCAGATTAGCCAAGCGGATATATTGCGGTCGGTTTTGATTATACAGCCGGCTCAAGGTGGGATAGAGGGCTTTCCAGAAACTTTGCACCAATTTTAGCGCCACGCGCACCAAATTATAGGCGGCGCTATAGACGCCAATCAATGTCGCGCCGCCCACCACGCTCAGCAACAAAATATCGATCCGTTGCAACAAGACATCGGCCAGCGCCAACCCATAAAAAGGGGTCAGGCGCTGCCCCAGCCCGCGCAGTTGAAAGGCCACCGGTTCCTGGGGACCCGCTAATAAACGACTCCGGTGCAACAAAAATAGCCCCAACGCCGCCGAGATCATCTGTGTCCAGACCATCACACCGACCAATTGCGGCACGTCGCTCCCCAGCCAGAGCCAGGCGACACTCATCACTAAGATCAGCGTGTTGACAAAGATTTCGACGCCCATTACCAATTCCATGCGTTCGCCAGCTTGGAAAAAGGTCTGGGTAACCGAAGTGATCGCATAGAAGGGCAAAGAGGCGCCCACGAGCCATAAAGCCTTGACGGCCACGGACGACAAGGGAAAAACCAGCGATAAAACGATCAATACGCCCCAGATCAAGAAACCGGCAACCAGCTGAATGGCGAGCGCAATGCGAAAATAGCCGCGACGTTGGTTAGGCGTTTGGGCCAGATTACGGACCAACAGCCCCGGCAAGCCCAATTCGCCAAGCACCTGACAGACATTCAAATAGGCCAGCGCACTGGTATATTGCCCCAATCCTTCCAAGCCCAATTTGCGTGCGATCAACAAGGTCAACACAAAAGTGATGGCAATCCGCCACAGATTAGAGCTGGCCGATGCGCCTGTATTCACAAGGATACGACGGCCAGTTGGTTTCGTCAGAGAAGGCGAGGATCCCAAAGGCGCAGCAGATGAAGTGGGTAGTTGGTTCATAGGATGCAAGTCAAAAAAAAGTGAGCGGTCGGTCAGCCGATCTGTAAATTAGTCAAAGTTAGTGAGTCAGGCACGAGAGAGATTGAGATTAGCGATGAAGAACAAACTATCTCTTCATCGCTAATCTCCGCCTCGCTTTAATCTTCCAGTGAGGATAAATTTCCACAGCAAGCGTGGCCGATATAACTGATGGCGCCCGACAAACCAGAGCAGGGCGAGCAGACCACCGAGTTCCCAAATCCACAATTCACGACGCCGTGTAAATGTCACCCAATACGCGCGGCCAATGGCGGGCTGTTCAGAACCTTGTTTACCCCAGACATGAAAGCGCCAACCCCGCAACGGCCAATAAAATGTATTGGGGAAATACCAGATTCGGTCCAGCAGAACATGCCCTAAAAAAGCAAGGGTATAGACCCACAGGCGTGGCGCGCGGCCTACTGTCCACCATAATACGCCGAGTTGGGTCAACAAGGTATGCGCAAAAAGCACAGCAGCCTTATAACGTTTATAAAAATAAGCCCAGGCCAACGGTTTATCGACTAAGTCCGGGCCGACCGCGGCCAGCGCGATCAATCGGTAATCAGCCTCTGGGGCAACCGAGAGATATTCTTGGGCCATGCTCAAGGCCAGCCAGGTATAGGCAATGTGGGATGGCGGCAACAAAATACACGCTCCACTCTATCAACTGAATTGCGCTAAAACGCTTCAGGCTCTACCCGTAACTCAGCTAGAAATCAACAATAAATTGACCTGGGCTGCGGGTAAAAATGATCAATAGAACATCAAAAGCCGGTGTAGGCGAATTGCCTACACCGGCCTTGGCTAGAGAAAGAAAGCTATCAACTTTTCATCAACCTCACGCCGGGCGTTGGCGCGTCACAAAAGCAACCGCCGCCAGAGCCAGCATCACGCACAGGACGACAGGCAACGTAGCAGAGCCAGACGAGAAACTTCCACCAGTTGCGGGCATCTCTTCCGGCGTTACAATAACGCTAGGTGCTTCTTGCGCCACAGCCGTGGCTGTTGACTCGGGTTCCACTGTTGCGGTTGGTTCTGGGGTAGCACCACTTTGGTCGACACCCGCAGCCTGGGTCTCGGTCATAGTGGTGGTTTCCGTCATTATCGCAGTCGATGTCATGCCTTCGGTTGGCGTCACCATTGCGGTTTCGGTCACTGCCATACTTGCCGTCACCATCTCAGTCGCTGTGATTACTTCAGTTGGCGTCGTCGTTGCTGTCGCTGCTTCGGTCGGCGGTGTTGTTGCCGTTGACGTCGCTGCTTCAGTCGGGGTCGTCGTGGCTGTCGGTAACATCGTGGCCGTTGACGTCGCCGCTTTGGTTGGCATCGTCGTGGCTGTTGATGTCGCTGCTTCGGTTGGCGTCGTCGTGGCCGTTGACGTCGCTGCTTCAGTCGGGGTCGTCGTGGCTGTCGGTAGCATCGTGGCCGTTGACGTCGCTGCTTTGGTCGGCGTTGTTGTTGCTGTTGACGTCGCCGCTTCAGTTGGTGCCGTCGTTGCCGTTGCTGTCGCCGCTTTAGTCGGGGTCGTCGTGGCTGTCGGTAGCATCGTGGCCGTTGACGTTGCCGCTTTGGTTGGTATCGTCGTGGCCGTCGGTGTCGCCGCTTCGGTGGGCGTCGTTGTGGCCGTTGACGTCGCCGCTTTGGTTGGTGTCGTCGTGGCCGTTGGTGTCATGACCGAGGTCTCGCTTACGGCGGCCGTGGTTGTCAGTTCAGTCGTTTCAGTCATGGCAGCAGCAGCAACTGCTTGGCCAGTTACCTGGGCGCTTTCTGGCAATGTCAAGACTTTATCAATGACATGAATCACACCATTATGTGCAGCAATGTTCTTCGCCTTGACGGTTGCGTCATTGATCATAATCGTGCCACCACTCAGGCTGAATTTTACGGTAGCGCCCTGAACGGTCGCCGTTTCCATGCCATCTTTCACATCGTCGGCCACCACTTTACCTGGCAAAACGTGATAGAGGAGCACTTCGCGCAATGCTGCCGGATCGGCCAGCAACGCATCCAATTGAGCTTTGGGCAATTCAGCAAAAGCCGCATCTGTCGGTGCAAAAAGTGTAAACGGGCCAGTCCCCCGTAGTTCCTTCTCTAGATTGGCGCTTTTGATCGCGGCGTCAAGCGTTTTGAAGCCGTCCGAAATCATCAGGGTGTTGACCAACGTCATTGAGGTGCCTGTCACCTTGAAGGCCGGTGTGACCGGGGCATCGTTCAACATCAAAGGTGCATCTGCCCCCGGAAATTCATAGGTACCCACGGCGCCTTCATCTACATGTAACATGGCATACAGTACATCCGTAACGCGCGCCGCATCCACCGGCACGGCGACATCGGCATTAATCCCCGCCGTCAGGGCCGCGTGACCGATGACAGGGCCTGGCGCGCCGTTGGCATCGGCATGGATGACGATCCAACCAGGGCCATTGATCACCGCGCGTGCGACGACTACCTGGCCGTCTACCACATCTTGATCAACCACAAAAACAGCTGGTGAATATTCCTGCGCATATACCTTGAGCGACACGACAAGGACCAGAACTGCCAGAAAAATAATACCGAAAATCTTGCTGAGCTTTTGCATTTACACGTTCCCTCGACAAATAGTGATGATAAATAAAGCGGGATGGTTTTGCGAAAATTACTAGCGAATCAGAGACAACGTAGTGATCAAATCATGTGATACGCCACAAGCTTATAATGATGGCGCAAATTGTATAACAGTTCAAGTTTTATCACAATCCAAAGGCCTAGACAAGCTATCTTTGCGCGTAAAAATGGCGACCAATCATTACAAAGCACCGACCTTTTGATCGGGTGGCTCTACATCAGGATGTTTATGGCGAACCTTAAGTTGTGCAGCTTGGTCGAGGGCCTTCAACAAAGCCCGTTCCAGATCGATTGACGGATTGACCACACCTTCCATGTCACCGGCACCGATACGCTGCAACCAGACCAGAAATTCAATATTGCCTGCGGGGCCAGGCGCAGGCGAAACCGTCAACCCGGCAATGAGCAACCCCAACTCTCCGGCCAAATGCAGCACTTCTTCTAACACACGACGGTGTACGGCCTTATCGCGCACCACGCCCCCCTTACCCACTTGCGCTTTGCCAGCCTCGAACTGCGGTTTGATTAAGGCCACAATTTGCGCGTGCGGTGTCAACAAGCGTAATGTGGCCGGCAATACCAATGCCAGGCTGATGAAGCTAGCATCGATCACCGCGAGATCGGCGAGGACGCCTTCGGGTAACTGTTCCAAATATCGAATATTGGTGCGTTCAATGGCAACGACGCGCGCATCCGTACGCAGTTTCCAAGCCAATTGCCCATAGCCAACATCCACCGCATAGACGCGCGCCACGTTGCGCTGTAGCTGACAATCTGTAAAACCGCCTGTGCTAGCCCCTACATCTACAGCCGTTAGATCGGTTACATCGAGCTGAAATTCGTCCAAGGCGGCGGCCAGTTTCAACCCGCCACGGCTGACATAAGGCAACGGATTGCGCACCCGCAAACTGGCAACCAACGGAACACTTTTGCCAGGTTTATCGTTCACTTCGTCGTTAACCAGCACTTCGCCAGCCATGATCAGGCGGCGTGCTTGTTCCCGACTTTCGGCTAGACCGCGCTCGACCAACAAAAGATCAAGGCGTTGTTTTTTAGCATGCGGTTTAGGGGTGAGTAAAGAATCTGATCTATCTGACATAGTATTAAATGGAAATTCAACCAGGGAAAAAGTAACCCGACTGTAACAAAAAAATGTTGACAGCGAACGTACATTGCAGTACCATGCAACGGTGTAACCAGTGAAATATCAACGTTCATGATTGGTTTATCATAAACGTTTGGCGCGATGTGCAACAACCGCAAAGGATTGGAGCATTCCTTGCGGATTAGCACCTATTGCTTCTATGCAACAACTGATGCATGAAAGGTTTTATGTCTTCAACGGCTGTGGCAACCTCGAATTTGTGGCTTAATCTGCGTGGTCTGTTCAAAACAATGCGCCCGCAGCAATGGACAAAGAATGCGATTATCTTAGCGGCCTTGGTCTTTGATGGCAAGTTACTCCACCTTCCCTTGCTCGGCCACACCCTGCTCGTCGTGGTCTGTTTTTGCCTGGCCTCTAGCAGTGTCTATTTAATGAATGACCTGGTCGATATCGAGAAAGATCGTTTACATCCGCGTAAACGCCTGCGCCCTTTGCCGAGCGGTCAACTCGAACCACGCCTGGCCATCGTCACGGCGGCGTTTCTTGCCATTGCCAGCCTCGGTTTGGCCACTTGGCTCAACCCCTGGGTTGGTGCGCTTACCCTTGCCTATTTATTACAGAATGTGGCCTACAGTTTTTATCTAAAAAACGTGGTGCTCATTGACGTGATGATCTTGTCACTTGGCTTTTTGCTGCGCGTCGTCGCTGGGGTCGTGATCGTCCATGTTGCAAATTTCAGCCCGTGGCTTTATGTTTGTGTCACGTTGCTAGCCCTCTTCTTGGGTTTTGGCAAACGACGCCATGAAATTTCACTCTTAGAAGAAGGCGCAGCCAGACACCGGTCTAGCCTGGAACATTATAACCTGGCGCTGCTAGACCAGATCATCGGCATTGTGACCACTAGCACTTTTCTAGCCTACACATTCTACTGTTTTGAATCAAACACATCATTGGTGCCAGATGGGCGGATGTTGCTAACGGCGCCCTTTGTCTTCTATTTTATCGTGCGCTATCTCTATTTGATTCACGTCAAGAAATTAGGCGGCGCCCCCGATGAACTGTTGCTGCAAGATCGACCCCTGCTGGTCAATACACTCTTGTTTGCTGCCGCTGTCGTCGCCCTTATTTACATTCCGTGGTAAAACTGAGTAGGCTGTAAAGTAGATGGTTTGGCCATTTTGTCATGATGTCGAGCCACGGAAAAAGCCTATTTAACCGCACGCTCTGCGGTTAAATAGGCTTTTTAATAGAAAGCGAACGCGCCGTCTTTCTCTGCTATGCTTTAGCGCAATTTACTCCTCTTGCACAAATGACGCCCATTCACCTTCCATGCCATCGTCGGTAACACCATAAAAGATGCGGATCCGATCCCCTTCACGCAGAGCCAGGTCATAGCGGGTCTTGCCGGCGCGTTTCTCTAGGCCAACCAGACCGATATTGCCCCGCCACTCGATCTTGTGAGAAGGAGCCGGACGGTCTTCGTGTTGTTGAATGGCATAGTTCCAGAGCTTACGCGCACCACGGCGCGTGACATTTTTAATGATATGCCCATTCCGTAAATCGCGCACGCTATAAAACCGATTGCCATTCCGTTCGCCAGTCTCGACAATTTCGACGCCGATCTGGGGCAAATAGAATGCTTCGTCGCGCTGCCCTAACTCATCTTCGCCGTTGCTGGTCACTGGGATCAGCGGTAATTCCGGCTCTTGAACTTTGCCATTGACGGCTGCAATCTCAGGCAACTCTTCAGCGGTGCGCCCCCGATCACGGCGATTATAACGATCACGATTTTCGGATTTTGCTCTGTTCTCGCCAGATCCATTTTCATTTCTAGCGGGTGGTCGCTTAGTGGCGGTAGATGCTTCTAGAACCTCACGAACCAACGCCACAATTTCGTCGCGCACGGCTAAGCTCGTATCGGATTCGTCGCGTACATAGAACTTGTTATCGTCCAAACAATAGGGTCGATCAGCCCCCTTCGGCACGCGTAAACGCAGCAGTTGGATATCCTCACTCTGGATGGTGTCGATCTTCACTTCCAATGGTGGGGTCAAGCGCTCTTGCAAACCGGCAAGAATTTCTGCTTCCACAGCTTTGGGGTTTTCCAGACCCTTCGCCTTATCCTTGCGTTGCGTCGCGCCCGCACCGACAAAGATCGTGCCGCCAGCGGTATTGGCAAAGGCACAAACGTCGTACAGGATCGCCGCAAGTTTGCCACCACGTTGGCTGGCTGATTCGTGAAAACTCTGCACAATGCTTGGCCCTTCGGCACGCGCAACCATTAAAGCATCAAATGGGATGTCCTTGGGCCGGGCCGGGCGGGTGCGCTCAAACTGTGTGCTTTGCAGCAGGGCTTTGATACCCTCAAAGGTGGGCGCATCCAACAGCATTTCAGTGGCTCGTTCGCCAATACCAAGTCGCTTGACGTTTTTCGCATCGACATGTAAGCGATGGGCGTCGCTGCCCTGAATGCTGTGCATGCGACGTGGATATTCCGTCTTGCTCCCGTTAAAGAAGCGCGCCGAAGAATAGCGGCGCCCCTCCAAATCGGTGACTTCAAGCGCATCCAGATTTACATCTTGGGTATAAGCGATTTTGGTCTGACCGCCAAAGGGGAAATTGCGCATGGCGACGCCGTGTGTGCTATTGGCATGGGCAGCGATCACAAGGCCACCTGCTTCACGGATGATGCGGTAGGCGCTCAAAACTTCGGTGCTAGCACCAGTTTCTGTACTGCCCACATCTAGCTTATCGGCTGGCACTTTCAATGTTAGCAACACGTGTTCCAGGTGACGCAGCGAGGTTTCCGGCGGGAAAATCGCCAAAATGTGAAACCCAAAGGTGGCAGTAAACTCAAAGCCCGGCAACAATAAAACTTTCCCAGCCAATTCACGCCACTCAGCTAATTGTGCTCGCTCAGTTTCGGTTAAGCGTCCATCCTTTTCCAACCGTGTCAGCCATTCGACTTCACGCCGAATGGCGCCAACCCCGGCCACGGTGTTGTGATCCGTGATCGCCGCAATATCCAGCCCTTTAGCAACGGCGGTCCTCATCCACTCTAAAAATGTTGTCTGAGGTTCTTCGTAATCGTTGGATGCTGGTGTGTGTAGATGTAGGTCTACTTTGTACCACTTACGTGGTTTTGCCGTACTTGGAGGGCTCCCAGTGCTAGCCGGTTGGCTCACCGTCTGGCCTGTTAGAGGTGCAGGCTTGGCCTGCTGATTCGTATTCGATTTTCTTTTTCTTGTCACAAAAAATTATTTATCCTCCTGTGACGTATTATGATGTTGCCGACATTGCTTGTCAGACAACCAAAGACTCAGGCTGATTGACACAAGCGAACAAATTGTTCGCTTGTGTCAATCAGCACTAAGTTAAAACACATTTTAATTATATACCTTACAGTGGTGTTGCCGGTAATTCAGGTAATACTTTGCCTCGATTGCGCTTTGCCCGGTTATTGGGCACGGTGGCAGGCTTTACAGGCGCTGGTTTTGGCTTTAAATGTTCTTCTTCTGTCCAATCCAATGCCGCCTTTAGCACCTCATCAACCGTGTCCACCAAGACAAATTTCATCTCTTTACGTACGGTCTCTGGGATGTCATCCAAATCGGCTTCGTTACGTTTGGGCAGAATAATCGTTTTCAGGCCAAAACGCGCTGCAGCCAACACCTTTTCTTTGATGCCGCCAATGGGCAACACCTTGCCACGAAGCGTAATTTCACCGGTCATCGCCATATAGGGCAGCACTGGTTTGCCAGTCAACAAACTAGCCAGCGCAGTTGCCATAGTGATCCCTGCGCTGGGGCCATCTTTGGGAATTGCGCCGGCAGGGATGTGTAAGTGGATATCGGTATTGGTGAAAAAATCTGGCTCAATCCCGAGCGACGCCGCTCGATTGCGCACATAGCTTAGGGCAGCCTGTGCGCTCTCTTTCATCACATCACCCAATTGTCCTGTCAACGTAAAGCCCTTGGCGCCTGGCACCTTGGTCGCTTCAAAAAACATAATATCGCCGCCGGTCGCGGTCCAGGCCAGACCAATCGCCACACCCGGCATTTCGGTGCGTTCGACGATCTCTTCCGAGTATACTTCACGTTTGCCCAAATAGACAACCACATCGGCAGCGTCAATTATGGTCTGTTCACCTGCACCGCCGGCGGCCACCTTAGCAGCCAATTTTCGGCAAATTTTACCAATACTGCGTTCTAGGCTACGCACACCGGCTTCACGCGTGTAGCCTTGGATAATCTCGCGCAGGGCCGCTTCGGTGAATTTGACTTCCTCAATGCGCAGACCGTTTTCCTTAACCTGGCGTGGGATCAAATACCCCTGCACGATCTTAATCTTCTCAGCGTCGGTATAGCTACTGAGTTCGATGATCTCCATACGGTCGCGCAATGGTGGCGGAATGGTATCCAGCACATTGGCCGTTGTAATAAACATGACCTGGCTCAGATCAAACGGTACATCCAAATAATGGTCGCGGAATTCACGATTCTGTTCGGGATCGAGGACTTCCAACAGCGCGCTACTTGGATCGCCCCGGAAATCGCGCCCCAGTTTATCCACTTCGTCCAGCATAAAGACCGGATTTTTGGTTTCCGCACGTCGCAAGCTCTGGATAATTCGGCCAGGCATCGACCCAATATAGGTCCGGCGAAAGCCACGAATATCAGCTTCGTCACGGATGCCGCCCAACGCCAGCCGTACAAACTTACGTTCCATTGCGCGCGCAATGCTAATACCCAAGCTGGTTTTACCTACGCCGGGTGGGCCGACAAAACAGAGCACGACGCCTTCACGCTCGCGACGAATTTTGTCACGTACATCTTCATTTTCTTCGTCGCGTTCATCTTTACGGTCGGCGCGCAATTTGCGCACAGCCAGGAACTCCAAAATGCGCGCCTTGATCTCTTCTAAGCCGTAGTGATCCTCATCCAAAACCGTACGCGCATGGGGAATATCCAAATTGTCTTGCGTAAATTTTTGCCAGGGCAAACTGACCATCAGGTCAAGATAGGTCTTGATCACGCTGTATTCGGCGGCTTGAATGGGCATCCGACGCATGCGGTCCAGTTCACGCCGCGCCTCTTTTTCGGCTTCCTCGGCCATGCCGGCGCCCGCAATCCGTTCTTCCAGTTCGCGAATATCGGTGGCCTGCTCGTCCTCGTCACCCAATTCTTTCTGAATCGCCTTCATCTGTTCGCGCAGGAAGAATTCGCGCTGCATCTTCTCCATCTCACCTTGCGCTTCAGATTGGATTTTGCGCCCTAGTTCGAGCACTTCCACTTCTTTCTTCAGCAAAGCGATCAGGCGCATCAGTTTGTCGTGGACGTTGTCCATCTCCAGGAGCTTTTGCGATTCATCGGTTTTCAAACGCATGCTGCCAGCCACCAGATAGGCCAGTTGGGTAGCATTCTCCACATTGAGCGCCATCACCGCCAATTCGTCTGGCATCTGTGGTTCCAGATCGATCAATTTGCGGAAGAGTTCCTGTACGGCGCGCATCAGCGCTTCCATCTCCAAGTTATCTTCCACAATCTCAGGAATCACTTCTAGGCGAGCACGCAAATAAGGCTCTTCTTGAATGAATTCCAGAATGCGAACGCGCTCCATGCCTTGCACCAGCAGACGAATGGTGCCGTCGGGTGTTTTTAACACGCGATGAATTTGGGCCGCTGTGCCAACAGAGTGAATCTGATCCGGCGTCGGCTCCTCAACAGACTCATCTTTGCTGGTAACCAACGCGATGATACGGTTGCTGGGCAGATTATCTTCTACCAGACGAATGCTGCGCTTCTGGCCAATCGGCAGCGGCAGCCACATCATGGGATAGACGACCACACCGCGCAAAGGCAGCACGGGTAGATCATCAGACAGAATCGCATCTAGCTGTAGAGTCTCATCCGAATCTTGATCGCTGAATTCTTCAGACTCAAATAGCACTTCGTCATCATCGTCGTCATCCCAGTCTTCCATATCTAAAGCTTTAAGTTCATTTTTCATAGTTTTATATTCATGCACCAGTTTCGTGTTGATTACGCAGAATTTAAATTTTACTCTTTCTGCTCAAAATTGCCAACAAAGTTGTTGATACAATTACCCTGTCCCAACATCTCCTAGCAAATTATCTAGCAAGGGTTGTCAAACAGGTTGCTTAGCTAACTTTCATATCCAAATATTTTATATCCAAATATCGTTCAGGCTGAATGCAGACTTGAGAGAACCCAGAAACTTGTGATTAGGAGCGGCAAAAGTTACTATGCCCATTATACTCAAAAATCCGACGAACACCTGTAAGTAAAATCGCTGATTTATTATGAAACCGTTATGCTTGACTGGCCATTGGGGTTTTACATGTCCAACAATAGGGTTAAAACCCTGCGCGGATAGGGTCAGGAGTGCCCTCAGGCAACAAGTTCCCAGGCGCTGCGGCGACTTTTCTTTGGCAGCGGGAGCCCGATGGGCGCAGTTTTAACCCTGCAAGCACGAAATGTCAAAAGAACCGACTTACTTTATCATAACGTCACTTCACCCATTAAATAAGTAGCTCACTTCTCTATTACGGCATTGTTCGCCCGCCTACCTTTGTCATCACTATCCGCCGATGCGTTATCAACTAAAAAGTGATGATGATATAATTGTTTGACGACCAGGAAAGATTTTAGAGAAATCTGCGCCAGCACAGATCATCTGGTCCAATCTTCCTCGCTACAACACTTGATAGATAAGGAAACTTAACCAATGACAGTCACAGCCGACATGACCATTCAGGCCTTTAGCGACGCGTTGGCCGCCAAAACAGCCACCCCCGGCGGCGGTGGCGCCGCGGCCATTGCGGGCAGCCAGGCGGCGGCGCTCGTCAGCATGGTGATTAATTTTACGCTTGGTCATAAGAAATATGCCGAAGTTGAGCTGGCAATGCAAGCCTATTTGCAACAAAGTGAAACCCTACGGCATGAATTATTAGCCCTGGCCGACCGAGATGTCGAAGCCTTTAGCGCGGTGGCGGCCTGTTATAGCATGCCGCGGGCGACTGATGATGAAAAATCTGCCCGCACGGCAGCTTTGCAAACTGCGTTAAAAGGGGCCACACAAGCGCCTTTCGTCACCGCGCAAAAGTGTCTGGCCCTGCTCCAGTTGGTTGAACCGGTCGGTCGGCAAGGCAATGCCAACGTGGTCAGTGATGCAGCGGCGGCCCTCTATCTAGCCGAAGCGGGCTTGCACTGCGCCTTAATTAACGTCAGCATCAATCTCAAATTGATCAAAGACGAAACATTTGTCACGGCATGGGTGGCCCAGCGCGATCAATTGTTGGCCGACGCCGCCAGCGCTTCTGCCGCAGGCAAAGCAGCCTGTGCGACCACTTTGGAGATAGCTTTATGAGTACGCCATTACAGAATGCCCCATTACTTAGTGGCAGCGCGCTGGCCAAACAGATGAAGGAAGCGCTGAAAACGGAGATTGCCGACTTCCGCCAGACGCATAACAGCACACCAACGGTGGCCGTGATCCGGGTCGGCAATGATGAGGCCAGTGCGGGTTATGCACGGTCCATCGAGAAGAACTGCCAGAGTGTCGGGGTAAATTTCCGCGCTGCAGTCTTAGGCGATGATGCCAGCCAACAACAAGTAGAGACCCAACTCCAAACGCTCAACGCCGATCCAACGGTCCACGGGATTATGATTCTCGAACCCTTGCCCAGCCAGATCGAGGCGAATGCCCTGATCGAATTGCTGAATCCGCGCAAAGATGTAGATGGTGTGCATCCCCTAAATGCCGGTCGCCTGGCCGCCCAACGGCCACCCTATTTTGTGCCTGCGACGCCTGCCGGCGGGTTACGTCTGTTGGAAAGCACAGGCATCGACCTCGTCGGCAAACAGGCTGTGATCGTCGGGCGTAGTGATATTGTAGGCAAGCCGATGGCCATGTTATTGTTGCACCGCCATTGCACCGTGACCATCGCCCACAGTCGCACCCAGGATTTGCCCGCGATTTGTCGCACAGCCGATATTTTGTGCGTGGCCGTGGGCCGACCAGCCCTGGTGCGCGGCGATTGGGTAAAACCGGGCGCGGTGGTCATCGATTTTGGCACGACATACACTGCGGATGGGCTCAAAGGCGATTGTGATCAGGCCAGTGTCGCCACGGTTGCAGGGTGGCTAACGCCCGTCCCCGGTGGCACAGGACCGATGACCAATGTGATGTTATTAAGCAATATTTTGCAGGCGGCAAAGCTGGCGCATGGCGAGTGAAAACACAAGCACCAAAGTGCCAGGTTCGCCGATGATTGATCGACCGGTAGCCCACAGGCCTACACCACGTGGCGTAAATCAAAAACCAAAAATCGCCAATCGTTTCAGTCATACGGGGGTGCTTGTCGCCTACCTTCTGCTCACCGCCATCATGACATGGCCGCTCGTGCGCAACTTGACCACCGCCATCCCCGGTGACAGCTTTGACGGTTGGCAAAATTATTGGAACTTGTGGTGGATCAAGACGGCGTTGGTGGAACAGATCCACAACCCGTATATGACGAATGCACTTTTTTATCCGACCGGCGTCAACCTCTACTTTCATACGCTGAACCCGTTTAACGGTCTGCTCACACTGCCCATTCAACTGAGCACAGACTTGATTCCCGCCTACAACGCCGTGGTCTTTTTCAGTTGGATCATGGGTGGCTACGGCGTCTATTTACTAACCTTGTGGGTTTTAGGAAAAAACGCCGAAGATAGCCCGCAACATCACGATGAACAGGATCGGCTGGCAAAAATCGGTCAGCAAAAATCGGCGGCCTTTCTCGCCGGTCTGATCTTTACCTTTTCACCGTTTCATATGGCCCATTTACTGGGGCATATGCAGGTGATGAGCTTGGAGTGGCTGCCGTTTTATATCTTATACCTGCTGCGTGCACTGGCCGCGAGCCGGCGACAACAGGCCTGGGTGCGTAGTGCGCTGCTGGCGGGGCTCTTTTTGATCTTGACTGGCCTGTGCGACTGGTATTTTGTCCTCTATCTCTTCTTTTTTACAGTGATTGCGATTGGTTGGCATTGGCTTCCTTTACGAAACCAGGAAGTAAGCCCTCAGGCGCCCCAAACAAGTCCGCCACTTACGACTGCTCACCGACTAATCTCCGCGCTGCGACCAGCGCTGGTCGCGGGTGCGCTCTTTGTGCTCGTTCTCGCGCCGCTGCTCCTCCCCATGTTGCGTGAGGCGACGGAATTTAGCTTTATGGTGCGGCCTTCGTCAGATTTGTATATTTTCAGCGCCAGTTTGATGGATTTTTTCGTGCCCAACCGGCTGCATCCTTTTTTCCTGCCGGCCAGCCTGACCTGGATCGGCAATCAGGTGGCGCCGCCCAGCGAACATACGATCAGCATTGGCTATACCGCATTGGCCTTGACGCTAGTCGCAGCCTGGAAAATTCGCCGCCAGAGTGCGTTCTGGCTGATGAGCGCCGTTTTTTTTCTGCTGCTGGCGTTGGGGCCACACATGCATTTGGGCAACATCACACAGACGGATATTCCGTCGGCTGGCACGGCAAGCGTCGAGTGGACACCGTATGCCGTGCTTAACCAAGTTGTCCCGTTTATGCGGATCAGCCGGAGTGTCAGCCGCTATGCGCTGATGGTGGAATTGTCGCTGGCAATAACAGCCGGGTTAGGGTTAGCGGCGCTGCTCAGACATCGACGCCCCGTTGTGGGCCTGATCCTGGCCCTGTTGAGTGCGGTGCTTGTGCTGGGCGAATTCTGGGTGGCGCCCTTCCCACTCAGTCCGCCTGACACCCCCGCCTTTTACACACAATTGCGCGATCTGCCCGACACCGGCGCGGTGCTCAATTTGCCCATGAACTACGACCGCCCTGGCTATCTGCTCTACCAGACCGTGCACCAAAAACCGTTGACAGTGGGCTATATCAGCCGCGATGATCCGCGCACCTTGACCGAGCGGGCGCCCGTATTACAACATTTTCGCCACTTGGGGCCCGATATTCTCGACATCGATCCAGCACTTATCGGCATGACGGTTTTACACGATTTGGGGGTCAGTTTCGTCGTAGAAGACCGCTACAAAATGCCAGGTGGCGAAGAAAGAAGTTATACCGAAGGATTGGCCTCAGCGATTTTTGCCGGTCAACCTGCCTTCTTTGCCGATGACCGGTTGACAGTGCAGCGCGTTTATACACCCGATAAACCCATGCCGTATGTGGTGCTTGGCGAATTCAACTGGGGACCACTTCACACGGATAAGAGATGCCAACGCAGCAGAGGCATCACAAAACAACCAGCATCGCTCTATTTTTACCATTTGACAGAAAATACGCAAT